>NZ_CP081903.1:4739119-5052921 GCF_020091405.1 Bacteroides cellulosilyticus
TACGGGTTGTTCGGCGAGTTATATCATTATCCTGCGGGCATACATAAGAAAGGTACCCTGATGGATGTGCATGAGTGGGACACCGGCAAGTATCTGGGACAGATTGAGCAGGCACGCCAGACGTACAACGTCATCGGCAATATCAACGAATTCCAGCTTACCATTGCTGAAACCACTTTCGGAGGTCGTCCTGAACTGGTAGATACCACCGGTATCATCGACTACGGAAGCTTGATTTATCTCGGTCTGCAACGTGCCCGTACCGCCCGTGAAGCTATCAAGGTGATGACCGACCTTGTACAGGAATATGGCTATTACAGCAGTGGCGAGTCTTTCACTATCGCTGATCCGAACGAGATCTGGATTATGGAAATGATTGGCAAAGGCCCCGGTGTGCGTGGTGCCGTGTGGGTGGCTGTGCGCATCCCCGATGATTGCATCTCGGCACATGCCAACCAGTCGCGCATTCACCAGTTCGATATGAATGATAAGAACAACTGTATGTATTCTTCCGATGTCATCTCTTTTGCCCGCGAAAAAGGTTACTTCAACGGTGTGAACAAAGATTTCAGCTTTGCTGATGCATACGCTCCTCTGGATTTCGGTGCACGCCGTTATTGCGAAGCCCGCGTATGGAGTTACTTCAATATGTTTACCGACCGTGGTGAGGAATTCCTTCCTTATATAGAAGGTAAAACCAATCAACCCATGCCGCTTTATCTGAAAGCCAACCGCAAAATCTCCGTACAGGATGTGAAGAATGCCATGCGCGATCATTACGAAGGTACTCCGCTGGATATCAGCAAAGATTTTGGTGCCGGTCCTTATCACACCCCTTACCGTCTTTCTCCGCTGTCCTTCAAGGTGAACGACCAGGAATATTTCAACGAACGTCCCATCTCTACCCAGCAGTCAGGTTTCGTTTTCGTATCTCAGATGCGCTCTACCATGCCCGATGCTATCGGTGGCGTGCTGTGGTTCGGTACGGATGATGCCAACATGACTGTTTTCACCCCTGTATATTGCTGTACTGATAAAGTGCCTGTATGCTACTCTCGTGTAGATGGTGCCGACTATATCACCTTCTCCTGGAATTCTTCTTTCTGGATTTTCAACTGGGTGGCGAACATGGTTTATCCCCGCTACGACCTGATGATTGGCGATGTACGTGCAAGCCAGTCGGAGATGGAAACTACTTTCAATGATGCACAGGAAGGAATCGAATCGGCTGCATCCAAACTCTATTCCAAAGATCCTGCCCAGGCAAAAGCATTCCTGACTAACTATACGAATATGACCGCGCAGAGTACGCTCGATACCTGGAAACGTCTTGGCGAATTCCTTATCGTAAAATACAATGACGGTGTGGTAAAACGTATGAAAGACGGTAAGTTTGAACGTAATTCCATTGGTCAGCCGGCTGGTGTGATACGTCCCGGATATCCGAAAGAATTTCTGGAAGAATACGTGAAACAAACCGGTGATCGCTATAAGATGCCGGAGTAACACCCTGTTGCAGGCTTTGTAGGTTTCGCAGGAACAATAAGAAGCCTGTGAAATCTGTACAAAGCAGTGTAAATCTTTAATGGAAAAGTAGGATATTTGAACTTATTCGCCTACATTTGTGTCTTACAACTAATAGATATATTTTAACCTCTAAAATAACAATAATTGTATGGAAAATCAGGAACTTATCAAGCAGGTAACTGAGAAAGCCCAGATGTGGCTCACCCCGGCTTATGATGCCGAAACTCAGGCTGAAGTAAAACGCATGTTGGAAAACGAAGATAAAACTGAGTTGATAGATTGTTTCTATAAGGATTTGGAATTCGGTACGGGTGGCCTGCGCGGCATCATGGGTGCTGGAACCAATCGCATGAATATCTATACCGTAGGCGCTGCAACACAGGGTCTTTCCAACTATCTGAATAAGTGTTTCAAGGACAAAGAGCAGATTTCCGTTGTGGTAGGTTATGACTGCCGTAACAATAGCGACAAATTCGCTAAAATCTCTGCCGACATCTTCTCTGCAAACGGCATCAAAGTATATCTTTTCGATGATTTGCGTCCCACACCGGAAGTTTCTTTTGCTATCCGTCACTTCGGATGCCAGAGTGGTATCAATATCACTGCCAGCCACAATCCGAGAGAATATAACGGTTACAAGGCTTATTGGGATGATGGCGCTCAGGTACTTGCTCCGCACGATACCGCTATCATCGACGAAGTAAATAAGGTGACTGTTGCCGACATCAAATTTGAAGGTAACAAAGACCTGATTCAGATCATTGGTGCTGATGTAGATAAGATTTATCTGGACATGGTTCATTCTATTTCTATAGATCCGGAAGTTATCAAACGTCAGAAAGATCTCAGCATAGTTTATACTCCTCTGCATGGTGCAGGTCGTGTGCTCATTCCTTCTTCTCTGAAAGAATGGGGATTTGAGAATGTAAATTGCGTACCCGAACAGATGGTGAAGGACGGTAATTTCCCGACTGTGGTATCTCCGAACCCTGAAAATGCCGAAGCTCTCTCTATGGCTATCGCATTGGCGAAGAAACTCGATGCCGACATCGTAATGGCGAGCGATCCGGATGCTGACCGTGTAGGTATGGCTTGTAAAGATGATAAAGGTGAGTGGGTACTTATCAACGGTAACCAGACTTGTCTGATCTTCTTGTATTACATCATCAAGAACCGTATTGCAATGGGCAAGATGCAGCCCAACGACTTCATCGTGAAGACCATTGTAACTACTGAACTGATTAAGGCTGTCGCTGATAAGAATAAGATTGAAATGCGTGATTGCTACACCGGTTTCAAATGGATTGCACGTGAAATTCGTTTGAGCGAAGGCAAGCAGCAATATATTGGTGGTGGTGAAGAAAGCTACGGTTTCCTGGCAGAAGACTTTGTTCGTGATAAAGATGCCGTTTCTGCCTGTTCATTGTTGGCTGAGATCTGTGCCTGGGCTAAGGATCAGGGCAAGACGCTGTATGATGTGCTGATGGATATCTATGTAGAGTATGGTTTCTCTAAAGAAACGACTGTAAACGTAGTGAAACCCGGTAAGAGCGGTGCGGATGAAATCAAAGCCATGATGGATAACTTCCGTGCTAACCCGCCGAAAGAAATCGGAGGTTCACCTGTCAAATTGATCAAGGATTATAAGACATTGAAGATGATCGATGCTCAGGGAAATGCTGTTGATCTGGATATGCCGGAGACTTCAAATGTTCTTCAGTATTTCACGGAAGATGGTACAAAGATTTCTGTTCGTCCGTCGGGTACAGAACCGAAAATCAAGTTCTATATCGAAGTGAAGGGCGAAATGGGTTGCCCGAAATGCTACGCCAGTGCTGATGCTGAAGCAGAAGAGAAAGTGGTGGCAGTACGTAAGTCACTTGGTATCTGAGAAAGATAAACTGCTGTAAGGCAGAAGGAAAGGTGTAATCCTGCGAAGGGTTGCACCTTTTTTGTTTTTTATCCGTTAGCGTGGACATTCTTCCCGTTTTAAGGTTCTTTTGCTTTCTTTAAGTCAACTCTGAAATCATTCTCTGTTAAATGCCGTTTTATATGCAACGTATAAACCTAACCTAAACCTTAGTAATATCCATCAGGATGATAAAAGGGGATTTTGGCAATTAGTGGCGTAAGAGCGTTTTCAATAGTGAAAGCATCGGTTGAGATAAATTGCTACTATCCTCTTTTTTCTGATGGATATATTTTAGAATTACTTGATGAAGGTCGAATGACCGGGAGATGAGAAAATATACAGATTGCGGTTGCATGCTAATTGGTTGATGTGAATGAGAGTCGTTTCATTCGTAGTTGTTCGTTTGTTGAATGCATGTCCTCCGCAATCTGTTTTTATTTGAATGATTTCCGTCTTTTAATTATTGCTTAGCCACCAGTCTATCATCTTTCGTGCTATGCTCAGTTTTCGTGGAATTTCCGGCATATTTTCTTTTGAATAGAATGCTCCGGCACTGAGCTCGTCTTTCTGTAACTTGATTTCCCCACTTTCATAATCAGCAATGAAGCCTACCATCAGTCCGCTGGGATAGGGCCAGGGCTGGTTGCCGAAATAAGTGATATTCTTCACTCGCAATCCGGTTTCTTCCATCACTTCGCGTTGTACGCATTGTTCCAGAGTTTCTCCTGCTTCGAGGAAACCGGCTACCAAACCATAGAATGTTCCGCGGAAATTGCGGGCATGCACCAGCAAGATTTCTTCCCCGCGGCGTATTAGTACAATGATAGCTGTAGAAATAGGTGGATATATTTCGTAAGCACACGAAGGGCATTTTTTCATGATAGGGGTCTTATGTTCCGTAGGCATACCACACGCAGGACAAAAACGGCTATGCTGATCCCAATACAGTATCTGATATGCTTTTCCGGCAGCTTTATATTCGTCCAGAGTGATGTATTCGTAGGAACCCCGGAGGTTGACCATAACCCATTCTTCAGTTTCAGTAACGAGCTGTTCAATGGCGAATGCATGTACTATTTCATCCGTGGGCAGAAAGACTTCATGGATCGTACTACCTGAGCCGGGGGCCAACGGTGATTCTGTACCATAAGGTACACTGTATTTAATCTCTCCTTTTTCTGTTTTCTCTTTTTTCAGCAACAGTTGGTCTTTGAAAAAGACGAACCACTGTGTAGGGCTCTGGCTTTTACTATTCTTCATTCCTGATAAAATATCTGTTTAAAAGATTATATATTAGCTGTATTTTTTCAATACAGCCATTAATTTAGCCCGGTCTATGGGTTTAACAAGATACTCGTTGCATCCTGCATCCATAGCAGTTAGGCGGTCATTATCGTGATATTTTTTGGTATGCAATTCTGGGTGTCCCATTTGAGACATAAACCGTCCCACAACGGATAAATTCGTTTCGCACAAGGAGGTTTTGCATGATGATATTGTCTTTATGTGTGTCCGCACGTAAGCTTGGATATTGCTTGGCGCACCAATTTAAACAGATATCGCCAATGCCTTTGTAACTTCCGTCGGAAGCGATACGGTGAATCACATAATAGGGATCATCATTCAGCCAGGCTCCATCTTCGATAATGGCATAAAAGGGGTCGGGACTCGGAACAAAACAAAATGTTCCGATGATTTTTCCGTGCTCATTTTCACATGCATAGCAATGTCCGTCGGTGATTTCTTTGGCAATCAGTTCACGCTGCGGGTAGCCGTTGATCCACTGGTTTCCGTTTCCTACGGATGCCATAAACTTGCGGGCATGATCGAATATCTCCATCAGGCGGTCTAAGTCAGAAAGTTGGCTGGGACGAATTTGTATCATATCTGTAAACTTGTTAAGTTGCTTAATTCCAGAATACAAATGTACATCATTATTTTTTATATTATCCTTTTCTTTTTCCTTTCATTAGAAATTCTTCAAAGAATGTATCGCGGTAGCTGTTGCCTATGGCAATCTCATAATTGCCTATATAGATGTCATTGTTATCAAATGAATCGATGTGACGGGTATTGACGATATAGGACTTGTTTACACGGAGGAACAGATCCTGGGGCAGGAGCTCGGAGATGCCTTTCATATTCATACGGGTTATGATGCGCTGCTCCGGTAATTGAAGGATTACATAGTCTTTCAATCCTTCGATGAAGAGAATATCGGCATAGTTTACTTTGAAATATTTCCGTTCGGACTTGACAAAGAAATACTCGGAAGATACATTGGCTTCGATGGCCTCTTTTTCTTCTTTCATCAATAATGAATGATAGGAGAGAGCCTTCTGTACAGCTTTCTGGAAACGTTCTGTTTCTATCGGCTTGACCAGATAGTCGATGGCATCGACTTCATAGCTATCCAGTGCATATTCCGTATAGGCAGTGGTGAAGATGATAAGTGTTCGTTTGGAGACAGTATGTGCGAACTCTATGCCGGTGATACCGGGCATCTGGATATCCAGAAAGATTAGATCGACAGAATGTTCTTCCATAAACCGTGCAGCGGACACTGCATTGTTGAACATGCTCAGTAAGCAGAGCTCTTTATTTTCTTCTACCAGCATTTCCATAGCCTCGCGTGCCAGGGGTTCATCATCTATTATAATACAATTCATAAGTTCAGCTTTAAATTTACTACATATTTGTTTTCTGTCTCGGACACTTCCAGTAAATAGCGACCGACATATAAGAGTTCGAGCCGACGTCGGATGTTTGTTAGTCCGATTCCGCCTACACGGCTTTTGCCTGTTGCTACGGCAGGCTTGGAGTTTTCACACTGGAATTCCAATTGATTATCATCAACCTTGAAGAAAAGGTGAACGTATGACGGATGTTCACTATCGAAATTATGCTTCACTGCATTCTCTACAAAAGGAATGAATAGTAAGGCTGGCAATTGTATGCCATCGATATTACCTTCCTCTGTGATATTGTAGTCAAAGTGGTCACGCCGTACTTTTTCCAGATTCAGATAATCGTTCAGGAAATGGATATCGGAACGGAGAGGTACATGTTCGCGGAAATTATCATTCATCTGGTAACGCAATAAATCTTCAAGCTTGAATAATACTTTAGATGCTTCTGCGGGATTCTTTCGAATGAGTACATTGGCATTATTCAGCATATTGAATAAGAAGTGAGGATTTATCTGGTTTTTGAGAAACTTCAATTCAGAATGCAGAGTGGCAGATTGGATCTCATCTACACGCTGGTTATAGAGTATCCAGTGGCGGAGCAGGAGTATGGCGGACATTCCGGCTACGGTAAATCCCATGGCTAATACTCCTGATATGGCATTTACCACGATAGGCAACAGACCGTTATCGGATGAGGGAACAGAAATGTCGATGGTGAAAATTTGGAATATGGCTACAGCTATAATGACTATCAGACTAACTCCGGATACACCAAGGGCATATATCAACAGGCGATTTTTCAGCAGGAAGCGAGGGAATAGCCAATAAAGATTGATATAGAAAACTGCATCAATGGAAATAAAATAGATGGCCCATCCCAGCAACCTTTGAGGGAAGCTGAGTGGTCGCATGGGGACATTCCAAAGTATGTTTACTGTAATCATAAATACCACGAATTGCAGAAACAGATGCCTTGCCGTCCGATAACGTGGAGCAAGCAGGAAATTGGTAAAACGGTTATTGATCATTTTCCACCTCCTTTCAATTCAAGCTGAATGCTTTGGTCGGTTAATTCCAGCCGGTAGTTCTCTCCGTATTGCAAATCAAGACGTTGCCGGATTTTATTTAATTCCTGTTCCGGTTCCAAGCAAGGTATGGATACCTGGCAGTTGAACTGAATATTCTCATCTTCTGCGTGCAGATGGATGTCAATGGATGCAGGATGTTCTTCCTGTGTTTCGATTTGTTTTACGGTGTACTGTATAAAAGGGATGAAAAGCAATGGGAATACAAAAGTACGTCCTGTCTCTCCTGATGCGTTCATGTGGAAATCAAATTTGCCGGAGACAAGTTGTTCCAGTTCCAAATAATTGGTGAGGAATTTGATTTCTGTATTTAACAACACTTTTTCCCGGTTGCAGTCATACAACTGATACCGGAGTATCTGGCTCAGTTTCATTAACATTTTCGAAGCCTTTCCCGGATTTACCAATGCCTGCTCTCCTGAATAGTGGAGTACCCGGAATAACATGGAAGGACTAATTTGTTCTTTCAGATGTTCTATTTCAGACTGCAACCTGATTTTTTCCAATTGCATCACTCGTTGGTTTTCCAGTATCCAAAGCCGTAGCAAGACAGTCATGCCACCGCCCATGATACTGAGGAGCGTTAATGGGAAAGAGGAAAGATAATCCATCACAAATGCCACTTTAGAGTATCCGACATAAATGTTAGGAACTAAAAAGATATCGGATACAATATACTCCTGTGTAGCTTGAAAGATAAAAACTACGATTAGAGCGGTTGAGAGGGAAAGAATATATGTCAGATATCTTTGTTTGAGCAAGTAACGGGGTACCAGATAGAGCAAATTGAAATAGAAAATGGAACCATAGAGCAGAAACATATTGAAGATAAGAAGATAGGTCCACTTACCCAACATCTCTATATAGCCCTGACAATTGAATAATACCAGATTACAGGCTATGACAAGCAGTGCCACGATGACAGTGATATGTCTGGCTACCCGGAAGCGCGAACTGACGAGGAAGCGGTATAGAAAAGAATTATCATTGCCTATAATAGGTATTACTTTCATGGAAGTATCTTTCATTTGAGATGACGAAGATAGAATAAATTCATATAAAACACTGGATTATCCTAAATTAAAACTCTATTTTGTAGCTGATATTGGTCAGACCTGTTTTCTGTTCACTTGCCTCTATCTTTCCTGTTTTTATATTATAGAGGTGCTGGATGAACTCTTTGCTGCCCGTAAAGTTGAGGCCTTTCACAGAGAATTCATGAGATACACGTCGTTTATTGATGCGGTAGCTTACTGTATAATTACCAATCAACATCGGAGAACGTTGAATGGAATATGCCCGCGTTTCATCATACTGCACTTCTTTATCGGGATGATCCATCGTTGCTTCCACATCTATCGGAGCATAGCGTTCTCCGCCTTGCAAAGTGAGCTTCAGGTTGACACTGAGAATATTTTGTTTGTTGCGTCCCAGCATCCATTCTTTGCCGATTAGCCCGTTCAATACATATTTTCGGTTAAAGCGTGTGTTGTGCCAGACACCGTCGCCACCGCAATAACGGGAATCGAACAGGGAGGCAGTTATCATGTAGTAGAGGCCTTTGTTCAGTGCTCGTTCCCAAGTGAAGTCTACACCGAAGTTGCGCCCTCGTCCTTTGTTCACTAAAGCATTTTCCACGAAAAATTCATCTCGGTTAAGTACTGAAAAAGAACTATCGCGCATGACAGGCACATCGTATAGGAACTGAATGTAAGGTTCCACTTTCAGACTTGTATTTTCTGAAACCTTATAGGCGAATGAAAGCATCAGATGGTGTGCTTTGGTGAAATCGAGGTTCTTGTTTATTGACCGGTCACCGGTACTTTGTGTCTTTACAAAGTAAACGTCCATTTTTTCCATACGGCTATACATACCATAAGCCAAAGCAAAGGAAGTCCGAGTATTTGTTTGCCATTTCAGGCTGGCACGTGGCTCAAGGGTCCAACGATTATTCAGTGTGAGTAGTTGTCCGTGCAGGCCGAAGTTCAGGCTTAGTTTATCGTTTATTCCCCATGCAGAACTGTTGTAGGCTGAAATCAAACTGATGTTTCCGTCTCCTTTTGAGATTGTTTCCAACGGTTGATCAATGAATGGAGCGAGTTCTAAATTCATGTTGTAGAACATTTGTGTAAAGGTTAATCCGGTTTTATTGGTAAAACGGTTATTTACTTTCCGGTTCAGTGACGAAGTCAGTATCAGGTTTGTGCTTCTGCTGTTCTGATCGATGTTAGGTGAAGGATTAAATTCTCTGTCATAAGTGGTTTGTATGGCCTCTTGGTCGGAATAGGTTCCGGCAAGTGTGGTTTTCAGCAACGTGTTTTCATTAAAGAAGTAGCGATGGGTGACACCTCCGGCTGCCATGTACTGTGTAGAACGTCCCTGTCCGGCATCTTCCAGGTAATCCCATTTATCCGGATTCTTTTCGAGTGAGCTTTTATATTTGTCAAGTAATGCAGTACCCCATACGGCAAAGGTACCTGTGTGGCGGGTGGGGAAGTTTAGTTTGAAGTTCAGGTCTTGATAGTCCATCTTTCCACCTAAGTCAACGTTCAGTAATCCTGTAGTGGAGTAGCGGTAATTGAAGATATACGAAGCCTTATGTTTCTTGCTTAACGGACCTTCGGAGGCGAAATCTATTCCCATGATACCTACCTGGAATGTGTTTTCATTTCGCTGGTTGTTTCCGTTGCGTAGCTTCATGTCGAAGACACCGGAAACAGCATTGCCGTATTCTGCCGGAAAAGCACCTGTGAAGAAGTCGGAGTTTCCTAAAACCTGTGCACTGAGTGAGGATAGAATTCCACCTCCTAAAGTGGCGATATCTGCGAAATGGTTTGGATTGGGAATTTCCACATCTTCCAGTCGCCACTGCAATAAATGCGGGGCATTACCGTGGATAGATATACCATTATTGGAAACGCTTGGCGTTACTCCGGCAAATGAAGCAACCAGTCGGGCCGGATCATCAAATCCACCTGCATAGCGACTCGCTTCTTCCACGCTGAGCATACGTGCTCCTGCGACAGCCATTTTATTCATTGCTTCGTTCCGGTTGTGCGCACGGACCACTACTTCGCTCAGTTCGTTTACGCTTTCCTGCAAATCTATTTCCAGATAAACTTCCTTAGCGGAAGTCACCAGAATCTCCCGTACAGTCGCTGACTCATATCCCATGAAAGAGGCTTGTACAGAATGACGGCCTACCGGAACTTTTGGAAGTGCGAAACGTCCGAGACTATCGCACATCATCCCTAATCCCGGAATATCCGTCAACTGTATCGTAGCATACGGAATAGGATGTCCTGATGCCCGGTCATTGACTACTCCTCGCAGTGTTTGTACGGGGCGTCCACTACTTTGTGGGATATTCTCATTATCAACCGATGCTTGTCCGGGGATATTAGAAACTTCTTTTCCGAAAGAGTAAATTGAAATTAGCAATGCAATTATTACTAATACTTTAGTTTTATCCATCTTTATCGTTTTTGGTTTAATGCGACAAAGATAGGTCTCTGCAATACACTACTCTTTTATTTGAGACAAACCGGATGGCTTTGTAGACGAAACTCGGAAATAGCGGCTAAAGCTTGCTCTGCTTTTGCTTCAGGCACAAAAATGTGATCATGGTAGTACGCAGCAACCACATTGGCACTAATATTCTTTTCTGCCAATTTAGTTGAAAATGCGGCTGTTAATCCAACAGCGTCCAAGCTTGAATGTACATTTAGGGAAATGAGCTTATAAACAGATTCATAATCTATATTTTTATCAATAGCCTCTTGTTGGGTGATGATAAGCGTCAGTCCTTCTTTTTCATGGAAAAATCCGATGGGGTTCAATTGATGTACATCATCCCAATGGAATTCGGGAAAAGTACAAAAAACAAAACTGCGTTCATCCAGAACAGGATCGATACTGGATAATAATGTCTCTAAATCTTTGATGCCTGCCATAACGTATTGATTTATATTCTTTTTCTTCTCGTTGATGAAGTGATTCCTATTACAAAAGCCTTACCAGTTGTATAACTCATACGTGTTGAGTTGTATAACCCAGGCTGTATAAGTTGTACAACTGGTAAACCTTTCGTAGTAAGTAAGAGAAAAAAGTTAGTAAGCTATTTGCTTTCTAACTTAACCCATGATTTACAGTTTATTTCTTTCAGAAATTCCTTATCATGTGATATAGCGATTACCGTTCCTCTATAGTCCCGGATGGTTGCTGTAATGATCTCGATACTTTCAATATCCAGATTATTGGTCGGTTCGTCCAGTATGAAAACATCCGGGGTGTTATCTGCAATCATCAGGCAACAGAAGGAAAGGCGCATCTTTTCTCCACCACTAAGTAATCTGCAAGACTTGTTCCATGTAGCTGCCGGGAAGAGATAACGATTCAATATCGTTTTCAGCTCATGCTCCGGCAGATGGCGCCGATTGAAATATTCCGCCTGTTCCAGAATACTATATTCATTATGGATAAGAGAATATTCCTGATCCAGATAAACTGTGCTGAAATCAATACGGTCAAGTGTTCCGCTGACGGCAGAAAGATCTCCGCAAAGCAATTTCAACAATGTGGTTTTGCCGCTGCCGTTATTGCCTTCAATATAGAAGCGGTTGCCACTCCGTAGCTGAAAACTCAACGGGATTTTCCATATAGGCTGGGGAGCATCCGGATATTGAAAGTTCAGTTCCTTTGCAGTAGCCAATATCTTACCTTCATGCAGGGTGGAAGCATTGAAATTCGTTTTTAATTTCTCCGCAAGAGGTAAAGCACTCTTAATGTTCTGCATGTCCTGTTGCAACTTCTCCGCTTTTTCAGTATGCACACTTTTCAGTTTATTAGTGCTTGCTTCCGCTCTGTTCTTCATTGCACCCATCATAATACGGGGGATTCCCTTTTTGATGGCAGCTTTCTCACCCCGTACATTTTGTTTTGCCTTCTGTTCTGCCAATTCACGGGCTGTTTTCCGGGCAAGTCGCAGAGCTTTTTGCTTTTCTTCTAATTGTTCTTGCAAAGCATTCAACCGGACGCCCTTTTGTTCTTTAAAAAAATCATAATTACCACCATAGAAAGTCAGTCCGGTAGAAGATAACTCACAAATGGTAGGTAATAGGTTTAGTAAAGCCCGGTCATGGCTGATGACAAGTACAATGGCAGGAGTACGCTGTACAAGATCATATAGCCGTTGTCTTCCTGCTGTATCTAGATGATTTGTTGGTTCATCCAGTAAAATAGCGGTAGGTGAGTGTAGTTCCATACCGGCAAGGAAGATACGTGTTTTTTCTCCTCCACTTAATCCGTCCATCAGGCGGGAGAGGGGAATACTATCCATTCCCCAGGCAGACAAGGCAGCTTGGGTACGTTCTTCAATATTCCAGTCATCATTTAGTGCGGTGAAATG
This sequence comes from Bacteroides cellulosilyticus, assembly GCF_020091405.1. NCBI lineage: Bacteria > Pseudomonadati > Bacteroidota > Bacteroidia > Bacteroidales > Bacteroidaceae > Bacteroides > Bacteroides cellulosilyticus. The sequence goes on from NZ_CP081903.1 coordinate 4,751,741, forward strand.
TTTTTCGGATACATCTCCATTCAGGATGGCATGTAAAGCTTCCAGTTTGCCATCTATCCTTAAAGCCTGTGCAATAGTCTGATCATCATATTGCCCGAAATGTTGCGGCACATAGTAAAGATGTTCCGGACGACTGACAGTTCCCCTTGTAGCGGATAAATCTCCTGCAATAATCTTCATTAAAGTGGACTTTCCACAACCGTTGTTTCCGGTCAGTGCCATTTTATCCCCCGGATTAACAATGAGGTTCAAATGTTGGAACAGGATTTCTTTGTCGGAATGGACATAACTAAGGTCTCTGATAATAATACTCATGGTAAATACTGTGTTTAAAGAAGTGAATACACTGTATCAAAAGGACTTCTGATACAATAAAATCTCGATTTTGGAGGGAATAGACAAACACAGTATTGGCTAAACATTCACGTTTGTGATGCTCAGCATTCTGAATTATAAAGCATGTGAAAAGTGATGTTTACCGAAATGTTTGTCTTTACTTAGAAATTCTCATCGTAGCAATTATTTAGTTAGTGGGCGCAAAGATAAACATTTCTTTTGGAAATAGCTTTTTATAGGAAAATTTTTATTTGTAAAATAAATCCATATATTTGCAGAATATGTGATATGGCTCGTTAGAGTTCAAGTAATCATTTTATTCAATTTACAGTTATCAATCAAATATGAAATCTACTGATTCCGAACAAGAAGAAGTCGGTATGGAACTGGAACAGTACCGTACCCGGCTCGAACAGATGGTCGAAGAGAAATCCAGAGACCTGATTGCCATTCAGGAGAATCTGGAAGCAACCAATCGGCGGCAGGCACTGTTTATTAAGGTACTGCAAATACTTCAATTGGAACCAGATATTCCCACAGCCATGAATATGGCACTTGCAGAAATCGGTCGTTATACCGGCGTTGATCGTTTGGCAACATGGGAAAACCACCTTGACGGAGTTACGTACGGATGCACCAATGAATGGTGTAACGATGGTATTGAACCGGCCATAGATTACTTGCGGAGTATGACTATTGAAGCGGGGAAGCCTTGGTTCGACATGCTCGAAGAAAACCAAATCATCTGTACGTCTGATATTTATTCACTCGATCCCTTTATTACTCAGATGCTTGAAATTCAGGGTGTAAAAGCTATTGCTGTTTTTCCTTTGTCACAGTTAGGGGTGCATTTCGGCTTCCTGTCATTCAACTTTTGCTGGAATAAGCAGTGGGACGAAAAAGATGTGGAACTAATGAGCCAAATATCGCAAATTGTATCTACCGCTACGAAACGCTGGCAAGTAGAAACTTCCCTGCAATTGTCTCAGCGAACCATGCAAAAGGTATTGGATAATATCAATGCCAATATCTTTGTTTGTGATTATGATACACAGAAGGTGCTTTTTGCAAATAAGCCTTTCAGGGAAGAAGCCGGACAGGTTTCGGAAAATGCAGAATGCTGGAAAATGCTGAATGCAGGGTTGAATGGATTGTGTGCGCATTGCCCGAAACCACAGTTGCTCGATGCTGATCGCAAATTTACAGGTGTTCATTTCTGGGAAGACTATAATCCAATTACCGAACGTTGGTATACCATCCAGAGTATGGCGATAAAATGGCTCGACGGACGATGGGCAATCATGGAATTGGCCACTGATATTACTACTCGTAAGCAGGTGGAACTGGAGCTGATTCAGGCTAAGGAAAAAGCGGAGGAGTCGGATAGACTGAAATCAGCATTCCTTGCGAACATGAGCCATGAAATACGCACTCCTTTGAATGCTATCGTGGGCTTTTCAAGTCTGCTTGCCGAAGCCGATGATGATGAGCGTGAATCGTACATGTCTCTGGTAGAGGAGAACAACGAACTGCTGCTTAATCTTATTTCTGATATTTTGGATATTTCTAAAATTGAGGCCGGTACGGTAGAGCTTATTATAACAAGAGTGGATGTGGCCCGACTTTGCCGCGAAGTCATTTCCACCTGCTCGCATAAAAAACATGATGAGGCGGTGGTGTTACGTTTTGACGAAAGTTCACCTCAGATAATGGTTGATGCCGATAAGAATCGAATTATGCAGGTACTTTCTAATTTCATAACCAACGCTTTGAAATTTACAGCCAAGGGATCGGTCACTCTTTCCTATAGGTTGGAAGATGACAGCCAGCTGCGTTTCTGTGTAACGGATACCGGTAAAGGTATTCCTGCTGAACAGCAGCATGAGATTTTCAGTCGTTTTGTAAAACTCGACTCTTTTTCACAGGGTGCCGGTCTTGGTTTGTCTATATGTCAGAGTTTGGTAGAGCGGATGGGAGGACAGATTGGAGTAAACTCACGTGAGGGAGAAGGTTCATGTTTCTGGTTTACACATCCATATACACTTGATGCCTCACTGGATCCGGATGCTGTAACAAAGGGTGGAGATCAAGTTATAAAGATCGTTTCAAGGAACTATAAACCTCTAATTCTGGTGGCTGAGGATATAGATAGTAACTACTTGTTGATCGAGGCGCTTCTCAGGAAGGATTACCGTCTGCTGAGAGCACATGACGGCAATGAAGCTATAGACCTTTTCAATACTCAAGCTCCTGATCTCATTTTTATGGATATGAAGATGCCGGGTATGAACGGGATAGATACAGTCGTTATGTTAAGGGAAGGCGGTGCTCAGGTGCCCATCATTGCACTTACGGCATTTGCTTATGACGATGATAGGGCATTGGCACTCAATGTGGGTTGCAATGACTTTTTGACCAAACCTGTTTCGCCACTCGAGTTACGCAGGATGGTCAGTAAATGGATAGAGAAATAAGTTTTGGAAGTATTATTCCATAGAAGACGCGTCAAATGACAAAGGCAGCAAAGCGCCTACACTCTTCATTTCGTAAATACCCTTTTTCCCGAAGAGTAAAATGCGCATCGGTTGTTTGAAGCGTTTTTCAGTTTCAAGCATCACTTGACGGCATGCACCACAGGGTGGAATCGGATCATCCAAAAAATTCCGTTCATTGCGTGCGGCAATGGCAAGTGTTTCTACTGCCTGATCGGGATATTGGGAGTTTGCATAAAACAGGGTAGTACGTTCGGCACAAAGTCCCGATGGATAAGCTGCGTTTTCTTGATTGGTACCTGTGACAACTGTACCATTTGCCAAACGTGCAGCGGCACCCACGGAGAAGTGTGAGTAGGGGGCATAACTGCGTTGGGTAGCTTCGCATGCGGCATCCATCAGTTGGCGGTCAGCATCACTTAATTCATTATAATCGTATATTTTAATGTCAATTTGTAAGGTCAAATCTTTCATAAGGCAGTGATGTATATTGTAATTAATGTTACAAAGTTAGAAAAGAGATTGGTAATTCCAATTCTTTTTAAGATTTTTGTACCTCAACTTTTACTGATATGAATAGAATTAACGCTATCAGACTCACTGCGATCCTGGCACTTCTGGTTTGTACCGTTGCCGCCCAGGCGCAGCGCCGGAATACCCGTTACGTGGAATATATAGAGAAGTATGCTCCGCTTGCCGTACAACAAATGAAGGAACACAAGATACCTGCTAGTATTACCCTGGCACAAGGGCTTCTTGAAAGCGGTGCCGGACAGAGCGCACTGGCACGCAAAAGTAATAATCATTTCGGCATTAAATGCGGTAGTAACTGGCATGGACGTACAGTGCGTCATGATGATGATGCCCGCAATGAATGTTTTCGTGCATACAGCAATCCCAGGGACTCTTATGAAGATCACTCCGCTTTTCTGAAACGGGGCGCGCGTTACGCTTTCCTGTTTGATCTGAAAGTTACAGATTATAAAGGTTGGGCACGTGGTCTGAAGAAAGCCGGATATGCAACTGATCCCTCTTATGCTAACCGACTGATAACAATCATAGAGGATTATGATCTTTATAAGTATGACAGTCGTGGCATGAGTAAGCGTGAAGCCCGTAAGTGGGCAAAGGAATTGAAGAAGAAACCCTGGCTGGCTAATCCGCATCAGGTATATATAGCTAATGACATAGCTTATGTTGTAGCTCGTGATGGCGATACTTTCCGTTTTCTGGGTAAGGAATTCGATATCAGTTGGAAGAAACTGGTGAAGTATAATGATTTGCATAAGGATTATACATTGGAAGCGGGTGATATTATCTATTTGAAAAGTAAGAAAAAGAAAGCCTCTAAGCCACATACAGTTTACATTGTGAAAGATGGTGATTCCATGCATACCATTTCACAAAAATATGGTATACGGTTGAAGAACCTGTATAAGATGAATCGGAAAGATGATGAATATATACCGGAAGTAGGTGACAGATTAAGATTAAGATAAAATAGATTGCATATACTAAAAATGACCGCTCATAAGCGGTCATTTTTAGTATATGGCAGAGACTTGTAACAGAAATATAATTTGCTTGTAACCGGAAAGTCCTTCTCTTGGGCATACTTTTGCATTTTCTTTTAAAATATTCCGATTATGGCGACAGGTGACTCTTTTTACGAGGACGAGTACTTGCTTTCCTTGCTCAGACAAGGCAGTCAAGATGCATTTACGCAGATATATAATAAGTACTATTCTATGCTATACTCCTTGTCTTGCAGGTATTTGCAAGACAGAGAACTTGCTGAAGACGTGGTTCAGCAGGTATATTTGCGCTTATGGGAATCCCGTTCTTCTGTTTGCATTACGGTGAGTCTGAAAAATTACCTTTATACAATGGCGAAGAATCATGTTCTGAATATGATTCGTGATAAAAATGAATGGATAGTCAGGCAATATGAAAACATCCAGCAAGAAAATGATATTGTAGACGATGGTTTGCAGGAAAAGCTGGAGGAAGAAAGAAAACTGAGTTGCTTCTACCGGGCTGTGAAGCAATTGCCGGGAGCTAAGCGGGAGATATGTTTGCTGAAGATATATGAAGGGTTGAATAATCAAGAGATAGCTCATAAACTGAATATACCTGTGGGAACAGTGAAGAACTATTATACACAATCCATACAGTTATTGAAATACTACCTCAAAGAATTATATTGATGAATGCAATAAAAGATGTAATGATGAATAAGGTACTTGCTGGTGAAGCCGGTAAGGAAAAGGCACGGGAGTGGGGACGTTGGCTGGCTACGAATGAAGGGCAGGCGTATCTTGCTGCGCAAATGGATGCCGATTTCTTTGAGGAAAGAGAAAATATGGATGATGGTGTCTGTGAAGAATTCCGTAAAAGGGTATTCTGCAATCTGCAAAAGAAAATTTCGAGAAGACGTTTTGCCGGACTAACTCTAAAAGTGGTAGCGGTGGTGGTACCCGTTGCAGCTGTTATAGCCATATTACTCTATCTTAATACGCAGGTTTCTCTTTTTGAACCTCCGTTTTACCAGGATATCCATGTGGCGAAGGGAGAACGGATGCAAATAGCTTTTCAGGATGGTACCCGTGTTTACTTGTATCCCGGTTCCCGTCTTTGTTATCCAGATAAATTCGGTCTGACGGAGCGTAGGGTGACTTTGGATGGGGAAGCTTATTTTGAGGTGAGCAAGAATTCTCACAGACCCTTCATTGTTGATTTGGATAAAGCTTCTATCCGAGTGACAGGAACTTCTTTTCATTTGCAGGCCTATGCTTGCGAACCGGACATCATAGTTGAACTGGATGAAGGGCAGGTAGATTTACTTTATGGTGACCGGCAAGAATACTCTTTGCGTCCGGGCGAATCACTTATATATAATAAGGTGAAAAACGCTTGTATGCTTCAATTACAGGAAGGAGTAAGCGGGCTTATTCGTTGGAAAGAACAGGAGATCGATTTCCGGAATACTCCGATGAAGGAAGTGCTGAAAGAATTGGATTTGCATTACGGTGTCCCTTTCTGTGTCGGAGATACGGTTGTCTATCAGTATTCTTATACTTTTTGCGTGAAGAAAGCCTCTTTGGAAGAAGTGATGGAGACACTTGAAATAATCTCTCCTGTCCGTTTTCAGAAGGGAGATACCATCCGGGTACGAATGAAATAGCATTGACATGTAAAAGACATGTTCCCGTTATACACTTTAGCTTACCCTTTGTGTCAATAGTACGTATAAAGATCATATTGAATTAATTTCATTAATCATTTAACGTATAAAAATGAAACGAGGTATTTTGATTGTTTTAATGGCTTTTCTGGGCTTGACTTCTGTTATGGCTGCTCAGAAAGTAACTCTGAAGTGTAGGGAAGTTGCCTTAAAGGAAATTTTCGCCAGAATTACGAAACAGACAGGGCTGACGGTAGCCTATAGTTCGCAGGTGCTTAATGTAGATACAAAAATCAGTATTGAGACAGAGAATGCGGAAATTGCAGAAGTCTTGGAGAAATTGCTACCCGCTACAATAGGGTATAAGATCGAAAACAATTCAATTCTGATATTCAAAAAAGAAGTTTCCAAGAAAGCTTCTACAATCAGGATGAAGGGAATTGTTTTTGATAAGAAGACGCGGGAACGGTTGGCAGGCGTAACACTGGTTTTGAATGATAATCCATCCGTAGGTACCATTACCGATATAGATGGAGTGTTTCAAATAACTGCTGCCCAGGGGAGCAAGTTGAAAGTGTCCTATATAGGATATGAAACGCAGCTGGTTGCTATAAGTCCGGTCGATGAATTGAAAGTGGAACTTGATCAGGATAACTTCAAATTGGATGAGGTTGTGGTAACAGGCCAGGGGGCTGAGGTGCAAAAACGCCGGTTATCATCGAATGTAACCACTGTCAGCAGTAAGGAACTGGAACGTATGAAACAGGGGCGTATAGACCAGGTGTTGCAAAATGCTCTCCCCAATGTGCAGATAACGATGTCCAGCGGTCAGGCAGGTGCAACTTCACTGGTAAAGTCAAGAGGTCTATCTTCTGCTTTCTCTAACTCTACTCCCGTGATTTATGTAGACGGAGTGCGTGTGGATAATATGAACACAGGTGCAACTTTGAATAACTCATTAAGCGGAAACAGTGCAGTGACCGGTTCTATCGGTGATATTCCGATGGAGAATATCGATCACATTGAGTATGTGACGGGTGGTGCGGCTACTACCCTCTATGGTTCAGATGCGGCCAATGGCGTTATTCAGATTTTTACAAAGAAAGGAGCAGAGCAGAAGACTACGTTCTTTGCCGAAACTCAATTGGAGGCGGATATTGCTTCTTCCCAGTTTTATCATTTTAAACGTACCAAAGAGCTGTTGCATCAGATAGGATTCACACAGAAGTACCGTATCGGCTTTGACGGTGGAACAGAGAAGTTCGGTTATAGTTTTGGCGGCAGCATGAGTAACGGTACGGGGACTCTGATAAAGAATGGTAACGAGGATCGTAAATATGACTTGCGTTTCGGTTCAAGAATGAAATTCAATGAACAGTTTGAATATCAGAATTCATTTGGTATGGTGATAGAAGACTTTGCGAGAAGCCGCAATGGTAACCAGGGAGGATATACCGGATTATGGTTTACGGAAGGCGCTGCGGCTACCAATTTCAGGTATACGGATGCAGCGGGCGAACTGGTGAATTATGGCGCTGATCTGGACGCTTTGGATGACTATACTTTTGCTCAGATGAAGGCTTTTGTTACGAAAGCAGAGGCATTGCAAAACAACCGTGAGTCCGTAAAGCGTTTTCAGACTTCCCAATCTCTGAGCTATGCTCCTCTGGCTAATCTGACTTTCAAAGGGGTATTAGGAGTAGATTATCGATTGAATACCAATAAGAACATCATAACTAATGAATATCTGATTCACACCCAACAGAAGCCGGAAGGAACTTCAGATGCAGGCAGTATCTCCAACTTCGACCGCAACTATTTCGGTCTGACTTTGGATTTGAACGGACAGCATAAATATCGTTATAAAGATGTTTTTAGTCTGATCTTTACGGCAGGCTTCCAGTTCTTTAGCACTTATGACCACCAGTCGGTATATAATGGAACAAACGTACGTGATGGTGCCCAGATAATAGAGGGTGCGGGAACGTTAACTTCTAATGAATGGCTAAGCTATCTGTATAATTACGGTTACTTTATTCAGGAAAATATCGGTTTCCTGGACCGCTATTATATTGATTTGGGATTGCGTTCGGACTATAATACTGCTTTTGGTGACAATGTAGGCTGGCAGTATTATCCCAAAGTAGGACTTTCTTATATTCTCTCTGAAGAACCTTTTATGCAGAGACTGAAAGAGAATAATCTTGTAAGCAGTTTCCGTATTCTGGCCAATTATGGTATTGCCGGTAGTTATCCTCCTGCTTTTGAATATCAACGTACTGTGGCATTCAATTCTTTCCAGGGAGGGCAAGCCGCTTCTTTTGGTAAATATGGAAATCCGAATCTGGCACCTGAAAAGAAACATTCGTATGAAGCCGGTTTTAATGCTGTGCTTTTCAATCGTGTATTGAATTTGGGATTTACTTATTATTATGCTCTGACCAAAGACGCTCTTTTCAGTATCCCGTCCCTCCCTTCATCCGGTCAGTCTGCCAACTATTTGTCTAATGTCGGTGAAATAGAGAATAAAGGTATTGAATTGAGCCTAGGGCTGCAATTAGTGGATACAAAAGATTGGAATGTTCGCCTGAATGCATCTTATAATACGAATCATAATAAAGTATTGAGTATTGGTAATGCAGTGCCTTTTGCTATTGGCGGTTTCTCTTCGCGAACGGTTCAAACGGTGGTAGCTGAAGGAGAACCGGTAGGTTTCATCCGTGGTTATAAGGCCGTACTGAATCCGGATAACTCACTGAAGGAAATTCTGCCTTTACAGAATCTGGGCTCTACACTTCCTACAGCTTATGGTAACTTCTCTTTGTCGGTAAGTTATAAGAATCTTTCGTTCATGCTCAGCGGTGATTATCAATATGGAGCTTATGTACATTCGTTCGACCGCCAGTTCCGTTTCTCAAAGGGTCTGAAAGACGATGCTATTCCAGAGAAAGCACTGGAAGGACTTGACCAGGGTGCTAACTGGCTTAATTTCACTAACTTTTTCGTAGAGAAATCAGATTTCCTGAAAATCAGGAATATCGGAATAGCTTATGATTATAAGCCGAAGAAGTATCTGAAATCAGTCAATCTGGCTTTCAATGTTTATAATCCGTTTGCCTTTACAGCCTCATCGGTAGACCCGGAAGCTGCCTTGGCAGGTGCCCGTTCGCAAGGTGCAGTAGCGGTGGGTGGATTGAACTACTCTTCTTATTCCACTCCCCGTCAGTACGTGGGAACGATACGTGTCTCTTTTTAATCATTGGTTTAACTCGTAAATAAATATAGATATGAACATTAAGAATTATATATTGATAGCTTCTCTGGCTTGTGCCTGTTCGTCTTGTGAACTTTTACAACCGAATGAGATCATTAATCCGAATGTAGATGAAGATACATTTCTGAAGACTCCTAATGCCATGAGTACTTGGGTGAACGGAGCCAACCGTTCGTTTGCCACGATTATCGGTTCGTATGTGGAATTGACTGAAATACTCTCCGATAATTATTTTAATAACTATAGCCAGAGTAGTAAGGTTTTCGATTTTCCCACTATCCTGTATACGGATATAGATGTAACCAATTTGCAGCGTCACGTAGGTACATTGCGGGAAACGGCGATCCAGGGATTAGAAGTAGTGGCTAAGGCCGATGCAACTACTACAGATGAACAACGCTATAATCTCTATTATATCAAGGGATATTCTTATCTCCTGGCAGGAGAATATTTCCGGGCGCTCCCTGTTGAAAACGGGGGAGAGATAAAGGGCTGGAAGGAGAACCTGAATCTGGCTATCTCTACATTTACGGAGGCTCTGAAATTTACAAGTGATACGGATGAAACAGCATTTATCAACACCTTGATAGCCCGTGCCTATTATCGGCTCGGAGATAAAGTAAATGCAGTGAAGTATGCCAGCAATGTCTTGACGTTGTCGACGGATTTCACAAAACAGGTGACATTTGATGGGGAGAATAATGTGATAAGTTCTATTCAAGGATATATTTATGGCACCAATTTCCAACCACTGCCTCGTTTGGATTTCCTTGATCCGAAATATTTTCAGACTAAGGCAAAAGAGGCACGTCCTATCTGTATTGCCAAAGCGGAAGAACCCTATTTGATTTTGGCTGAAGCAGCTTTAGCTGACAACGATGTAAACGGAGCAAAAGGTTTTCTGAAAACATTGTTGAGGCTTGTTAACAATCGTCCGGTAGCAACAGATATTAATGATCAGTTGGAAGGACGTTATAACGGAGGGTATAAAGAATATCCTAACAGTTCGGAATACCGGGTAGCCGCATCTTCCGAGGATGAATTCAGGAGCGGACTTGTGCTCGACCGTCAGTCACCTCATTTAATTTCTGTTCCTTATATTTCCGGTACTTCCGTTACAGAAGAAATGATTGATGCCCCAACCACAGTCGATGGGCTTTTAGAAGTTCTTTATCTGATGCGACAAGAAATCTTTATGGCAGAAGGCAGACGTGCAGCCGACTTGGGCATTCGTTTTCCGGTATGTGAAACGGAAGCTGCAAATACACCTTCGGCAGCAGAATATACCACTGCACAAATTCCTTCTTTCATTCCTTTGAATCAGGATATGGATGCTTTTGAGATGGATAAGGAAGCGAAAACGGTTGTGATTAAATATAATATGAATCGGATTATCGTACAAAATAAATCTTCGGAATATGTAGCACCTTTCTTCAATTAAATAATAATCCCCTATGTAGGCATTACTAATATATAATGCCGGCATAGGGGATAATTTGTATAATATCCGGAGTTATAACTGAAGAAGTTGGGATATTAGAATGATAGTCTCATTGTACAACGTATTCCCTTTGTCTGAATGTCCGGATGATTGCGATAGTTTAATCGCCAGACATAATCAACGCGAAGGAACTTAAAGATATTCTCAACGCCCACACTTGCTTCCATATAAGGAGCCTTTCCTAATGTATATGAACCCTTTGGAAAAAGATATAGCCCGTCCCCTCCATTCTTAGGATTATTCTTCTCCGTCAGATATCCCCATAAACCACGGAAACAGAATACCTCCCTTGCTTTCAATTTCTTGATGAGAGGCAGACGATTCAGAAGATTTCCATTCATATAGTATGTCAAATCCCAGGAAACATATTCGTCACTGATAAACTCCATGGCGTTCATATTCGTATAAGCTTCCGGCTGAATGGTATAAGAAAGGTTTGCATTCGGCAGAATTAACAGCGGATACGGAACTTTGCTCCATACCTTTCCGGCTTTGGTGATAATGTTGATATATCCAAAAGCTGAAAACCAGAAACGTTTCTGTATGCCGATATCCGTACGATGATAATCGTAGGATGAGCCAAGCAGGTTTTTCTTTGCCATGACATGACTGAAATTAAAGATTAAAGCATCAAATGTAATTGGAACACGACTATTGCGAGTCTGATAGAATTTTTCATTTTTGCCATAACGGAGTTTCAGTTCCAGTTCCGTCATATTATAGTGCTTGATATCGCTGATGGTTCCGTCTGCATTGATACGGTCGAAAACAGATCTGCACATAATGCGGAACGGAATCCGGCATCTTTGCGCTCCTGGCTGAAGATAATGCCGCTTTTTCCGGTATATAGCGAATCGCGTACATCTTCGAGTGTTTTTCCGAGGCATGACCATATCCCCATACCTGTGATTACTACTTTTCTTTCCATATCTCTTTTTATCGTTATTATAATTTCTTTTTATAGCATCGTCTCCTTTTTGTCAGGGTGGGATGCAGAGGTTTCCATTGGGTCAGTTCTTTTACATTGTCTTCCAGTTGCGGACCTGTCTCAGCCCATTTAAAGTGACGCTCATTATAAACCGGTATAAGGTCATCGAAGAATAATGCATTTACCCCCAGTCCCTGATAATCGGGGCGCACCGCTATCAGGAGCAGTTCGGCTTTTTCCTCTTTTTCCATTTCAGGGCACGAACCAGATGATACCACCCTAAGGGGAAGAGTTTGCCTTTGGCTTTTTGCAGGGCATGAGACAGACTTCCCATGGTTATTGCCACTCCTATAACTTCTTCATTCTCATTTTGTATGACGGGCAGCATTTGCTTGTCTATCAGCGGGAAGTATCGTTTGACATACATATCCACTTGTTTGTCTGATAATTCTGTATAGCCGAAGAGGGGGAGCATAGGCAGTGTTTGGGATAGTAGGGGTAGTTATATATTGTAATCATTGATCCCAGCTTATCGAAATCTTCAATAAGCATCCCTTCCTTGTCGAAATCGAAAATGCCCATTGGACCTTGTATATAATTCATACCGTGTTCCTTACCCCATTGCTCTACGGCTTTCAGCAGTGCGGCTGATACTTCCAGGTCATCAATAAAGTCTATGAATCCGAATCGGACGTTCTTCGTTTGCCATTTTTGGTTGGCTCGATAGTTGATGATACCCGCTATGCACCCAACCGGTTTTCCTGCTTCGTTATATGCAATAAAAGGTTGTAGGACGGAGTATTCCAGTCCTGCATTCTTACGCGGGTTAAATGTATTACGAATATCCATTTCCAAGTCAGGAACGTAGTATGGACAGTCTGCATACAACCAGTTTGTGAACTTCACAAAATCGTCCATTTCACGCTTCGTTTCTACTTTTTTATACTGATATTTTCCATAATAAGGGTAAAAATATAAAAGGATTTTTTTATCACAAAGAGGATGAAATAAGTTGCGCCTTATTAACCAATGTTTGAGGATTTCAGAATATCGTTGACCACTATGATGTGTTTATATGGGAAACTATGACAATATTATTGATGCACATATTGTCCTCTTTTTAGTTTGATTCTAAGCCATTCATTTGTTTTACATCAGGGATCATTTCGTGCAGGACTAATGAATAGTATGTTTATCCTTAGGAACAATTGGGTACCAACCTTGGTCAACAGGCTTGTTAACCAAGGTTGACGGATTCGTTAGCCAAGGTTGATAGGCCTGTTAACCAAGGTCAACACCCAATAAGACTTACTGTGGAGATGAAAAACAAGCAGGGCAAAAGTAAACGACTGCCTGTCTGTTGCTAAATAACTGCTGATGCTTTTACTGCGAATGGCATGGGATGAACTTCCTGAAGTATGATATACTTATCCGAAAATGTACAGAGTGTTCGATATCGGACACTCTGCTTTTTTCTCTATTGTCTTGTTTTCAGTTACTTACATCTTTGGCACGCATTTAGTATATATAAATAATGTGAATAATATGCCTGTTCGTTTTTAAAAGCGGAACAGGTTGAAAACTGATAAAATAATAAATAACTCAATATTCAACATGGACAGAGAAATTCCGAAAGAAGTGCGTAACAAAGAGCGCAACAAGAAAATGATCCGCTACGGCGGCATCGGCGTAGCAAGTATCATCGTTATCAGCGTACTCATTTCATTGATGCGTACGGGAGTGAAAACAAAAGATCTGGTACTCTCCACAGTAGATAAGGGCACGATTGAAGTCAGTGTAAGCGCATCCGGAAAGGTGGTGCCGGCTTTCGAAGAGATTATCAATTCTCCTATCAACACCCGTATCGTCGAGATATATAAGAAAGGTGGAGATAGTGTGGATGTAGGTACGCCGATTCTGAAACTCGACTTGCAGAGCGTGGAGACAGACTATAAGAAGCTATTGGATGAAGAGCAGATGCGCAGTTACAAATTGGATCAGTTGCGCGTGAACAACCAGACTAAGCTGAACGACCTGTCGATGAAGATTAAAGTTTCCGCCATGCAGCTGAACCGTAAGAAAGTGGAGTTGCGTAACGAGCAATATCTTGATAGCTTGGGCTCGGGAACTACGGATAAAGTGCGCCAGGCAGAACTTAGCTATAACGTAGCCCAGTTGGAGTACGAACAACTGAAACAGCAGTATGACAACGAGAAAGAAGTGCTCGCCGCCGAATATAAAGTGCAGGAACTGGATTTCAGTATCTTCCGCAAAGGGCTTGCCGAGATGAAGCGTACGCTGGATGATGCACAGGTTCGCTCCCCGCGCAAAGCCATCCTTACCTATATTAATAACCAGATCGGTGCACAGGTGTCCCAAGGAAACCAGCTTGCTGTAATCTCCGACCTTAGCCATTTCAAGGTGGAAGGTGAAATAGCAGATACGTACGGTGACCGTGTGGCTGCCGGTGGCAAAGCGATTGTAAAGATCGGTAGTGAGAAACTGGAAGGTACGGTCAGCAGTGTGACGCCGTTGTCGAAGAACGGAGTGATTTCTTTCACCGTACAATTGAATGAGGATAATAACCGTCGTTTGCGTTCGGGCTTGAAAACGGATGTCTATGTGATGAATGCAGTGAAAGAAGACGTGATGCGCATAGCCAATGCTTCTTATTATGTAGGACGTGGTGAGTATGACCTCTTTGTGCGTACTTCGGATAAGGAAATCGTGAAGCGCAAAGTGCAACTGGGTGACAGCAACTTTGAGTTTGTGGAAGTTATCAGTGGTTTGCAGTCGGGTGATCAGGTGGTAGTGAGTGACATGAGCCAGTATAAAAATAAGAATAGGCTGAAGCTGAATTAGTTACAAGCTACAAGCTACGGGCTACAAGTACCTTTCGGGGTGAGGGTTTCAGCAACTTGCAGCTCGTAACTAATTCATAACTGAAAATTTAAAAAGGGATGGTAAAAATCTATTTGAAGCAAGCCTGGGTTTTGTTGAAACAAAACCCGCTTTTTAGTACCCTTTACATAGTCGGTACAGGACTGGCTATTGCTATGACTATGATTGTGGCTGTGGTCTATTATGTAAAGATTGCTCCGGTGTATCCGGAGGTGAATCGTATGAATACGCTGTATCTTTCTAGTTCACGTTTTCAGACAGGGACGGAAGAGAATAAGCATACGTATCAGTGGGCGTTATCTTACAAGGCATTGCAAGACTGGTTCTATCCGTTGGAAAATGCTGTCGTAGTGTCCGGAACTTTGGGTAGTGATATGTCGGAAAACAGCTATATCCAGCCTGCCGACCGTAGCGGGGATTTTCAGGCGGATGTGAAGTTGACTGACCCGAATTTCTTCCGTATCTATTCTTTTCAGTTCCTGGAAGGGAAAGCCTTTACGCAGTCTGACCTCGAAAGTGGTATTTATACGGCAGTCATAACCGAAGATTTGGCCCGCCGTTTATTTGGTACTTCCGAGGGAGTGGTGGGACAAACATTCAGTCTGAATTATATCAGTTACCGTGTCTGTGGCGTGGTGCGTAGCGCTAGTTATCTGACTCATAAATCTTATGCCCAAATCTATGTGCCTTATAGTGTTTCACCGGGCTATCGTGAACCTAAATACGGTCTTCCTTATCTGGGCGCTTTTGTTATTACTTTTCTTGTAAAGGATGATGCGCAGGCGGATGCATTGCATGCCGAGATTCAGGAAATTGTCCGCAAAGAAAACCTGATGCATCCTGATGACTGGACTGTGGACTTTTGGGAACAGCCTACCTCGCATTTGGTTAAGGTTTTCCAGTCTTATGCCAGTGAAAAGTTTGATGTCTGGGCCACAGTACGCTATTTCCTGTTGATTCTGCTTGTGTTGTTGCTGGTGCCTGCTCTCAACCTGAGCGGTATGATAGCAAGCCGCATGGAGAACCGTTTGTCGGAAATGGGAGTACGTAAATCGTTTGGTGCAGGACGCAACGGATTGCTCTCTCAAGTGATGTGGGAAAATCTGCTGTTGACATTGTTTGGGGGGCTGCTTGGGCTATTGCTGGCCTGGCTGGCACTTTACGTTTTTCGTGAATGGGTATTTACCGTGTTCGACAGTTGGCCGGCTGCTGTACCCGAAGGAGTAGACATCCGTGTCTCCGGTGAAATGTTATTTGCTCCGGCGGTATTTGCTTCGGCTCTGGTATTATGCATTGCATTGAACTTACTGTCGGCATTGATACCGGCATGGTCTTCACTGCGGAAACCGATTATATATTCATTGAATGAAAAAAGATAAAGATTATGCTGAAACTTATATTGAAGAATCTTTGGGCGCGTCGTCGTCGCAATGGTTGGTTGTTGGCGGAATTAATTTTGGTGAGTATCGTTTCCTGGATAATCCTCGATCCGGTTGTAGTGGTGACGCACGACCGTAATATTCCTTTAGGATATGATGCGGACCGTCTCTGCTTTGTTTCGCTTAGTACCTTGCAGCCGCAAGCACCCGGTTATGATGAACAGGCGGAAGATTCAGCTGTCGTTATAAACTCTTATCTGAACCTTGTGCGTCTTGTTGAGAATTATACAGGGGTAGAATCTGCTACACCTGTATTAGGTTTCTGTTATCCCAATTCACAGGGTAATAGCAATAGCCAGCTTCGTGCTGAGGGTGATACTCTTGATTTGTCGGTAATGGCCATGCATTTTCTGCCTCACACCCGTTTTTTCGAAACTTATGGCTTTCGTCCCGGACGCGGTATGACACCGGAACAATTATCCGATTACAACTATACACAAAATGATATTGTGCTGACGGAAAATGCCGTTGAACGGCTATTTCATACCAAAGATGTGCATGGTAAGCGTTGTTGGTACCGGCAGGGAAGTGATACAACTTATTTAGCTGTCACCGGAGCAGTGGGAACTTTTAAAACATACAGCGAATGGCGTCCTGTTGCGGTACAGTTTATTCCCTTGCTCTCCATTGATATGGAAGATACCGCTGAAGATGCGCGCATACTTCTACGCTTGAAAGAAGGAGTCAGTATGCAACGTTTCTTACATGAATTCAAACCTTGGATGGTTAAGGAATTGCGGGCAGGTAATCTTTTTGCGCGTAGTGTGCAGTCGTATGATAAACTGATAGAAGATGGTGAGGCCGGTGGCGCTACGGCTATCTATCGCCGTAATCTGGCAATGGCCGCTTTCTTTTTAATAAATCTTTGTTTGGGAGTTATCGGTACTTTCTGGTTGCAGACACGCACGCGCCGCGAAGAAGTAGGGGTGATACTTTCCTTTGGCGGTACGCCGGGGTATATCGTACGCCTGTTGATGGGCGAAGGAGTAGTGCTGACATTCATAGCTGTACTTACGGGATGCTTGCTTTACTTGCAATATGCACTCAAAGAAGGCCTGGAGAAAGGAAGCGGCTGGATAGATAGCACGGAGACCTACTGGGTGACGGATTTTGCGCAACATTTCCTTATAGTGTCATTCATAGTCTTCTTTATCATGCTGGCAGTGGTGTTGATTGGTATTTATATTCCTGCCCGCAAGATAAGCCGCATACCGCCGACAGAGGCGCTACGTGATGAATAGCGCTCGTCCCGTGGTAGGTATCGCGGTCCTCACTACCAACTAAAAGCGGACAAAGTGTTCATTATCGGACACCTCTCCGTCGGCGTAAAGTGCTGAAAACGAATGCCTACCTTTTTTGGCATGCTGTTTGACCATAGGAAGGCGGAACATACACTAATAAAATTAATTAATAACAATTAAATACTTACCATTATGATTAAATTGACTGAGATAAACAAGATTTATCGTACGAACGAGATTGAAACCGTGGCATTGGAAAATGTAAACCTTGAAGTAGAGAAAGGTGAGTTCCTCAGTATTATGGGGCCTTCCGGTTGCGGAAAATCTACGTTGCTGAATATTGTAGGTCTTCTGGATGCTCCAACAAGCGGGATTATTGAGATCGACGGTACTCGTACGGATGGCATGAAGGATAAGGAACTGGCTGCTTTCCGTAACAAGAAATTGGGTTTTGTATTCCAGTCTTTCCACTTGATTAACTCATTGAATGTGCTCGATAATGTAGAACTTCCTTTATTATATAGAAAGGTGTCCGCCAGAGAACGCCGCCGTTTGGCAGAAGAAGTGCTGGCGAAGGTAGGCTTGAGTCACCGTATGCGTCACATGCCGACACAACTCTCTGGTGGTCAGTGCCAGCGTGTGGCTGTTGCCCGTGCCATTATTGGTAATCCGGAGATAATCCTTGCCGATGAGCCGACCGGTAACCTGGACTCTAAGATGGGTGCTGAGGTAATGGAACTGCTGCACCAGTTGAATAAGGAAGACGGACGCACCATCGTGATGGTAACTCACAATGAAGAACAGGCGAAACAGACAAGCCGCACGGTACGCTTCTTCGATGGCCGTCAGGTAGAATAAGGGGGCAGATGGAAGAATGAAAAAGTAAAAGAATAAAAGGAAGGATGTAATTATGCAGACTATTCGCCAAGCCTTTGGCCTCTTGCGACAAAATCCGTTGCTGAGTACGATATCCATTCTGGGTACGGCTTTCGCCATTACCATGATTATGGCTATTGTGATTACTTGGCAGACGAAATATGCCGATCTGGAACCGGAGGTGAACCGGAGCCGTTGCCTTTACTTCTCTGCTATGCACGTGCAGGGAAAGGAGAATAAGGGTTGGAATACCTATGGCAAACCTTCAGCCGCATTTATGAAAGAGTGCATACAGCCGCTTCCGGAAGTGGAAGCTTGTACAGCATTCACTACGGCAGAGGTAGCGTTAGTGTCTTTAACAGATGGAAGCAACCGGGTGAAAGTAGATGCTTTGAATACCGATCCTGACTTCTGGAAGATATTCAGCATGCAGTTTCTCGATGGAAGAGGCTTCACAGAAGCGGATCGGGGAGGAGACATGAGGGCCATCGTTATTTGTGCTTCTGTGGCCCGAAAACTCTTTGGAACTACGGAAGTAGCAGGACGGCAAATATTACTGAACAGGGAGTTGTCGAATGTTATTGGTGTAGTGAAGGATGTCTCCGTTACTGCTAAAGATGCTTATGCCCAGGTGTGGGGTATGTACCATGCCAATGAGTTGAAAGTGACCGGTTGGTGGAGTTATAGCGGTGGAAAAACAATTGCCGTTATGGTACGTACTCCGGATGATTTTCCTGCCATTAAGCAAGGGGTGGAGAAGCGTGTGAAGGACATTAATGCCGGTCTGGAAGAGAGGCAGCTTGATATAATGGAGCAGCCTGATAATATTGTGGCACACGTGAATCATGTTTGGTCCAATGTGGGACCTGATTTGCCGATGCTCTATCTGCAATACGCCATTGCTTTGTTCATTATCCTGCTGGTGCCCTCACTCAATCTGTGTGGACTGAGTAATAGCCGTATGCAGCAACGCATCAGCGAGTTAGGAGTGCGCAAGGCCTTCGGAGCAACGAGGAACACACTTATCCGACAGATATTGAACGAGAATCTGGTGCTGACATCATTGGGAGGAATTCTCGGTTTGATATTCAGCTATCTTGCGGTCTATGCTATGCGTACCTGGTTGTTTACCAACAGCCAAAATATTGGTACGGCGGGCGATTTCAGCCTGAGTATGGAAGCGTTATTCAGTCCGATGGTATTTGTCCTGGCCTTTGTTTTCTGTCTGGTTATTAATATATTGAGTGCGGGGCTGCCCGCCTGGATCGCTGCACGCCGCACGATTGTGGACTCATTGAACGATAAATAAAAGGAGAATAGCTTTATGAAATTCATACTACATAATTTACGCATGATTTGGTCGCGCTTGCGCAGCAACGGCTGGGTGTTGGCTGAACTATTCCTGGTATTCATCGTGATGTGGTTCCTTTGCGACTCGTTGGGTTGCCTTAAATATACTTTTTACCGCCCGCTTGGTTACAATATCGATCACGTTTATCAGCTTAACACGATTATAGGAGGTGCCACCAGTGACACCACCCTGACAAATGCCGACAGATACCTGCGCGCCTTGCAGAAACTGGAGCAGGAACCCAGCGTTGAGGCGGCTGCCCTGTGTTATTGGAGTTTGCCGATGAGTGGAAACAACAGCGACAATTCACTGGCTGCGCAGGACACTATCGGGGTGAATGCACGTATCATTAATGCAACCGGAGGATACGTTGACGTTTTCCGTATGCGTGATGATCCGCAGCGTCCCTTTGCCAAAACCCCTTCGGGCAGAAATAACGTAATGCTGAGCCAGGCTGCTGTCGACCGCTTCAAGAAGAGAATGCCGACGTTTTCGTTGGACACGCCGCTGAGTTATTATGGCGATACCACGTCGGTCGTCACACAAGGCGGAATGATAGAAGCTTTCCGTACCTATCGCTATGGAAGTGATGCCTCCTGGTTTTTCTTTCGTATAGACGAGAATCTGATAAAAACGGAATTTGCTGACAATTGGGCGCAAATCGTTTTTCGTGTGAAGTCTGCTGCCGATGGCCCGGACTACCGTGCGAAGTTTATCCGTGAGATTGCACCTCGACTGGATGTAGATGACTTGTTTGTGGCGGACGCTGTGCCTTATACCGAACAGCAGTTGCAGTTTGAAGTCATGAACGGAGATACGGACAAGGTGAACAGTCAGGCAATTGTAGTGCTTTTCCTGTTGGTAAATGTATTCCTGGGATTGATCGGAACGTTCTGGTTCCGTACCCGTCGCCGCCGTGGTGAAATAGCTTTGCGTCTGGCTATGGGGAGCACAAAGAGCCAGGTGTTCCGCCTGTTGACGGGTGAGGGATTATTGCTGCTTGCATTGGTGACGTTACCCGCTATGATTATTTGCTATAATATAGGTGTGGCGGAATTCACCATCGGACGGACGGAGCTGATTTCCACGTGGCCTGTCAAATGGACTTTTATGCGTTTTCTGCTCGGTTCCTTAGGAGCTTGGCTGCTGATAGCATTGATGGTAATGGTGGGCATTTGGTTCCCGGCACGGCAGGCGATGAAGATACAGCCGGCCGAAGCATTACATGAAGAATAAGAAATAAATTGGTATTAATCATTAATATGAGAAAGATTATGAGAGCTTTATTTATAACCCTGAGTTTATTATTTGCCGCAGTAGCCGGTACAGTTTATGCAGCTAACGAAAAAGACCCGCAGGTTAGCGAAATCCGTAAAGTAGAGGCTTTCTCCTCTGTGAAAGTTACGTCTGTGGCTACTGTGTATTTCACGCAGAGCAATAACTATTCTCTGAAGATAGAAGGTAGGGAAGAGTATGTGACCACCACTACTACCGAAGTGAAGAATGACTGCCTTGTCATTGGTTTCAAAAACAAAAAAGACGGTGACAACAGTCGTAACAAAGGTGTCACGATATGGCTCACCGCTCCTAATCTGAAGAATGTAGAGTTTACAGGTGTCGGCTCATTCAATTGCAATGAAGCATTGAAACTGGATGATGTGAAGTTCGAGATAGAAGGCGTCGGCAAGGTAAATGTGAAAGATTTGACTTGTAATTCCCTTGTAGTAGAGATGGAGGGCGTGGGCAAAGCTGATATCCATGTGAATTGTGACCGTCTGCGTGCCTCGATGGAAGGTGTGGGCAGTGTTACGTTGAGCGGACGTGCCGGACAGGCGGATATTTCAAAAGGCGGTATCGGTGGTGTGAATACACGTAATCTGAAAGTAGGAGATAAATAATAAATTGACCCAATGATTAAACAATATTTTACGCAAGCGTGGGCACAGCTACGGCAACAGCCGATAATCAGTGCTGTCAGCATAGCAGGTACGGCACTTGCCATCTTCCTCATTATGCTGGTGGTGATGATGCAGCAAGTGAAGGTAGCGCCTTTTGCTCCCGAAAGTAACCGTGACCGCTTTCTGCATGTGCACTACATGAGTATTACCAATAAAAACTGGGGCGACGGCAGCAGTAACGGGCCTATGAGTGCGAGGACAGCACGTGAGTGCTTCCAGACGTTGAAGACACCTGAGGCAGTGACTATTTATACTTGTATGGTAATCTCTACTCCGGTCAATCTTCCGGGGCAACCTGCCATAGGTATCGACCTGTTGCAGACGGATGATATTTTCTGGCGCGTGTTCGACTTCTCATTCACTGCCGGGAAGCCTTATGATAAGGCGACGTTCGATGCCGGGTTGCCGGTAGCGGTTGTCACGGAAAGTGTAGCCAGAAAACTGTTTCAAAGTACAGAAGTTGAAGGACGTGAGTTTTTGCTAAACCATGCACCCTATAAAGTAATAGGTGTAGTGAAAGATGTTTCTACGTTGGCTACATCTGCATACGGACAGGTATGGGTGCCTTATACCTCAACAGAGATAGCTATAAATATGTGGAGCGATGGACACATGGGTATGATGAGCTGCACCATCCTGGCACATGACCGCGATGACTTCGATGCCATCCGCGAGGAAGCAGAACGGCGCAGACAGGAGTATAATGTGTTGATTGGCGCCGATGGCTACGAGTTGATTTACCGTAACCGCCCGTACGATCAGGAGAAAAATGCAATAGCCTTTGCTGCCAATCTGGAACCGGACGTGGACCAGGCACGCAGGCAGAGACTGATAATCTTTGTTATCCTGCTGATAGTGCCCGCCATCAATCTGAGTAGTATGACACAGAGCCGTCTTCGTCAGCGTGTGGCCGAAATAGGTGTGCGACGTGCATTTGGCAGTACGCGGCTGGAACTGATGGGACAAATCATTGCCGAGAATCTTGTAGTGACCCTGATGGCTGGTGTACTGGGACTATTGCTCAGTGTGGCATTTGCTTATTTAGGTAATACATTATTGTTTGCGCAGGAGTTCAGCCAAACACTCAGTCCTCCGGCAGTGGATACCAGCATATTGCTGCATGCCTCCACCTTTGGCTGGGCATTGTTGTTCTGTTTTATACTGAACTTATTGAGTTCCGGTATTCCGGCATGGCGTGCATCGAGAGTAGGAATTGTAAATGCATTGGGCGGACGCCTGCATTAATCACTCATCACTAAACATTAATCACTGAAAGAAATGACTGAGAAACTTCTTACACAGATAAAGAATGAATGGCTCTCAAACCTATGGTTGGTGTTGGAGCTGCTGGTGGTGAGCGTAGTGATGTGGTATGTGGTGGACTACCTTTATACCCGCGCTGCCACTTACCTGGAACCGCGAGGCTTCAACATAGAGCACTGCTATCTCATTGAATTGGGAGAACTGACACCCAAGAGTCCTGATTATACGCCTAATAAGACCAGGGATGATACTCATGCGGATATCACCGAACTGCTGGAACGCTTGCGCCGCCGGCCGGAGGTGGAGGCTGTCAGCCTTTCGCAAAACTCCTATCCTTATAATGGAAGCAATAGTAGCGGGGAGGTGCGTTATGATACGCTCCAGTCACCCGGCTGGACCATCCGTAGAATGGTTACTCCGGACTTTGTGCGTGTCTTCCGCTATCAGGGCACACGGGGTGAAACACCCGAACAATTGGCGGAGATGCTGGAACGCGGTGAATTTCTGGCTTCTGATAATCTTTATAGAAAGTACGACCGTAAGTTGACGGAGTTTGTAGGCAAACGTTTCCAGCTTTTCGGTGATACGACCAAGACGTATCAACTGGGAGCCGCCTTGCAGAATGTACGCTATCATGACTACGACCAGGCTCGTTCTTCGTATTGCTTCCTGGCCAAACAGTCTTTCTATTATGTAGATTTGGAACTCTGTGTCCGCGTCCGCGAAGGACAGGATAACGATTTCATCACGAAATTGAAGGAGGACAGTGAAAGCCAGTTCCGTATAGGCAACCTCTTTATTTCGGAGATTCGCTCGTTCCACGATATACGCCGCAACTTCCAGCAAGCATGGACCAATGATATCCGTAACTATGTGATGGGTATGGGATTCCTGCTGCTGAATATCTTCCTCGGACTGCTTGGAACATTCTGGTTCCGTACGCAGCAACGCCGTTCGGAGATTGCATTGCATAAAGCACATGGTGCAACGGACCGTGCCATTTTCAGCCGACTGCTCAGTGAAGGCTTGTTGCTGCTGGCGGTTGTTACACCTATTGCACTGGTCATTGACTGGAACCTGGCGCATATGGAACTGAATTCATGGCGTAACGGTACGACGCTGGAATGGGACCGATTATTACTCTGTGCGGGTATTAGTTTTGTATTGATGGCGTTGATGATTGCCATCGGTATCGGTATTCCGGCACGTAAGGCAATGAAGGTGCAGCCGGCTGAAGCCTTGCATGACGAATAAGTTTTTAAGATAAAACGAAATATTATGATACGACTCTACTTTCTTCAGGCATTTTACCATTTGCGCGAGAACCC
Organism: Bacteroides cellulosilyticus; assembly: GCF_020091405.1. Lineage (NCBI taxonomy): Bacteria > Pseudomonadati > Bacteroidota > Bacteroidia > Bacteroidales > Bacteroidaceae > Bacteroides > Bacteroides cellulosilyticus. The sequence continues at coordinate 4,775,813 of NZ_CP081903.1, forward strand.
GATCATTACCTGGGTGTCCATATTAGGTACGGCAATGGCAATCTGCATGATTATGGTGCTTGTTATTACTTTCCAGGTGCGACTCGTGGATTGTGAACCTGAAGTGAATCGCTCGCGTACACTTTATGTCCCTTATATGTCTGTAAAGCAAAAAGGAAAATCAGACAATGAGTCCGCCAATGCTTCCATGTCCGTGCGCACTGGGAGAGAGTGTTTCCGTGCATTGAGTATGCCCGAAGCTGTAACTTTAGCCAGTGGTGTCTATAGAGTTCGTGCTTCTGTTCCTTCCGGATCGAAAGCGACAGCGGATATGGTGCAAACCGACGAAGCATTCTGGACAATTTTCAGTTTTCATTTTCTGAGTGGCGCGGCATTTACCAAGGCTGACTGTGATGCCGGATTAACGCGTGCGGTGCTGGATGCTACTACAGCCCGCAAGCTGTTTGGTACTACGGATGCTGTGGGACGTACAGTGCAACTGGATTATGTTGATTATACCGTTGCCGGAGTGGTTGCTGATGTCTCTATGCTTGCTACGGCTGCTTATGCACAGATATGGGTGCCTTATACTGCTGCGGGCGCAGATGCTATGTCTTGGCGAGATGATACGATGGGGCCTATGCATGCCATTATCCTTGCACGCTCGTCTGCGGACTTCGATGCCATTCGTGAGGAAACCGAGCTGCTGCGCAAAAAGTATAATGACGGGTTGCAGGATGTAGAAGTCTTTTATCGCGGTCAGCCTGATACGCAACTGGCTTATCTTTATCGCCGCTGGTATGCAGAACCTGATGTCCCGGGAGTGATGCTGCGCTATGCTATTGTTGTTATCATTCTGCTTCTTGTTCCGGCGGTTAACCTGTCCGGCATGACTCTTTCGCGTATGCGTCGTCGTATGGCTGAAATTGGGGTACGTAAGGCTTTCGGTGCTACGGGCGGTGAATTGATGCGGCAAGTATTTTTCGAGAATCTGGTGTTGACATTGCTGGCAGGTATCGTTGGTTTGGTATTGAGCTACGTTGCTACTTTTGCGCTGAACGGTTTCCTTTTCAGCAATTCGATGAATGCTTCTCTGAGTGGTGAGACTGCACTGACACCGGGGATGTTGCTGTCACCGTGGGCATTTATTGCAGCATTTGCATTCTGTCTCCTGATGAACATACTTTCCGCAGGTATTCCTGCATGGCGTGCTTCCCGGATGAATATTACTGATGCTATTAATCAAAGATAGATATGAAGAACCTGCTGACACAAATAAAGAATGAATGGCGGAGTAACCTTTTTCTGCTCGTGGAATTATTGTTGGTTTTCGCTGTGTTGTGGTATATCGTTGACTGGGTTACGGTTACTGCACGTGTTTATCATACTCCGATGGGGTTCGATACGGAGCACTGCTACAATCTGTCTTTTAATAGCCTGACTCCCAAATCTGCATTGTATAATCCGGATCTTACAGCCGAAGACGATGTGGATGCCCTGCTTGAGATTACTGAACGTTTACGCCACCGTCCCGGTGTGGAGGGTGTTACTGTTTCACAGAATTGTTACCCGTATAATGAAGGGAGTAATGGGGCATATTTCTATTTACAGGATTCTGTCTGCGTCACTGCTTACCAGGTTTGGTCCGATCCGGATTTCTATCGTGTTTTCCGTTACCAGGCTGCTGATGGTGGTGGTCCGGATAAACTAGTTGCTGCTATTTCCGACCAGACTCTGGTTGTCACTTCTAATGTCACCGACAGGTATCCCCAACTGAATATGTCCGATGCCCGTTCTTTGCTGAACAAGGAAGTCTCTTCGTCCTATCCCGACCGTGGTTATCATCGGCGTATTGCCGCCATTGCCGCCCCTGTACGTAGTTCTCATTTTGAAACATCGAGCGAGTGGGGTGGCGCATTTATCGGTCATAATCTGAATAGGGATGCTCTTATCAATGATTTGGGCAATGTACGTTATGTCCAGGTCAGCCTGCGCGTTTCACCCGATGCGGACCATGACTTTGTTGACGCGCTTATGGAGGATGTGGACCGTCTCTATCGGGTAGGTAATGTCTACTTGCTTGATGCGCTTCCTTTCAGTGATATTCGCTATGTCCGAGAGCTTGAGGATGTGAATGAGGTGAAGACGCAACTTTGCATCCTCTTCTTCTTGATGCTGAATATATTTCTGGGTGTCATCGGCACTTTCTGGTTCCGTACACAGCATCGGCGTCGTGAAGTGGCGCTGCGCATGGCGATGGGTTCCAGCCGTCGTGGTGTGTTCTTACGCCTGATGGGTGAGGGGCTGTTGCTATTATCGGCCGCTGCTATTCCTGCTCTGCTGATTGCCTTCAATGTGGGTATTGCCGAGTTGGTGGATATCAGTAAAATGCAGTTCACATTTGAGCGCTTCTTGATTGCTGCTGTGTTTACGTGGTTGTTGATGGCATTGATGATTGTCGTTGGCATCTGGTATCCGGCTTACAAGGCTATGCAGTTACAGCCTGCCGAAGCCTTGCACGATGAGTAGTCTTATATTATAAAACGATATACTTATGATAATCCGACAAGCATTTTCACTTCTACGGCAGAACCCATTTTTCAGTACTGTTTCCATCATTGGAACGGCGGTGAGTATTGCCTTTGTCATGGTGGTCTATATGGTTTACGACATCCAGACTGCCAACATCCGCCCTGAGTCGCACCGCGACCGTATGGTTTATTCCTCTTATGGGTACAGTTATCGCAAGGCTGACCATAGTAATGCAAACACAGGTATGTCTTATCAGGCAGCTTGTCGTATTTTTGCTGATTTGCCCGGTGCTGAACTGGTCACTTATATGAGCTATACTACGATGGAATATTGCGGCGTTTCGCCCGAGAAGGGGCAGCGTTGCCAGAACCGCCGTGTAGATTTGAATTTCTGGCGTTTGTATGATATCCGTTTTGTAGCAGGGCGTCCTTTCGACCAACAGGAGTTTGATGCCTGTGCCGATGTGGTCGTCATTGCCGAGCGTTTGGCTCGTGAAGCCTTCGGTTCGGCGGAAGAGGCATTGGGAAAGAATTATTTTGTGGATTTCTATCCCAAACGCGTAGTAGGTGTCACTGAAGATGTCAGTTCACTGTTTGCCTTTGCTTATGGTGAGGTTTGGTTGCCTTATTATACCCAAGACCCTGCCTGGGGTAGTGAGGGATTGCGCGGTGGATTTGAAGCTATGGTATTGTGTGAGCCCGGTGTTAGTCCTGCGGAGATGAAATTGCAGATAGAAAACTCACTCGACCGATTGAATGCTTCGCTTACTGAATATGAATTAACACTTCCCGACCTGAGTACTTACACCGAACGCCAGTTTTTCCGTGACGACTTCCTGAATCCTATGGTCACTTGCATTATGCTGGGGCTTATCCTGCTTATTGTACCTGCAATCAACGTCAGTGGACTTATTTCTTCACAGATGTCCCGTCGCTTGTCGGAGTTGGCAGTGCGTAAAGCTTATGGTGCCAGTCGCTCTACTCTGGTGTGGCAATTGCTTCTTGAGAATCTGTTGCTGGCATTCATTGGTGCATTGCTGGGCTTCCTGTTATCATGCCTGCTGTTATGGTTGGGGAAGGACTGGATGCTGGCAGGTGGATATACGGAAGGTAACTTTGAAGTCAGTATCTGGCTTTTCCTGCGTCCTGCAGTCTTCCTCACCGTGTTGGGCGTGTGCCTGCTTTTTAATCTGTTGTCCGTATTCATTCCGGCATGGAATGCTACGCATCGACCGATAGCGGAAGTCCTCAGTGGAGAATAAATAAATTGCAAACATGAACTAAAGAGAAATCATTATGATAAAGTCCATTCTGACACAAATTTGGAACCAGCGTCGTGCAAACGGTTGGCTTTTTGCCGAACTCTTAATCGTGTTCGTGTTGTTATGGTATTGCCTCGATATGCTCTATGGCTTTGCTTATGCCGAGCGTCAGCCCAAAGGTTACGATCTGGAACATGTATACAAGCTTCGTCTTTCCACTAATCCTAAGCAACTTGTGCTCTGTTCATCCGAGGATAGTCTGCAACGCTTTTGGTTTAAGCCTATGGAGGAAGCATTTCGACGCATCAAGGAACATCAGGACGTAGAGAGTGCCAGCATCTGGCTTGGTGCTGATGCCTATACCCGAAATACTGTAATTCAGGGATATACCATGGATAGCGTTCATGTGACAATAGCTAACATTCGTTATGTATCTCCTGAATATTTTGATGTAATGCGCATTCCGATACAAGAAGGTGCAGGAATGTTTTCTGCTGGCATGAATGCGTTTGAAAGCACTTCCGGTTCTTCGTTGTCATTTGCTTCAGCCGAGTGGAATCCTGCGATCACTCCATTGCCTGCCGTTATTACAGTAGAACTGGCAGATAGCCTTTTCCACACCGATAGCGGAGTAGTGGGACAAGAGTTTTTTGACTATTATACAGGTAGTAGTCTTCGTTACCGGGTAGCTGCTGTATGCAGTCATCAGAAAACGGATGATTATGCCCGTTATGAACCTTTCATTTTAACTCCGCTTCCAAATTGGTTCTATCGGGGGCAGGCTGTTCCCTCTATTTCTATTCGCGTGCGTCCCGAAGCTGATACGAATGATTTTGCGACCCGCTTTTCTCGTGAAATGACTTCTCGGTTGCAGGTTGCTCCGTTCTATCTGTTTGAAGTCCGCAGTTATGATGAACAGAAAGCGGAGCGTGATGCATCCGAGGGGATTACTCCGTATATCCGCAGTGCACGGCTTATAGCTATATTCTTTAGCTTCAATGTTTTTATCGGGTTGATGGGTACTTTCTGGTTTCGTACCCGTCACCGCCGTAGTGAAATTGCTTTGCGTATGGCGATGGGAAGCAGCCGCTCCCGGATACGTTCCCGATTAGTGGGAGAAGGGTTGCTGTTGCTGGTGTTGGCTGCTATTCCGGCTCTGATTATTTGCGGTAACCTGGTTATGGCGGAAGCTATAATGACAGAACAGGCTGATGCTACCGGACTTCGCTTTGTTGTAGTCTCATTATTCACTTTCTTTCTTATGACTTTGATGGTAATTGCCGGTATCTGGTTCCCTGCTGCACAGGCGATGCGAGTGAAACCGGCGGATGCCTTGCACGACGAATAGTCAGGTTTTCTTCTATATGTGCACCTTTTCTTTTGCATGGGGTAAAAGAAAAGGTGCATTCTGTTCTGTATTTCAATATAATCCGTATATTTGCGTGGAAAATTCATAGCACATTTATTCATAAACAGAAGAAAATCGAGATATGAAGAGACGCTTATTCCTCGTGATGCTGATAGGCCTGTTTCCTTGCATTGTTTTTGCCGGACACCTTTATGCTGCAGAACGTACATACAACGTGCTTTTCATCCAGTCATATAATCATCGTACTCCCTGGAATGGCCGTTTGACGGAAGGAGTGCGTGATGGTCTGTCACGTGGAGGTATAAAAGCGAAAGTTACAACAGAATATCTGGATGCTGATTACTGGACTTTCGCATCTGAGTGTGTCATTATGCGGCGTATTTGTGAACGGGCACGTCAAAAAAATACGGATATTATTATTACAAGCAGTGATGAGGCTTTTTATACATTGATGCATTGTGGAGATTCCCTGCCTTATAAACTGCCGGTTGTGATATCGGGTATCAAATATCCCAATGAAAAGCTGATCTCGAAGTTACCCAATGTTTGTGGGTATACATCCAAGATTGATTTCGTGCACCTACTCGAAAATGCACGTCGTGTATTTCCCAATCGTACAGAAGTTATTTGTGTTTCGGACAGTAGTCTTTTAGGACTTAAAGGTGTTGCTGAACTGGAGCGTATATGGCCCAATTTCCAGCAGCTTCATCCGGAATATAAGATGAAAGTAATGAATGTACAGTCACAGGCTCCTAATCCTGTCATTTCCTCTATTTGTTATGATTATAATGCCTATGACCGCATTGTCATTGCCCCCAAATGGACACCTTTCCTTTCTTTCATCGGAAAAAACTCTAAAGCTCCGGTTTTTGCCGGACAAAGTCTGGCATTGACAAACGGAGTATTCTGTGTGAACGATATGGAACCTTACGAAGGAGCTAATGCGGCTGGAAAGTGCGCTGCACAGGTGTTGCAAGGAGCTATCCCTTCGGTGATAGGGGTCGTTGACCTTCCCGGTAAGCTGCTTTATGACTTCAAACAGTTGGAATTTTTTAGAGTGAATGCGGATAAAGTGAGTGATAGTGGCATTATCATGAATGCACCGCTGATGGAGCGCTACCGTATCTGGTTTGTGCTGTTTTACTCTGTCGTGGTAGGTGCATTGGCCTTTCTTGTAATCTGGCTCTATCGCTTGAACCGTCATGAATCACGTCGCCGTATGCACGCTCAGACACGTTTGCTGATACAGAACCGCTTGGTGGAGCAGCGTGACGAATTTGATAATATCTTCTGTTCTATCCGTGACGGACTGATAACTTATGATACGGATTTCCGTATACATTTTGTTAACCGTGCTTTGATGTTGATGCTTGAACTGGATCCTGATACTCATACGGCACGTTCTTACGAAGGGCAGATGGCGGGTTCCATCTTCCACATTTATTCAAACGGAGAAGACATCCTGCAATCATTACTGAAACAGGTGAGGACAGAGCGTCGTGTAATCCCTATTCCGGAAAAGGCTTTCATGCAGGAAGTCCATAAAGGAACCTATTTTCCTGTTTCCGGTGAAATTGTGCCGATTTACTCCAAGAACAAGATGACAGGTATGGCTATTTGTTGCCGCAATATCTCGGAGGAAGAAATGCATAAGCGCTTCTTCAATCTGGCTGTGGATGCAAGTTCCGTATATCCCTGGCAATATGACATACGTACGCACAGTTTCCATTTCTCAGGTGCATTGCTCGATTACTTCGGGCTTCCCGGCAAGCAGACCATTTTGCGGAAAGAATTGGAGCTTTTTATTCATTCGGATGATTTGGAAGAAGCTCATCGACATTTCACAGCTATTTTCAAAGGCGAGGAAATGGATACCCGGATGAGTTTCCGTATGCGTAGCGGAGAAGGTAAATATGAATGGTGGGAATTCCGTAGTGCTTCTTACAACGGCTTGGATTCCGAGGCACCTTATATGGTATTGGGTGTTTGTCAAAGTATCCAGCGTTATAAGGCTACCGAAGAAGAGTTGATAGCAGCCCGTGACAAAGCTTTGCAGGCTGATACTCTGAAGTCGGCATTCCTTGCCAATATGAGTCATGAAATCCGTACTCCGTTGAATTCTATTGTCGGTTTCTCTGACTTGCTGAAAGACATCGAAGCATTCAGTCCTGAAGAAGTGAAACAGTTTGTGGATACGATCAATACGAACTGTACCTTATTACTGGCACTGATTAATGATATTCTCGATCTGTCCCGTATCGAGTCCGGTTCAATGGACTTCCGTTTTGCCGGATACAACCTCACTTTTGTGATGCAGCAGATCTATGACTCTCAGCGCCTGAGTATGCCTTGTGGTGTGGACTTGGTTATGAAGCTGCCCGAAGGTGAGAGTAAATCGATAGTAACGGATTCTGTCCGTCTGAAACAGGTGATTAATAACTTCATCAACAATGCCAAGAAGTTCACTACTCAGGGAGCTATCACTTTTGGCTATGAGACAGAAGATCCGGGCTACACCGTTTTCTTTGTGGAAGATACCGGAAGCGGCATTTCGGAAGAAAACCAGCGACGCATATTCGAGCGTTTCTATAAAGTGGATAGCTTTACGCAAGGTGCCGGTCTGGGACTAAGTATCTGCCAAACCATTGTAGAGCGTTTCAGAGGGGAGATAAACGTATCTTCTGAATTAGGGAAAGGTACACGCTTTACAGTACGTGTACCCGATTTTAATGAATAATGCGAATCAGTTTCAACCACTGATTCGCATGAATAGTATTATTCAACTCTTTTGCATCCGTTGGCTTGCAGGAATTCATCCAGCAGTATTTCGTAATTCCCCTGTATCAGGATATGGTGGTTTCCCAATGGATTTTTGAGGAAATACTCTGCGGGTGTATCCATTTTAATGCGTACCTGTGTGCGGCACATATTGATGTAGTTAGTATTTTCGGTCAGGGTGCCTGTGCTCAGGTAATACTCGTCCAGACATTCTCCACCGCATTTTACCAGAGTTACGTGTCCTGTAGGCAGGATTCCTTGAATGCCGATGCCCATTTCTGTTTCAAAGTGGCTGCGGATAATGTATTGTTCGGTTTGTGCAATACCCACGGTGCAGTGAGCAAGTACGATTTCGTTGGTGCGTGCATTGATCATGGAAGGATTTGCCATGAAAGAAGCCTTGCCGGTTAGCACTTTTACAGCAAGCTGGGTAAAGATAGATTGCAGATCCCCTTCGCATCCGGCAATGATCCCATCATCGTTCAATAGGGAGAGAGCGAGGCATCCGGTGGTTCCGGTTTGTTCTATCAGTTTGAAGCAGCTTAGAGTGAGTGCGCTCAGTTTTTCTTCTTCCACAATCCGCTTAATGGTACGATACAGGCGCATGGCTTTTATCAGATCCTCCGGTGTTGCTTCGCGGCAGGCAAGCGCTTTACCGGCAAAAGCGGCGCAGGCTTCGCCCACTTCATCATCTGTAATCTGACTGTAATACTCGTAAACGCGTTCCAGTGAAATGTCGGTGTATTCAATTCCCCAGCGACGTTTGGAGAGCAGGTAATCTACATTGCTGGCAACAAGCCAGGAAGAGGGGGAGCCTATTACACCGATACGCGATCCGGAGAGCGCCCGTTGAGCTTTGAAGTTACTATGAAGTACGAAGATGCGTTTGATGATTTCGGGTAGTTCTCCGTGGAGGATTTCACTTTTCATACCCCGGCCACGTAGCCAGGATGAGATTTCGAGAGCGGCAGCCAGTGAGTTTTGCATACCGTCCGCCAGTAAGATTGCAGGGCGGGGCAGAGACTCGAAGTGCTGGATAACCAACCGTTCTACACCGCCGGTAGCAATGAAAAGCAGGCTGAAATCGTCTTTAGTGAGTTTGTTTATGTTTTGATATTCTACAATATTTACAGTGAAATATTTCTCCAGTTCGTTTAATATAAGTTCGTGTGAGCCGAGAATGGATGCTTGTTTATGAAGCAACGATGCAAATGTTATCAGGTTTAATACCATGGCATTGTATATGATTTACGATTTGACACTCAAAGGTACAATTTCTTTTGAATTCATCACTATCTTTTAAGTCATAGCTAGTGTTTTTAAACTTTTTTGCCAATGCTTTCCCGTCATTTCAAATAAAGTGTTACTTTTGCACCTTCGATTGCATATATATGAAAGTGTATCGTCAATCGTTAATATTTATTTGTCAAATTGTAAAAACTTAGACATGCCAGCAATATCTATTCGCGGAACGGAGATGCCCGCGTCTCCTATCAGAAAACTGGCTCCTCTGGCTGACGCAGCCAAGCAAAGGGGAGTGCACGTATTCCACCTGAATATCGGACAACCCGACTTGCCCACACCGCAAGTCGCGATTGATGCAATACGCAATATCGACCGGAAAGTTCTGGAATATAGTCCCAGTGCAGGATATCGCAGTTACCGTGAAAAACTGGTGGGCTATTATGATAAGTTCAACATCAAGCTGACGGCAGATGATATCATCATTACGTCCGGTGGTTCGGAGGCGGTATTGTTCTCCTTCCTGGCGTGCCTTAATCCGGGTGACGAGATTATTGTTCCCGAACCGGCTTATGCTAACTATATGGCGTTTGCCATCTCTGCCGGTGCCAAGATACGCACCATTGCCACTACGATAGAAGAAGGTTTTTCGCTCCCTAAAGTGGAAAAGTTTGAAGAACTGATTAATGAACGCACCAGGGCTATCCTGATCTGTAATCCTAATAATCCTACAGGTTACCTTTATACCCGTCGCGAAATGAACCAGATACGTGACCTTGTGAAGAAGTACGATTTGTTCCTCTTCTCCGATGAGGTGTATCGTGAGTTTATTTATACGGGTTCTCCTTATATCTCTGCCTGTCATCTGGAAGGTATTGAAGACAATGTGGTGCTGATTGACTCCGTATCCAAGCGTTACTCGGAGTGTGGTATCCGTATCGGTGCTTTGATTACGAAGAATGCGGAAATCCGCAGCGCCGTAATGAAGTTCTGCCAGGCACGTCTCAGTCCTCCGCTGATTGGTCAGATTGCTGCCGAGGCTTCTCTGGATGCTGACGAAGATTACTTGCGTGATACGTATGATGAATATGTAGAACGCCGTAAATGCCTGATAGACGGACTGAACCGTATCCCAGGTGTGTATTCGCCTATTCCTATGGGGGCATTCTATACAGTGGCGAAACTTCCGGTGGATGACTCCGATAAGTTCTGTGCCTGGTGCCTTTCCGACTTCGAGTATGAGGGACAAACTGTATTCATGGCGCCAGCTTCCGGCTTCTATACCACTCCCGGTTCCGGTCGGAATGAAGTGCGTATAGCCTATGTGCTGAAGAAGGAAGACCTGACCCGTGCGCTTTTTGTGCTTTCAAAGGCTTTAGAGGAGTATCCGGGAAGAACGGAATAGGTGTTAAGTATTAGGTATTAAGTATTAAGTATTAGGGGGGGAGATGAAGGAGAACTTGTTAAAGGCTAAATCTATGTTGTTGGCTATTCGTATTGTAAACTTGTATAAGTATTTACGGGATGTAAAACAAGAATATGTTATATCCAAACAACTTCTGCGTAGTGGTACCTCTATAGGAGCCAATATTAGTGAAGCTATATATGCGGAATCTTATGCTGATTTTATACATAAATACTCTATATCCCAAAAAGAATGTTCCGAAACAGGCTTTTGGTTAGAATTACTATATAATACAAACTACATGAAGGAGGATGAATTCTGTTCTATTAATGAGGATTGTATAGAAATGCAGAAACTTCTGACCTCCACCCTTCTGTCCCTCAAAAACCACCCCCAAATACCAAATACTTAATACCTAATACTTAATACTTAAAAAATATGACCCTTTCCTTGTTTTTGGCCCGACGTATTTATCGCGACAGCGATGCCGGAAAGCAAGTTTCCCGTCCTGCCGTGCTCATTGCCCTGATAGGTGTTGCTATCGGTCTGGCGGTGATGATTATCACGGTGTCGGTGATTGTTGGGTTCAAGAACGAAGTGCGTGGTAAAGTAATAGGTTTTGGTGCGGACATTCAGATAACGAATTCGGATGCTGCACGTTCCTACGAGACGCGTCCTGTGGTGGTGAATGACAGTGTCATCTCCATTCTATCCGAATATCCTGAGGTGAAGCATGTGCAGCGCTATTCCACCAAACCGGGCATGGTAAAGACTGCCGAGGATTTTCAAGGCATGGTTCTGAAGGGGATAGGACCAGAGTTTGATCCTGCTTTTTTCCGTGAACATCTGGTGGAAGGAGAGTTACCGCAGTTCAGTGATACGGCTTCTTCCAATCGGGTAGTCATTTCTAAGGCACTGGCTACAAAGCTGAGGTTGAAACTTGGAGATAAGATAGATACCTATTATATCCAGGATGATATTCGTGCCCGCCGTTTGCAGATTGTAGGAATTTACCAGACTAACTTCTCGGAATACGATAACCTTTTCCTCCTTACCGATTTATATCTTGTAAACCGCCTCAACAACTGGGAACCGGGGCAAGTGAGCGGTGCAGAATTGCAGGTACGAGATTATGATCGTCTTGAAGAGATCACCTATCAGATTGCTGCCGACCTGGACGGAATGGAGGACCGGTACGGTGAAGACTATTGCGTGCGCAACGTAGAGCAGCTGAATCCCCAGATATTTGCCTGGCTCAGTATTCTGGATGTGAATATCTGGGTAATATTGATACTGATGGCAGGCGTAGCAGGTTTTACCATGGTGTCCGGCTTATTGATTATCATCATCGAACGTACTTCCATGATCGGCATACTGAAGTCTCTTGGCGCCAATAACACCACCATACGCAAGGTATTCCTTTGGCTCTCAGTCTTTCTTATCGGAAAAGGTATGCTATGGGGTAATGCCATCGGACTGGCGTTCTATTTCCTGCAAAAGTGGTTTGGTATCTTCAAACTTGATCCGGAGACGTATTACATGGATACCGTTCCCGTATCCTTCAATATTCTGCTGTTCTTATTGCTGAATATAGGTACTCTGCTGGCATCTGTCTTGATGCTGTTAGGCCCCTCTTTCCTGATTACACGCATCCATCCCGCTAACTCAATGAGATACGAATAGAAATGCCACACCTCAACAAGTGAAATGCCACACTTCGTGGGTGATAAAGTGTGGCATTTGTTCTGTTGAGATGTGGCATTTGGGACGATGAGGTGTGGCATTTGAAATGCTAACTTGCGGTATTGGAAAATAGTCATCTTCTTAGGAAATCACTTCTCTTTCTGAACAAGCAATGAAACTTCCAGCGGAGTGATTGCATGGGCTGTAGAATGTCAAATACCGGAAGCGTAAAGATGTAACGTCGTTTCTCTCCGAGATCCTTTGCCGTCTTATTGATAATCAGCGCTTGCAAGGTGTATCGCAAGGCGAACAACAGAAATGCAATGCCGGCTGCCAACCAGTGAAAATTCAGTATCCCGATCACCAGAACGGCTATCCACGCTACATGAAACAGTAACCGTGTAGTAGTTTCAAAGCCCGATAAATAGCGTTGGATACCCCGGTAGAAATGTGCTGTACCCATATAGCTGATTTTCTCTTCCCGCCAGTCCTTGGCACGGTAAACGGGTTGTACACGTACCACTGCATTGGCATCGGTCTCTATTCTCGTGTTCTCGGCCGTAGCTGTCTTATTGATGAATAAGTCATCATCTCCGCGTTGCAGGTTCAGGTGTGCTGAAAAACCTTTCTGGGCATAGAATAACTCTTTCCGGTATGCCATGTTGCGTCCGATACCCATATAAGGCTTTCCCGCCAATGCATAGCCCAGATAACGCATGGAAGTAAACAGATTATCAAAAGATACCCGTTTGTGCAGCCAGCCTTTTCCACGTTCGTATCCGCTGTATCCCAGTACGATTTGTGCACGGGAGGTAAAGTTACGTGCCATAGTGCGCAGCCATTGGTTGCTTTCGGGCAGACAGTTTGCATCGGTAAACACAAGCCAGTCATATTTGCTTGCCTTTATTCCGAGAGTGATGGCCAGTTTCTTGCGGCTGATGTAGCGTGAAGAACTGGGAACGAAGCTATGATACAGGTTCGGGTACTTTTCCCCTTGCAGAGTCAGGTAATCTTCGCTTTCATCCGTGTTGCCATCATTGATGACGATCACTTCGAATTGCGGGTAATCCTGTTCCAGCACAGCTGGCAGATTACGGCGCAGATTTTCCACTTCCTCGCGGGCATAGATGATGACCGATAAAGGAGGCAACTCCTGTGAAAAATGTATGTCACTTCGCTTTACGGCACGGCTACGGGCATGTATACGATTATAAAGACAAAAGTAATAAAGGAGTTGAATCAGGAAAAGGATACCGACAGCGGCAAGTAATGCTTGTTCTGTAGTATTGAATGTTAATGCTTCCATGTGGTCGTATGACGTTTTTTGTGTTGCAAATGTACACAAAAAATATGATTATACGACAGGTACCACCACAAACTTGCTTTCCGGGAAATACTTATCCAGATACCGGTGGATATACTGCATCGTATCTTCTTGTATTGTAGTATCTTCTACAGTAGGATAGAGATTATACAGCACCGTATCCAGTTGTATTCCTCTGCTTCGGATTACCTCGAAGCTGAGCAATGTATGGTTGATACTTCCCAGCTTGCCGGAAGTTACGAATATCAATGGATATTGTTTTTCTGCAATGTAATCAATCGTCAGGTAATCCTCGGTAAGCGGAACCATTAACCCGCCTGCACCTTCCACGAGCACCACATCGTAGCGTCGGGCAAGTTCTTGCGTGGCACGTTCTATTTTTCCGAAGTCAATCGGACGGTTGTCGATACGTGCAGCCAGATGAGGAGAGCAGGGATAAGAGAATATCTCAGGCATGGTCAACCTCTCACGGTCTTCCTCCATCATGCCGATGCCCATGAGACGGCGGTGCAGGTCTATATCCTCGGAATAGCCGACATTACCTGTCTGGATAAATTTCTGCGTGATAACACGTTTACCGCTGCCAATCAGTTGACAGGCATAATAAGCTGTACAATAAGATTTTCCGGCATCCGTATCGATACCGCTGATAAAATACACATTCTTTTCCATATCCTTTAATACTTAACCCTTAATACTTTTTCTTCGTGTAACAATATAAATAGGATGATACGTCAGAGTGACGTTTCCGTCCTCCCGTCTGAACTGTCCGGTATAACTGTTGCAGAAAGTCTGTAACCGTCCCCGTGTCCATACTTTCTTTTCCGTTCCTGTCACTCCGGTTTCCTTCAGATGTTGTAACACCTGGAGTGGGGTGCTGAAGGGGAGGGAGACTATTTCCTCTTCAGCATACACAGTCTCAAAATGAGGAGCAAGGAGTTCTTTCAGCGCTTCTATGGGCAGATAATCAAGTCCATGTCCTGTGAGTGTGCGGATTTCGCGCATATTTTCAGCACCGAAGGTACTGAAAGCCAGATAACCGTCTTCCGATAGGAAACGATGACAGCGGGCGAAGAACTCCTCCGGGTCATTGAACCATTGCAAGGTAGAGCAGGAAGTGATTAAATCCGTCTTTTCGGGGAAGTCCAGCGCCTCAGCATCTCCGGGAATGAACTGCACAGTATCTTGTAGAAGCAAATCGGCGAGACACTCTTTCATCTCCGGACATAGATCGTTCAGCAGCAGGCTTTCCGGTTGCAACTTGTGCAGCAATAACCTGGAATAGCTGCCGGTACCACATCCGAACTCCACGATACGGCGAAAGAGCGGAGAAGCGTGCTCCGTCAGCAGTTGCAGCATTTTCTCGGCTACCTGTTGCTGTACGCGGGCTTCGCGCGAGTAAGTATCCCGTGCACGGGCAAATCGTTCCGCGATCAGTCTTTTGTCCATATTTCCTGCAAATAGTATCGGAACAGTTCTACTTGATAATGGGCATCTTCCGTGTAGTGCACCCGTAAGGTTTTCCGGCTGATTTCCGCTTCTTTTCGCCAGGCGTTCAGCTGATTATCGGGAGGAATGATGCGGTCGTTGTTTCCCACTACCGCCTGTTGCCAATAGAATGAGGCGGCGGGCAGCGAGAGATACATACGTTCTATTTCCGCCAGTTCCTCTTTCAGTTCCTCCAGCGGTCGTCTGGGCGTAATGTTCAGGAACTCTTTGAAAGCCTCCCCGTTGAAGCACATTCTTCTCAGAAACTTATGTAGGGAAGGGCCGGTCAAACCTTCCAGGGTTCCGTGATAGATTGCAGTCGGAATACCGCATGTATCATCAATAGGATAGGGGGTTCCATTGATAGCTATACTGTTTTTGATGACGAGAGCTGTATCCGTTTCCTGCAATTTACCCATTACCTGAGTTGCCGCCCATACTCCCATTGACCACCCGATAATGTTGATCTCGCGATATTCTTTCAGCAAGGAAGCATCAAACTCCAGTGTCCGGTAATCGTAGCAGAGCATGTAGTCACTGTCCGCAGGCTGATAATCCTTGAACGGTGTTTCGTCGGCTCCCCATCCGGCAAAGAATAGTAATAGCCGGGGATGCCTGTCTTTTATGATATAAACTTGTTTCATAATTCTGTATGTTTTTTCTAAGGTACGCGGACGACACGGATAAAACGGACGAACGCAGAAAAATAAATCCGTGTAATCAGCGTCATCTGCGGATGAAAAATTAAAAATCCGCGTTCGTCCGTTTCATCCGCGTCATCCGCGTACCTGTATTATTATTAGCCAATATATTTTATTAATTCCATGACTTCCCCTTCCCTTATTTCCGCCGTCAGCGAAAAGCGGATGCGCGATGTCCCCTCCGGAACCGTAGGTGGTCGTATAGGCAAGGCATAAAAGCCATGCCGTTGCAACTCCTCGGCCTTCAGAATAGTCTCTGAACTTTCCCCTACAATCATAGGCACTATGTAACTGGCACTCGGACACTCATATCCCTTCTCTTTCAGAGCTTTGCGAAGAATATTGCTGATATTTTCCAAATGTATTCTTCGCTCCCTAAAATCGCCCAATCGGCGGACGATAAACAAAGTCCATGCGATATTTATCGGAGGAAGAGCCGTTGTAAAAATAAGTGTTCGCATTCTGTTCACCAGATACTCCCGAATGGTGCGTCGGCAAACGATGTATGCTCCGGTTGATGCGGCTGCTTTGCCAAAAGTGCCTACCAAAAAATCAATCTCCTGGATGCATCCGGTTTCTTCGGCGCAGCCCAGTCCTTGTTCGCCTCGTGCTCCGAAAGCGTGCGCTTCGTCCACGTAGAGCAATACATTTTCATACATCTGTTTCAGCCGTACCAGTTCTTTCAGATCGGCAGTATCTCCGTCCATGCTGAAAATACTTTCGGTGACGACAATCACCTGTCTGTATGCCGCATGATTTTCGGCGAGCAACCGTTCCAATTGTTTCAGGTCATTGTGCCGGTAGCGGATACATTTGGCTGACGAAAGCCGGATGCCGTCGATCAGGCTTGCGTGTACCAACTTATCCGCCAATATCAGTGTTTGCGTATCGCTCACGGCGGGCAGGATACCCGTATTGGCATGATAACCGCTGTTGAACACCAGTGCCGCTTCCGTTCCGAACAGTTGTGCAAGCGTCTGTTCCAGTTCCGCGTAGACGGTGAAGTTACCGGTCAGCAGGCGTGATGAGGAAGAGGTGGGTAGAAAACTGTCGGCTGTCAGTTCTTGCAGAAACTCTTCCCGCAAGGTGCGGTCGGCAGCCAGCCCCAAGTAATCATTTGAAGAAAGATTCAGCATACGCTGTCCGCCTGCGATAACCTCCCGTCCTTCATGGATTAGGGCGGGCAGGGTTCGCAGGTTGCTGCACTCTTTCAGTCCTTGCAGCTCTTGCTGCATTTGATCTGTTACATTCATCCCATTTCTCCTATAATCTTCAATAATCCGCTTGTCAGCTTTGTCAACTGCTCCGGCTCTATGATGAACGGTGGCATAATGTAAACCAGCTTGCCGAAGGGGCGCACCCAAATTCCTTCTTCCACGAATCGTTTTTGCATCCACGCCATGTCTACCGGGTCTTGTACTTCAATCACACCAATGGCGCCCAACACCCTCACATCTGCCACCTGTGGAAGTGCCAGCGCAGGTTCCAGTTCACGCCACAACTGTTCTTCAATGCGGCTCACTTTTCCCTGCCAATCGTATTCGGGTGACGTCAGCAGGCGTATGGAGGCGCATGCCACTGCACATGCCAGCGGATTTCCCATAAATGTGGGGCCGTGCATGAAAGCTCCCGGTGCATGATTGGAAATTGAATCCGCCACTTCGTTTGTGGTCAGCACGGCGGACAGTGTCATGTATCCGCCCGTCAGCGCTTTGCCTATGCACATGATGTCCGGTTCCACGCCTGCATATTCCCAGGCAAACATCTTGCCTGTGCGCCCGAATCCGGTGGCTATCTCGTCAAAGATCAGCAGAATGTCATATTCCTTGCATATTCTGGCGGCTTCACGCAAGAATTGCGGATGATAGAACCACATGCCGCCGGCACCCTGAACGATGGGTTCCAGAATCAGTGCAGCCAATTCCTCGTGATGCTTTTCCACAATGTCCAGCAGTTCCAGTGCGTCGTCAGCATCCCAGTCGCCATCAAAGCGCGATTGCGGACGTGAAGTGAAATACCGCACCGGCAATGCTGAGCCGAACAGGGAGTGCATTCCGGTCACCGGATCGCATACGGACATTGCGTTCCAGGTATCTCCGTGATACCCGCGACGGATGGTTACGAAATTACTTTTCTTTGCCAGATGCGCCCGTCCAGGAGCCGACTGACTCTTGGCATACCAATACTGTACAGCCATTTTCATGGCTACTTCCACAGCTACCGAACCGGAGTCGGCATAAAATATCTTTTGCATGGATGGCGGCACCAGTGGCAACAGCAGTTTGCCCAGTTCTATCGCCGGATCATGCGTCAGTCCGCCGAACATGACGTGTGACATCTTTTCCGTCTGTTCCCGGAGAGCCCGGTTCAGCACCGGATTGTTGTATCCGTGCACCATGCACCACCAGGACGACATACCTTCTATGAGCACCTGTCCGTTTTCCAGTGTGATGGTTGCCCCGTCTCCCCGTTTCACCTTATACACCGGTAAGGGGTTGGTGGTAGATGTGTAAGGATGCCATAAATGTTCCCTGTCGAATTGTGAATCGCTGAAGCGGTAGCCTGCATCTTCTATCAGTGCTTTGTCTTCTGAGACTTTCGATCCGAGGGTCGTGAGTAAATCTCCCACGATGGCGGAGTTCACACCTATGTACAAGGATTTTTTCACGGCTTCCTTTGTCAGTTGAGAGCGTCCGCCTGCAAAACGCAGGTAGGCTGTGGGGTTAATGAAGCGGAACAGGGCGATGGTGGTCAGCACTTCTTCCTCGGTCAGCCGGGTTTGGCTTTCCAACGGTGTTCCCGGAATGGGCTGCAACAGGTTCAGCGGGATAGAGGGCACTTCCAGATCTCTCAGTGTAAAAGCGAATTCAATCCGCTGTCCGGCTGTTTCGCCCATGCCGATGATGCCGCCGCAACAAATATCCATTCCTACGCGACGGGCGGCTGCCAGGGTTTGTAGTTTTTCTTCCTGTGTGTGCGTGCTGCACAGGGTGGGGAAGTGGCTTGGGGCGGTTTCCAGGTTGCAGTGGTAGCGCGTCACGCCTGCTGTATGCAAGGCACGCAGTTCGTCTTCATTTAGCAGTCCCAGCGAAGCGCAGAGTTGGATGGAGCTTTTCCGTCTCATATATCGGGCTGCTTCACACAGCTTCTCCATGTTTTTCCCCGAAGGCTTCCGCCCGCTGGTCACCAATGAGAAGCGGGCTACGCCTTGTGATTCGTTGTGCAGTGCATGGCGCAGACACTCGTCCTTATCCACCAGATCGTAAACATCCGCTTTCGTCTTATAGTGTGATGATTGTGCGCACCATTTGCAGTTTTCGGGGCAGCGGCCGGACTTTGCATTGATGATGGAGCACATATCGAACTCCTGCGATGCCCGTGCGGCGGTGATCTCGTGTGCCGCTTCATAGAGGGCTTCCTTATCCGGCTGTGTGGCCAGCCATTCCGCTTCTGCCTGTGTGATAGGGACATCTTGTAGTACTTTGTTTTTCAATTCTTCTACTGTCATATTCTTACGTTGTTTTTATGAGCATACAAAATACATGTGACGCGAATCGTGCAAATCTGAAAACAGCATTTGCATGATTCGCGTCACATGTGTTCCACTCTTTTTTATAATGGTGTTTATATTCAACCCCTGTCTTGTTCTGAAATAGGGGGTATTTACATATTTTTTCCCTTTAGGACCGATTGTAACCGGGCACAAAACAGGCGTCAATCCTCTGAAACCGAAGATTTCGAGCTTTGTTAATCCGTTCTCGCTTCCCAACGGTATGCCTATGTCAGTTTCCTGTCCTTTATCGTTGTCTGTATCTTCCAGACTTTGCCTGCCGCTTTTGCAGCCGGCTGATGTTCCGGACTTTTGTTTGGAGAGCGAAGAGTCCGCCACACTTTTGGGCAGGCAACCGATAGTGACGCAACGTCCCAGGCTGGCAAATGCAGCATAGGCTTTCCGGCTCCATTTCCTGAAGCGCAGGGTCGTTCTATTGAGTTGTCTTTTCCTCATGGTGTTTCTGGATCGGTTCAATGCCGTTTTTCGGTATTATTCTTGTTAATCGGCTGCAAATGTAACAAAAATATTTTTCTCTTTATAACGATTGAAGGCCTATGATCGCATGAATAAAAAATAGTTTCCCCATGTTTCTGTTTCCTTGCTATTCAGCAATGCGCTGACAACCGGACACAACGATGTGCATATAAGTACCGCCTTCCATCTGGCCGAACTGTGCGGCATAAAAGATCAAGCCGAAATTCCATCCGACGTTGGTACACTTGGTACAGCCCTTCTTTCGTCTCACACACACGCGCGTAATATATAAGGTGGACGCTCAAGAGGAAAATGTGGCAAATGACAGTAATCCGCTGTCATGGGCGGAGCTTTCACGCTTCGCCTCACCGACGAGCAGAAGAAGGAATTCAAGCCCTATGGGATCTCGCCATTACCTTCGCTTCCATTTGGCTGAAGCACTTGCGGAAATACGGTCTGTTGGAAAGCGCAGATGGAAATGGAACTTATACAAAATCGGATAAGCGGTGAGGAATGATCGGTGGTGGGGGCTGAGTGGTGGGGATTCACACCTTATTATACGCGCACGTGTGTGTGGGGAAAAGGAGCCGGTGAACCTCTGTACCAAGTGTACCAACCTCACCATTACAAAACCATACCTCAACTCCGCAAAAATGAATCTCAACTTTACCTCGCTAAACCTCAGCTCTGCAACGCTAAACCTCAGCTTTAGGTTCTCAAATCTTAGCTTTATACCTCCAATCCTGAGCTTTAAGGTTCTCCCAGTGCTTTTCCCCGCCTCTGTCTACGCGCACATGTTACGCGCACGTATATATAATGTATCCCCTTCCACCCCCTTTCATACTTCCTTTTAAATTTATGTTCTACAACATCCTTATCAATCAGTCAGTTACAAAAATGTTTTAGAAATATGGTGAAAAAGTGATAGATATATTTGGATTGAATCGTAATATGCCCTACTTTTGCATCCGCTTTCCGAGAGACGGTAAGCCTTGAAATTGACATTCTGACAGAAACGGCGTAGGAACTCCAACGTTTTTCTTTTCTTTTGCCTTAATTCCGACCAAGAATACAGCATTCTAAAAGAAAAAAGAAAAAAAACTTCCGGAAACATTTGGAAGTAATGCTTAAAAGTTCTTACCTTTGCACCCGCTTTCCGAACGAAGGCAATCGATAATTGACTTGCTGATTAAGAAACCGGTGTTGCTAAGAACTCCTTTCTCTTTCCTCTTTTATCTCCCTTTCGCAAAGAGAGACGACGAGAAAAAGAAAAAAAAGAAAAAAAACTTCTGAAATTATTTGGAAGATATACTTGAAAGTTCTTACCTTTGCATCCGCTTTCTGAAAAGAAAAGCAGTTTTAAAAAGAAGCGATCTTTGAAGAATTTACATAAACAATACAAGTAGTACAAGAGCAGAATGCTACAGTGGTTAGTAATGAATAATTAATAACCGAACGTACATTCTGGGTATAAAAAAAGAACCGTCAAGTAACTTATATATATAGGTAATTTGAAAACTTTTAATAAACCGAGCGTCCTGAACAGAGCAAAATCACTAGTATTCATACTAGTAATAACAATACTTTTACAATGAAGAGTTTGATCCTGGCTCAGGATGAACGCTAGCTACAGGCTTAACACATGCAAGTCGAGGGGCAGCATGACCTAGCAATAGGTTGATGGCGACCGGCGCACGGGTGAGTAACACGTATCCAACCTACCGGTTATTCCGGGATAGCCTTTCGAAAGAAAGATTAATACCGGATAGCATAACGAGAAGGCATCTTCTTGTTATTAAAGAATTTCGATAACCGATGGGGATGCGTTCCATTAGTTTGTTGGCGGGGTAACGGCCCACCAAGACATCGATGGATAGGGGTTCTGAGAGGAAGGTCCCCCACATTGGAACTGAGACACGGTCCAAACTCCTACGGGAGGCAGCAGTGAGGAATATTGGTCAATGGACGAGAGTCTGAACCAGCCAAGTAGCGTGAAGGATGACTGCCCTATGGGTTGTAAACTTCTTTTATATGGGAATAAAGTGCAGTATGTATACTGTTTTGTATGTACCATACGAATAAGGATCGGCTAACTCCGTGCCAGCAGCCGCGGTAATACGGAGGATCCGAGCGTTATCCGGATTTATTGGGTTTAAAGGGAGCGTAGGCGGACTATTAAGTCAGCTGTGAAAGTTTGCGGCTCAACCGTAAAATTGCAGTTGATACTGGTCGTCTTGAGTGCAGTAGAGGTAGGCGGAATTCGTGGTGTAGCGGTGAAATGCTTAGATATCACGAAGAACTCCGATTGCGAAGGCAGCTTACTGGACTGTAACTGACGCTGATGCTCGAAAGTGTGGGTATCAAACAGGATTAGATACCCTGGTAGTCCACACAGTAAACGATGAATACTCGCTGTTTGCGATATACAGCAAGCGGCCAAGCGAAAGCATTAAGTATTCCACCTGGGGAGTACGCCGGCAACGGTGAAACTCAAAGGAATTGACGGGGGCCCGCACAAGCGGAGGAACATGTGGTTTAATTCGATGATACGCGAGGAACCTTACCCGGGCTTAAATTGCAACTGAATATAGTGGAAACATTATAGCCGCAAGGCAGTTGTGAAGGTGCTGCATGGTTGTCGTCAGCTCGTGCCGTGAGGTGTCGGCTTAAGTGCCATAACGAGCGCAACCCTTATCTTTAGTTACTAACAGGTTATGCTGAGGACTCTAGAGAGACTGCCGTCGTAAGATGTGAGGAAGGTGGGGATGACGTCAAATCAGCACGGCCCTTACGTCCGGGGCTACACACGTGTTACAATGGGGGGTACAGAAGGCAGCTACACAGCGATGTGATGCTAATCCCAAAAGCCTCTCTCAGTTCGGATTGGAGTCTGCAACCCGACTCCATGAAGCTGGATTCGCTAGTAATCGCGCATCAGCCACGGCGCGGTGAATACGTTCCCGGGCCTTGTACACACCGCCCGTCAAGCCATGAAAGCCGGGGGTACCTGAAGTCCGTAACCGTAAGGAGCGGCCTAGGGTAAAACTGGTAATTGGGGCTAAGTCGTAACAAGGTAGCCGTACCGGAAGGTGCGGCTGGAACACCTCCTTTCTGGAGCGACGCTCACGAAGATTAGAAGTCGGTTCTTTTCGTATGCTTCCATGAGAACCTCTTGCACTACGCGTACTTGTTTATATAATATATATTGAGAAAGAAGAAGCCGAGCCGCAAGGCGAGGTTGAACTCGACAGTCCTATAGCTCAGTTGGTTAGAGCGCTACACTGATAATGTAGAGGTCGGCAGTTCAACTCTGCCTGGGACTACGCAGTTGGTAATCTATTGGTTGCTTACTTCGGGGGATTAGCTCAGCTGGCTAGAGCACCTGCTTTGCACGCAGGGGGTCAACGGTTCGAATCCGTTATTCTCCACTCTTGAGAATAGGATAGACTTTAGTCAATCCTAACTTCGACTGGTCGAAGTTTTTCTCATACGATCTTTGACATGATGTACAAAAAAAAGTAAAGTTATAACAAGCTGAAAGTATATATCGAGCCATACGGCTAGGTAAGACTAAAAGTAAGTAAGGGCGCATGGCGGATGCCTTGGCTCTCGGAGGCGATGAAGGACGTGATAAGCTGCGATAAGCTGCGGGTAGGTGCAAATGACCTTTGATCCGCGGATTTCCGAATGGGACAACCCAATATCTTGAAGAGATATTATCCATCTTTTGATGGAGGCGAACGCAGGGAACTGAAACATCTTAGTACCTGTAGGAATAGAAAATAAATAATGATTCCCCTAGTAGTGGCGAGCGAACGGGGAATAGCCCAAACCATATGTGTTACGGCATGTATGGGGTTGTAGGACCACGTCATGGGACGACAGTTAGTGAGTAGAATGATCTGGAAAGTTCAGTCATAGACGGTGATAACCCGGTATACGAAGCTAATTTAACCCTAGTGGTATCCTGAGTAGCGCGGGACACGAGGAATCTTGCGTGAATCTGCCGGGACCATCCGGTAAGGCTAAATACTCCCGAGAGACCGATAGCGAACCAGTACTGTGAAGGAAAGGTGAAAAGCACTTCGAACAGAAGAGTGAAATAGTCCCTGAAACCATGCGCCTACAAGCGGTCGGAGCAGTGTAAACTGTGACGGCGTGCCTTTTGCATAATGAACCTACGAGTTACTTTTTCCGGCAAGGTTAAGGGTCTTGAGACCTGCAGCCGAAGCGAAAGCGAGTCTTAATAGGGCGGATAGTCGGAAGGAGTAGACGCGAAACCAAGTGATCTACCCTTGGCCAGGTTGAAGGACAGGTAACACTGTCTGGAGGACCGAACCGATAAGCGTTGAAAAGCTTCCGGATGAGCTGAGGGTGGGGGTGAAAGGCTAATCAAACTTGGAGATAGCTCGTACTCCCCGAAATGCATTTAGGTGCAGCCTTGATTTATACTAATATGAGGTAGAGCGACTGATAAGATGCGAGGGCTTCGCCGCCTATCAAGTCTTGACAAACTCCGAATGCGTATTAGTTCTATATCAGGAGTGAGGGCATGGGTGCTAAGGTCCATGTCCTAAAGGAGAACAATCCGGACCATCAGCTAAGGTCCCGAAATAATTGCTAAGTTGATCTAACGAAGTCAGATTGCTAAGACAGCTAGGATGTTGGCTTGGAAGCAGCCATTCATTTAAAGAGTGCGTAACAGCTCACTAGTCGAGGAGTTTGGCGTGGATAATAATCGGGCATAAGCAATTTACCGAAGCTATGGGATGTGCAAACATCGGTAGGGGAGCATTCCACTCTGCGTTGAAGGTGAAGCGTAAGCTTTGCTGGAGCGTGTGGAAAAGCAAATGTAGGTATAAGTAACGATAAAGGGGGTGAGAAACCCCCTCGCCGAAAGACTAAGGTTTCCTGATCAACGCTAATCGGATCAGGGTTAGTCGGGTCCTAAGGCTCAGCCGAACGGTGAGGCCGATGGCAGAACAGGTTAATATTCCTGTACTACCTTAAAGAGTGACGTGGAGACGGAGGCGTGACAGTGCCGCGGACTGACGGAATAGTCCGTTGAAGGGTGTAGATGTTGATCGGGGTAGGCAAATCCGCCCCGAGAGTCGAACCTGATAGTATGGAGCGTTCTTCGGAACAATCCAATAGTGCATGTAATCATACTCCCAAGAAAATCCGCTAAACTTAATCTTTAAGGTACCCGTACCGTAAACGGACACACGTGGTCGGGTAGAATATACTAAGGCGCTTGAGTGATTCACGGTTAAGGAACTAGGCAAATTGACCCTGTAACTTCGGGATAAAGGGTCCCCACTGCGAGGTGGGGCGCAGAGAATCGGTCCAGGCAACTGTTTAACAAAAACACAGGGCTATGCCAAATTGAAAGATGAAGTATATAGCCTGACACCTGCCCGGTGCTGGAAGGTTAAGAGGAGATGTCATCGCAAGAGAAGCATTGAATTGAAGCCCCAGTAAACGGCGGCCGTAACTATAACGGTCCTAAGGTAGCGAAATTCCTTGTCGGGTAAGTTCCGACCTGCACGAATGGTGTAATGATCTGGACACTGTCTCAACCGTGAGCTCAGTGAAATTGTAGTATCGGTGAAGATGCCGATTACCCGCGATGGGACGAAAAGACCCCGTGAACCTTTACTATAGCTTAACATTGAATTTGGGTAATTGATGTGTAGGATAGGCCGGAGGCTTTGAAGCAGGTACGCCAGTATTTGTGGAGCCGCTGTTGAAATACGGCCCTTTGGTTATTTGAGTTCTAACTCGTTGATGCGAGGACACTGTTTGGTGGGTAGTTTGACTGGGGTGGTCGCCTCCAAAAATGTAACGGAGGCTTCTAAAGGTGCCCTCACGCCGATTGGTAACCGGCGGCAGAGTGTAATGGCATAAGGGCGCTTGACTGGGAGACTTACAAGTCGATCAGGTAGGAAACTAGAGCATAGTGATCCGGTGTTTCTGTATGGAAAGGACATCGCTCAAAGGATAAAAGGTACTCCGGGGATAACAGGCTGATCCCTCCCAAGAGCTCATATCGACGGAGGGGTTTGGCACCTCGATGTCGGCTCGTCACATCCTGGGGCTGGAGAAGGTCCCAAGGGTTGGGCTGTTCGCCCATTAAAGTGGCACGCGAGCTGGGTTCAGAACGTCGTGAGACAGTTCGGTCTCTATCTATCGTGGGCGTATGAAATTTGCGTGGCTCTGACACTAGTACGAGAGGACCGTGTTGGACTGACCTCTGGTTTACCAGTTGTGCCGCCAGGTGCATTGCTGGGTATCTAAGTCGGGATTGGATAAGTGCTGAAAGCATCTAAGTACGAAGCCAGCCACAAGATTAGATTTCTTAGGGTCGTTGAAGACGACAACGTTGATAGGATGCAGGTGTACAGGTGGTAACATCATAGCCGAGCATTACTAATTGCCCGTTGACTTTTGGTCTTTGCCTTGTATGGCGGATATATACGTTCAGTTTTCGAACTTTGCTTTTTACATCGTGTCTAACTTATTTCAGGTGACTATAGCATCAGGGTTCCACCTCTTCCCATTCCGAACAGAGAAGTTAAGCCTGGTCACGCCGATGGTACTGCGTCAAGTGGGAGAGTAGGTAGTTGCCGTTTTAGAGGAAAGCCTCCATATCGAAATGATATGGAGGCTTTTTGTGTTTATATCAGCTGGTTCTATTTTAATTTTCCTTTTGCATTTTTGAGCTGGTAGGTGAATTGACTCTCCTTTTTCCCTCTTTGAAAACCCTATTCTCCTTTTTCAGCAAGCTTTTTCTTTTTAGTTTGCAACTTCATCCTTATCTTTACGGAATAAAAATGGTATAAAAAGGTTTTTTTTGAAAAATAGGACATTTTTATTCCATTCTTTCTCCTTTTTATCTGAGGGATTTTAGTACTTTTGGACTCGAATCTAATAAAAAGGGAAAAAATCGCAATTATATAATTATTAAAATTACTCCTGTGTATATGGAAAACAAAATTCAAGAGTTGACTGATAAGATTTACCGCGAGGGGGTCGAAAAAGGTAACACTGAGGCCCAGAAACTTATCGCTAACGCTCAAGATGAAGCCAAGAAAATTGTGGAAGACGCTCGTAAAGAAGCTGAAGCAATTGTGGCTGCCTCTCGTAAGTCTGCCGATGAACTGGCAGAAAATACCAAGTCGGAATTGAAATTATTCGCCGGCCAGGCAGTGAATGCACTGAAGTCTGAAATCGCTACACTTGTGACGGATAAGATTGTCAATGCGGATGTGAAAGCGTTTGCTGCCGACAAGGATTATTTGAACGCCTTCATAGTTGCATTGGCTTCCAAATGGAGTGTGAACGAGCCTATCGTGATCTCTACCGCCGATGCCGAAGGTCTGAAGAAATACTTCGCCGCACAAGCAAAAACGTTGCTGGATAAAGGTGTGAAAATAGAACAGGTAAATGGTAATAAGACGTTGTTCACCGTTTCGCCTGCCGATGGTTCGTACAAAGTAAACTTCGGTGAAGAAGAATTTATGAATTACTTCAAAGAATTCCTGCGTCCGCAATTAGTGGAAATGCTGTTCTAAAACCACAGGATATGAGTAAATACTATTACTACTTGGTAGCCGGTTTGCCCGAACTCACTTTGGAGGATAGCAAACTGAGCTATACGGTAGCTGATTTCAAAGCGGAACTGTATCCGGATTTGTCCGACGAAGATAGACGGTTGATTGATCTGTTTTATCTGAAGTTTGACAATGCGAACGTTCTGAAATTACTAAAGGATAAAGACGCCGCCATTGACTCTCGTGGAAATTATTCCACAGAAGAATTGGCTGAGTTTATCTCATTGCTTAAAGATGGTGATGAGGTGGCTGATGCCGTATTTCCTTCCTATCTCTCCACTTTTATTTCAGAATATTTCAATACTCCTGCCGAGGATGATTTTCTACATGAAGACCGTCTGGCTGCGCTTTACTATGCGCATGCAATGAAGTGCAGGAATAAGTTCGTGTCTTCTTGGTTTGAATTCAATCTGACAATGAACAATGTGTTGGTGGCACTGACTGCCCGGAAATTCAAGATGGATATCGCTCCGCTGATAGTGGGAGATACGGAAGTGTGCGAGGCTTTGCGTACATCCGGTGCCCGCGATTTCGGGTTGACGGGGGAGGTGGACTTCCTGGATCAGTTGGTGAAGATCAGTGAAACCGAAGAGTTAGTGGAACGGGAAAAGAAAATTGACCAGTTACGTTGGAATTGGATGGAAGAAGCTACCTTCTTCAACTATTTTACTGTAGAGCGTCTGTTCGTTTTTCTGCTGCAACTGGAAATGATAGAACGGTGGATTTCTTTGGATAAGGAAAAGGGTAATCAGTTGTTCCGCAGCATTATAGCAACGCTGAAGGACGAAGTGCAGATTCCCGCAGAATTCAGATAAAATAAATAACATAATTATATGGCAACAAAAGGAACTGTTAGTGGCGTTATCGCCAACATGGTAACCCTCGTCGTTGACGGCCCGGTGGCACAGAACGAGATTTGCTACATCTCGACCGGCGGTGACCGACTGATGGCGGAGGTGATTAAGGTGGTAGGTACCCATGTGTACGTGCAGGTGTTTGAGAGCACCCGCGGACTGAAAGTAGGGGCTGAAGCCGAATTTACCGGACACATGCTTGAGGTGACATTAGGCCCGGGTATGCTTTCGAAAAACTATGACGGTCTGCAAAATGACCTCGATAAGATGGATGGAGTCTTCCTGAAACGCGGACAATATACCTATCCGCTGGACAAGGGGAGCAGATGGCACTTTATGCCTCTGGTGAAAGTAGGTGATAAAGTGGAAGCGGCTGCCTGGCTGGGACAAGTGGATGAAAACTTCCAACCCCTGAAAATCATGGTGCCTTTCACTCAAAAGGGCGTATGTACCGTGAAATCCATCGTAGACGAAGGTGAGTACAGTATCGAAGATATCGTAGCCGTACTGACTGACGAAGAAGGGAATGACATCCATGTGAACATGATACAGAAATGGCCGGTGAAACGCGCCATGACGAATTATAAAGAAAAACCGCGTCCTTTCAAACTGTTGGAAACGGGTGTACGTGTCATTGATACCGTGAATCCCATCGTAGAAGGTGGTACGGGATTTATCCCCGGCCCGTTCGGTACGGGAAAAACGGTGCTTCAGCACGCCATTTCAAAGCAGGCGGAGGCGGATATCGTAATCATTGCTGCCTGTGGTGAGCGTGCCAATGAGGTTGTGGAAATCTTTACGGAATTTCCGGAACTGGTTGACCCGCACACCGGACGTAAGTTGATGGAGCGTACAATCATTATCGCTAATACTTCGAACATGCCGGTAGCTGCCCGTGAAGCGTCTGTATATACGGCTATGACGATTGCAGAGTATTATCGTAGTATGGGTCTGAAGGTATTGTTGATGGCTGACTCCACTTCCCGTTGGGCACAGGCTTTGCGCGAGATGTCCAACCGTATGGAAGAGTTGCCCGGACCTGATGCATTCCCGATGGACTTGTCTTCTATCATCTCCAATTTCTACGGACGTGCCGGATATGTGGTGCTGGGTAACGGTGAAACGGGTTCTATTACCTTTATCGGTACGGTGTCTCCTGCCGGTGGTAACTTGAAAGAGCCTGTAACGGAGAATACGAAGAAAGTAGCCCGTTGTTTCTACGCTCTTGAGCAGGATCGTGCCGACAAGAAGCGTTATCCCGCTGTGAATCCGATTGATTCTTATTCTAAATATATCGAATATCCTGAATTTGAGGAATATATCAAAACTCACATCAATGGCGAGTGGATCGGTAAGGTGAATGAAATCAAAAACCGCTTGCAACGTGGTAAGGAGATTGCCGAACAGATCAATATCCTGGGTGATGACGGTGTACCTGTAGAATATCATGTAACATTCTGGAAATCAGAATTGATCGATTTCGTAATCCTGCAACAGGATGCTTTCGACGAAATTGACGCTGTAACACCGATGGAGCGCCAGGAAGATATCCTGAACATGATTATTGATATCTGTCATACGGAGTTTGAATTCGATAACTTCAATGAAGTAATGGATTATTTTAAGAAAATGATCAATATCTGTAAGCAGATGAACTACTCGAAGTTCAAATCAGAAGAATATGAAGGATTCCGTAAGCAGTTGCAGGAACTGATTGAAGAACGTAAAGCATAAAAAACAATAAGATGGCAACAAAAGCATTTCAAAAAATATATACCAAGGTCACTCAGATTACGAAAGCTACGTGTTCGCTGAAAGCAACAGGGGTAGGGTATGATGAGTTGGCAACCGTAAACGGTAAGCTCGCCCAGGTGGTGAAGATTGCCGGTGACGATGTGACTTTGCAGGTATTTGAGGGTACGGAAGGTATCCCGACCAATGCGGAGATAGTATTTCTGGGTAAGTCGCCTACGCTGAAAGTGAGCGAACAGCTTGCGGGACGTTTCTTCAACGCTTTCGGTGATCCGATTGACGGTGGTCCGTCTATCGAAGGTCAGGAAGTGGAAATCGGTGGTCCGTCTGTGAACCCGGTACGCCGTAAACAACCGTCGGAACTGATTGCGACCGGTATTGCAGGTATCGACTTGAACAATACGCTGGTATCCGGACAGAAGATTCCGTTCTTTGCCGATCCTGACCAGCCGTTTAATCAGGTAATGGCGAACGTAGCACTTCGTGCCGAGACGGATAAGATCATTCTGGGCGGTATGGGTATGACGAACGATGACTACCTGTACTTTAAGAATGTATTCTCCAACGCCGGTGCGCTCGACCGTATCGTCAGCTTCATGAATACAACGGAGAATCCTCCGGTAGAACGTTTGCTGATTCCAGACATGGCGTTGACAGCAGCCGAATATTTCGCTGTGAACAATAATGAAAAGGTACTGGTGCTGTTGACTGATATGACCTCTTACGCCGATGCGCTGGCGATCGTATCCAACCGTATGGACCAGATTCCTTCAAAAGATTCTATGCCGGGTTCTCTTTATTCGGATTTGGCTAAGATTTATGAGAAGGCAGTACAGTTCCCAAGTGGTGGTTCCATTACCATTATCGCGGTGACAACATTGTCCGGTGGCGATATTACGCATGCTGTGCCTGATAATACGGGTTACATTACGGAAGGTCAGTTGTTCCTGCGTCGTGATACAGATATCGGTAAGGTTATCGTTGACCCGTTCCGCTCACTGTCCCGTCTGAAACAACTCGTTACAGGTAAGAAGACGCGTAAAGACCATCCGCAGGTGATGAATGCTGCTGTACGTCTGTATGCCGATGCTGCCAACGCTAAGACGAAGTTGGAGAACGGTTTCGACCTGACAAACTATGACGAACGTACCCTTGCATTTGCCAAGGATTACTCCAACCAATTGCTGGCTATTGATGTGAACCTCGATACAACTGAGATGCTCGACGTGGCTTGGAGCCTGTTCGGTAAGTATTTCCGTCCGGAAGAAGTGAATATCAAGAAAGAATTGGTTGACGAGTTCTGGCCAAAAGCAAATAACTAATCACTAACAACTAATCACTAATAAAGTGGCTATAAAGTTTCAATATAATAAAACTTCCCTCCAGCAGTTGGAAAAGCAACTGAAAGTGCGGGTACGTACACTCCCTATTATCAAGAATAAGGAGAGCGCACTACGCATGGAAGTGAAGCGCTGCAAATCAGAAGCTGCCGCGCTGGATGAGAAGTTGGAACGGGAAATCCAGGCCTACGAAGCGATGTTCGCCCTTTGGAATGAGTTTGACTCCTCATTGATAAAGGTGAGCGATGTACATCTCGGCGTGAAGAAGATTGCCGGTGTACGGGTGCCGCTGCTCGAAAACGTTGATTTCGAAATACGCCCCTACAGCCTGTTCAATGCTCCCAAATGGTATGCCGACGGCATACATTTGCTCAAGGTGTTGGCACAGACGGCTATCGAACGGGAGTTTATCGTCGCCAAACTGGGCTTGCTGGAACATGCACGTAAGAAGACTACCCAAAAGGTAAACCTCTTTGAGAAAGTGCAGATTCCAGGCTATCAGGATGCTCTGCGAAAGATCAAGCGCTTCATGGAAGACGAGGAAAATCTCTCCAAGTCATCGCAGAAAATCATGAAATCCCATCAAGAGAGTAGGAAGGAGGCAGAAGCATGATTACAAAAATGAAGAAGCTCACATTCCTTGTATATCATAAGGAGTACGAGGTATTTCTGAACGGAGTGCGCGAACTTGGAGTAGTGCACGTGGCTGAAAAACAGCAGGGAGTAGCTGATAATGTAGAGTTGCAGGACAGCATCCGGCTTTCTTCGCGTTTGCAGGCAACATTGAAAATGCTGCATGGCTTGGGCGAAGCGAAGGAAACTACACCCGCTTCTGCTGCCCGCGGGCTGGAAGTGCTGGACGAAGTGGATGTGCTGCAAAGTGAAAAGACGAAGCTGCAACAACAGCTGCAAAACTATCAGAAGGAGAAAGCCGCCCTGGAACCCTGGGGTGATTTCGAGCCTGAAAGTCTGAATCTTCTGCATGATGCCGGCTTTACGGTAAACTTTTACTGTTGCTCGGAAGGTAGCTATGACGAGATTTGGGAAGAAACTTATAATGCGATGATTATCAATCGTGTATCCTCACGTATCTATTTCATTACTGTAACTAAGAATGAAGTGGAAGTAGATTTGGATGCAGAGCAGATAAAGTTACCTCCTTATTCATTGACCCGTGTGCAGATACTTTGTCAGGAGACTGAACAGGCTTTGGCGGACAATGACCAAAAGCTGGCTGTGCTTGCTGAGAAGGAGCAACCTTCATTACAAGCAGCCTTGAAAGAGGTGAACACTGAAATAGAGTTTTCTCAGGTGATATTGAACACAGAGGCTACAGCGGGAGAAAAGCTGATGTTGCTGCAAGGTTGGGCGCCGGCTTCCAAAGAAAAGGAAATTGCCGCATGGCTGGATGAACAGCATATCTATTATGAGATTACGAATCCGACACCGGAAGATAATGTGCCTATCCAATTGAACAATAAGGGTTTCTTTGCCTGGTTTGAACCGATATGCAAACTCTACATGCTTCCGAAATACAGTGAATTGGATCTGACGCCGTTCTTTGCACCGTTCTTTATGGTGTTCTTCGGGTTGTGTCTGGGTGACTCCGGTTACGGATTGTTCCTGTTCCTTGCCGCTACGCTGTACCGTATGTTCGCCAAGAATATCAGTGCAACGATGAAGCCGATTCTTTCATTGGTACAGATATTGGCTGCCTCTACATTCTTCTGTGGAATGCTGACGGGTACGTTCTTCGGAGTGAGCCTCTATGACATTAACATACCTTTCTTGCAGTATATGAAGGAGCATTTGTTCATGGATAATAATGCCATGTTCCAGTTGTCACTGATACTCGGTGTGGTTCAGATTCTCTTCGGTATGATACTGAAAGCAGTCAATCAGGCGATACAGTTCGGCTTTAAGTATGCCGTAGCCACTATCGGTTGGATTGTGTTGCTGATATCCTGCGGAGTAGGATTCCTGTTGCCCGAAGTGATGCCGTTGGGTGGTACGGTACATCTGTGCATTCTTGGTGTGGCTGCCGTTATGATATTTCTCTTCAACAGTCCCGGTAAGAACGTGTTTATGAATATCGGATTGGGTTTGTGGGATTCTTACAACATGGCTACGGGTTTGCTGGGCGACGTGCTTTCGTATGTTCGTCTGTTTGCCCTCGGTCTGTCGGGAGGTATCCTTGCGGGAGTATTCAACAGTCTGGCTGTGGGCATGAGCCCTGACAATGTGATTGTCGGTCCGATTGTGATGGTACTGATATTCGTTATCGGACATGCCATTAACATGTTTATGAACGTACTGGGTGCGATGGTTCACCCCATGCGTTTGACTTTCGTGGAGTTCTTTAAGAATTCCGGTTACGAAGGAGGCGGAAAAGAATATAAGCCATTTAAAAAATAACAATTATAGAATTAAAAATTAAAACAATAAAAAACGTAAGATTATGGAAATGAACTTATTGATTGCCTACATCGGCATCGCAGTAATGATTGGTTTGTCTGGCATCGGTAGTGCCTATGGAGTGACGATTGCCGGTAACGCAGCTATCGGTGCTTTGAAGAAGAACGACGGTGCATTCGGAAACTTTCTCGTATTGACAGCACTTCCCGGTACGCAGGGTTTGTATGGTTTTGCCGGTTACTTTATGTTCCAGACTATTTTCGGTATCCTTACTCCTGAAATGACCGGCATCCAGGCAGCCGCTATTCTCGGTGCAGGTATCGCCTTGGGATTGGTTGCTTTGTTCTCAGCTATTCGCCAGGGACAGGTTTGTGCAAATGGTATCGCAGCTATCGGACAAGGTCACGATGTATTCAGCAATACATTGATCCTTGCCGTATTCCCGGAACTTTACGCTATCGTTGCTTTGGCTGCAACATTCTTGATTGGTAGCGCACTGGTTGCATAAGAATCTATTTCTGAATAATTTGCTAACCCAGGGTTGTCATTTCGATGATGATCCTGGGTTTATTGTTTCCAAATGCCACACTTCAGTAAGCGAAACGCCACACTTCATCAGAGCAAATGCCACACTTTGCAACATACAGAGTGTGGCATTTGCCCTGATGAAGTGTGGCATTTGTCCTGATGAAGTATGGCATTTGCTCTGATGAAGTGTGGCGTTCGGAACGCTATTCAGGTCTTCTAACTATTTTTCGCAAACGATTGTTTATGCATATTTCATTAGTTTTTTCGATTAATAGGCTATTTTTCAAAGAATAATGTGTACTTTTGCAGCCGGTATTAAGTAATAGAGATTAAAAGTAATATGACTAAAGAGCTGTTAACCCCCGACTACATCTTCGAGTCAAGCTGGGAAGTATGTAATAAGGTTGGAGGTATCTATACGGTTTTGTCCACGCGAGCAAATACCTTGCAGGCAAAATTTCATGATAGATTATTTTTTATAGGACCTGATTTTTGGCAGGGTAAAGAGAACCCTTTGTTTATCGAGTCCGATAATCTTTGTGTAGCATGGAGAAAGCATGCAACTGAGCAAGATAACCTTTCCGTCCGTGTAGGACGCTGGAACATTCCGGGCAATCCGATCGTTATATTGGTTGATTTCCAACCGTTTTTCGCACTGAAGAATGAAATATATACAGAAATGTGGAACCACTATCAGGTGGATTCACTGCATGCATACGGTGATTATGATGAAGCATCCATGTTTTCGTATGCAGCCGGAAAGGTGGTAGAGAGTTTTTATCGCTACAACCTGACGGAGACGGATAAAGTGATTTATCAGGCACATGAGTGGATGACCGGTATGGGAGCCCTCTACTTACAAACAGCTGTTCCTGAAATCGCTACGATATTTACCACACATGCCACGTCCATCGGACGTTCCATTGCAGGTAACAATAAGCCTCTTTACGATTATCTCTTCGCTTACAACGGCGATCAGATGGCGGAAGAGCTCAATATGCAATCCAAACACTCCATTGAAAAACAGACTGCGCACTATGTAGACTGTTTTACGACTGTGAGCGAAATCACGAACAACGAGTGCAAGGAATTGCTTGATAAGCCTGCCGATGTAGTGCTTATGAATGGTTTTGAAGATGATTTTGTACCCAAAGGGACTACGTTTACCGGAAAACGCAAACGTGCGAGATCTATCATGTTGCGCGTTGCCAATTGCCTGATGGGTACGGATATGGGTGATGATACGTTGATTATCGGTACCAGCGGTCGTTATGAGTTTAAGAACAAAGGCATAGATGTCTTCCTTGAATCACTGAATCGACTGAACCGTGATAAGAACCTGGAGAAGAATGTATTGGCATTCATCAATGTGCCGGGATGGGTAGGTGATGCCCGTGAAGACCTGCAACAGCGTCTCAAGAGCAAGGAGAAATTCACTACTCCGCTGGAAGTACCTTTGATTACTCACTGGCTGCACAACATGACGCATGATCAAGTGCTGGACATGCTGAAGTATATGGGTATGAGCAACCGTCCTGAGGATAAGGTGAAGATTATTTTTGTTCCCTGCTATCTCGACGGAAAAGATGGCATTATAAACAAGCAATATTACGATTTGATATTGGGAGAAGATCTTAGTGTCTATCCTTCATATTACGAACCTTGGGGCTATACCCCGCTGGAAAGTGTTGCTTTTCATGTTCCTACCGTCACGACCGACCTGGCAGGTTTCGGACTTTGGGTGAACAGCCTGAAGAACCAGCATGGCATCGATGATGGGGTAGAGGTACTTCACCGTTCGGATTACAACTATTCTGAAGTAGCTGACGGTATCAAAGACACCATTTCGGCATTCTCAGCAAAGACGGATGCAGAAGTGAAAAACATTCGCAAGCGTGCCGGGCAAGTGGCTGAGCAGGCTTTGTGGAAGCATTTTATTGAATATTATTATGAAGCCTATGATTTTGCCCTTCGTCATGCGATGGAGCGTCAGTTAGGTTAAAATAAATATGAATTATTAATCAATCAAGTAATCATACAATGAAGATTAAAGTTAGTAATGTAAACACTCCGAACTGGAAAGATGTGAATGTGAAATCTCATGTTCCTGCCGAGTTGGAGAAATTGTCTGAATTGGCACACAACATTTGGTGGTCTTGGAACTATGAAGCTACTGAACTGTTTAGAGACCTTGACCCTGCTTTGTGGAAAGAAGTTGGTCATAACCCCGTCCTTCTGTTGGAAAGAATGAGTTATGCTAAACTCGAGGCGCTTGCAAATGACAAAGTAATTCTGAAGAGAATGAATGACGTCTATGCTATGTTCAGAACGTATATGGACGTGAAACCTGATCAGAAGCGCCCTTCCGTTGCTTATTTCAGCATGGAGTATGGTTTGAACCAGGTACTTAAGATATATTCTGGCGGTTTAGGTGTTCTTGCCGGCGACTACCTGAAAGAGGCTTCCGATAGCAATGTTGACCTTTGCGCAGTAGGATTCCTATATCGTTACGGTTATTTCACGCAGACCCTCTCTATGGATGGCCAGCAGATTGCCAACTACGAAGCTCAGAACTTCGGTCAGTTGCCCATCGAGCGAGTGATGGACGAGAATGGCAATCAGGTGATTGTAGATGTTCCTTATCTGGATTATTTTGTTCATGCTTTTGTATGGCGTGTAAACGTTGGACGTATTTCTCTCTATCTGTTGGATACGGATAATGAAATGAACAGCGAATTCGACCGTCCTATTACTCACCAACTCTATGGTGGTGACTGGGAAAACCGTTTGAAACAAGAAATATTGCTTGGTATCGGTGGTATCTTGACACTGAAGAAACTGGGTATCAAGAAAGATGTTTATCACTGTAACGAAGGACACGCAGCGTTGATCAACGTTCAGCGTATCTGTGATTATGTAGCTGAAGGCTTGTCTTACGACCAGGCTATCGAATTGGTGCGTGCTTCTTCACTGTACACTGTACATACTCCGGTTCCTGCTGGTCACGATTACTTCGACGAAGGTCTCTTCGGTAAGTATATGGGTGGTTATCCTGCTAAGATGGGTATCAGCTGGGACGACCTGATGGATCTTGGCCGTAACAATCCGGGCGACAAAGGCGAACGTTTCTGTATGTCGATTTTTGCTTGCAACACTTCACAGGAAGTGAATGGTGTAAGCTGGTTGCATGGAAAGGTTTCTCAGGAAATGTTCTCTACTATCTGGAAGGGCTATTTCCCTGAAGAAATGCATGTGGGTTATGTTACGAACGGTGTACACTTCCCGACTTGGAGCGCTACCGAATGGAAACATCTCTATGCGGCTAACTTCGACGAAAACTTCTTGTACGATCAGTCTAACCCGAAGATTTGGGAAGCTATCTATAATGTGCCCGATGAAAAAATCTGGGAAACCCGTATGGCTTTGAAGAATAAGTTGATTGACTATGTTCGTAAGCAATACCGTGAAACTTGGTTGAAGAACCAGGGTGATCCTTCACGCATCGTTTCTCTGATGGATAAGATCAATCCCAATGCGTTGCTGATCGGTTTCGGTCGTCGTTTTGCTACTTACAAACGTGCTCACTTGCTGTTCACTGACCTCGACCGTCTGGCTAAGATTGTGAACAACCCTGACTATCCGGTACAGTTCCTGTTCACAGGTAAGGCTCATCCGCATGATGGAGCAGGTCAAGGTTTGATTAAAAGAATTATCGAAATTTCCCGTCGTCCGGAATTCCTGGGTAAGATTATCTTCCTGGAAAACTATGATATGCAGCTGGCTCGCCGTCTGGTATCCGGTGTAGATATCTGGTTGAATACTCCGACTCGTCCGCTCGAAGCATCCGGTACTTCCGGTGAGAAAGCGTTGATGAACGGTGTTGTAAACTTCTCCGTACTCGACGGTTGGTGGTTGGAAGGCTATCGTGAAGGTGCAGGTTGGGCGCTGACTGAAAAGCGTACTTACCAGAACCAGGAACATCAGGATCAGCTCGATGCAGCTACTATCTACAGCATCCTTGAAACAGAAATCCTGCCGTTGTATTATGCACGCAATAAGAAGGGATACTCTGAAGGTTGGGTAAAGACTATCAAGAATTCTATTGCACAGATTGCACCGCACTATACCATGAAACGTCAGTTGGACGACTATTATAGCAAGTTCTACACTAAGCTGGCTAAGCGTTTCAGCGCATTGTCTGCTAATGACAACGCCAAAGCAAAAGAAATTGCTGCTTGGAAAGAAGAAGTGGTGTCTAAGTGGGACAGTATTGAGGTAGTGTCTTATGACAAGTGTGAAGAATTGCTTCAAGCTACTATCGAAAGCGGTAAGGAATATACCATTACTTATGTAATCGATGAGAAAGGCTTGAATGATGCTATCGGTCTGGAACTGGTAACTACTTATACTGCCGGAGACGGTAAACAGCATGTTTATTCTGTTGAACCGTTCAGTGTAGTGAAGAAAGAGGGTAATCTTTATACTTTCCAGGTGAAACATAAATTAGAGAACGCAGGTAGCTTTAAAGTATCCTACCGTATGTTCCCGAAAAACTCTGACCTGCCTCACCGTCAGGACTTCTGCTACGTTCGTTGGTTCGTGTAAGAGAGTTTGATCTAACAATATAGAGAAGCTGCTCACGGGAGGTTTACTAAACTTCTCGGGGCAGCTTTTCGCTTTTTTATTCACCTTATAATATATGTACTATGAGACATTTACTTCTTTCATTGAGTTGTTTGTTTGGCATAGTTTCTGGCGGATATTCACAAACGGAACTATCACCTTCCGAGCGAAAAATTCTATTTTATTGATGAGCAGGATGGAGATCAGGCAAAAGTATTGTCGAATGCTGATGAGGTGAATATTATAAAGTTTGGTGCACGGGTATTGTGAAGACGTATTCTTCCAACAATACAGGATTTTCGCCTGATGCTCCTGTAAAGTTGGAAATAGGAAGCCGGTATAATGTATATTGGGTGGAGAAAAAAGTGCTCCCTCCCTTTTATTGAACAAGTTCCGATAGATGCGTGTTTTATTTATACGACTAATAAAAAATAATTCGTATGAAGAAAATTGTATTACTTCGCCATGGCGAAAGCGCATGGAATAAGGAAAATCGTTTCACTGGTTGGACCGATGTAGATTTAACGGAAAAAGGTATTGCCGAAGCTAAAAAGGCGGGGCAGTTATTGATAGATAATGGCTTCCAGTTTGATAAAGCCTATACTTCCTATCTGAAACGTGCAGTGAAAACACTGAATGTGGTATTGGATCGTATGGATCAGGACTGGATACCGGTAGAGAAATCCTGGCGTCTGAACGAGAAGCATTATGGACAGCTTCAAGGCTTGAATAAGGCGGAAACTGCTGTCAAATACGGTGAAGAGCAAGTATTGATCTGGCGTCGTAGCTATGATATTGCTCCGCATGCACTGACTGAGGATGATCCTCGTAATCCTCGCTTTGAAGCACGTTATAATGAAGTGCCCGATGCGGAACTGCCTCGTACCGAGTCTCTGAAAGATACAATCGAACGCATCATGCCTTACTGGAAATGTGTGATCTTCCCGAATCTGAAAACAGCAGACGAACTGTTGGTAGTGGCACATGGTAATAGTTTAAGAGGAATCATCAAGCACCTGAAGCATATCTCCGATGAAGATATTGTAAAGCTGAACCTGCCCACCGCCGTACCTTATGTCTTTGAATTTGACGATGACCTGAATTTGCAGAAAGACTATTTCTTGGGAGATCCGGAGGAAATAAAGAAGTTGATGGAAGCAGTAGCAAATCAAGGAAAGAATAAATAGAATGAAATATGAAATATGAAGTATTAAGTATCAGGTATTAGGTATTAATGATGCGTGGCCCTTAATACTTAATACCTAATACTTAATACCTAATACTTAATACTTAATACTTCATACTTAATACTTCATATTTCATATTTAATTCTCTAACCAACTAATTCGTTCAATATCGTGATACTTAGAAATACTCCAATTGCTACACAGAGTGCTATTAGAATCCAGTTTGTATATTTGGCACTTGGTTTTGTTTCTTTATGCAGATTCTGGTCGAAGTAATTCTTGAAGAAGAGATAAATGGCAGGAACGGTTGCACTTGCCAGCAATAAGTCTTCGGGAATTTTGTAGATGTACACTTTAGAAAACGCTATCAATGCCCAGTGACAAAGGAAAAGTATTACAAGCAGATTTACTTTGCGTGAAAATGCCAGTAACAATCCGATGGTGAATACTGCCACGGAGCAGGGCATCACACAGGTGGTCATCATTGGGAATTCCATGCCCCGTGTCCATGACAAGAGAGGGTAAAGGAATGGCATGGCATACAGTATGTAAGTCAGTTTGTCATATTTGTGATAACGTTCAAACGGAGTATAGTTTGTAATGAGGTCCCACAGCCAGATAAGTGCAATTATACCCCAGAATATGGCAAGTATATAATTGTAATTCCGGTCACCACAATAGATCATGTAGTAGACGATAGAAATCCAGCTATTTAAAAATACCATATATCCTTTCATCAACCGCTTTATCAGCAGTGTCGGTTTTTGATAAAGTAGTACGGTCAGCAGGATACCTGCAATCGTAATAATTACCTGGAAAATCCAGGTTGCTTCATTATATTGTGCGATTGTTTTCCAAAAAACTTCCATACGCAATCTTTTAAATTTTAATTTTCAACTTTTAATTTTTCTCGTGTCTTGTCATGGAGAAAGCTCGTTTGATAAACAAGAACAACGGTATAGTGGCGCCCACTGCCAACATGAAAATGACGCTACAAGTAACAATTGTGTTCGTGAATAAGTCTATCAGATACTTTTCTTGCAATTCCGGTACTTTCATATTCTGCATGAACATGATGAGTGAGAATACTATTTTGTAGGCGTACATACCCGGAATCATAGGCAGCAATGCAGGGATGTAGAGCACGGTCATGGGGCAATAGATACGTTTTCCCAAAACCAGACTTCCCATACCGATACTGAAAGAAGCAAATAGAGATGCAGTGGCGATATCTACTCCCAGATAGGTCATCAGACAAAAACGCAAAGCATGGCCGATAGCGGCAAGCAAGGCAATGGAAGGAAAAGCGCGCAAGGGAGGATCTGAAATCGCTCCGAAACCGATGGCGGCAACTGCGGCAAATATGCCGTCCGTAAGTATATCAACGAGTATCATAATAAACTGTTTCTAATTAACATAAGAGTGCAGGAGAGTCCTACGGAAATACATAATACCAGCAGTAATGCCTGGATGAGACGGGTGCAGCCGGTTAGTACATGTCCCTCAACAATATCAATGACTCCATTCAGCAAGGGGACGCCAGGCACCAGATAAAGAACACTTGTGGCAATGGCTATCTCAGCTGTCGTTTCCAGCGTAAGCGCTGAAGAAGCAACCATGGAAGCTACGAATGCAGATACAATGAAAACAAGATAATGATTGATTTTCTTCTTCTGCATAATCTGTTTTATATAGAAACCGATGAGTGTTGCGGAGAATACAATGAGACGCGCTGTCCAGTCACCACCAAACAGGGCGCAGAAAGAAGCATTGGCAAAACCCACCAGAAACAATGTACAAAGCGGGTCCATCTTCGGTCGTGATATTATTTTCTCATACTTGTCCCAAAGTGTCTCCAGAGGTAAATGATTGTCGTAGGCTTCCCAGCTAAGCGCACTCAGTTCAGCGTTCAGTTCGAAACTGATGGGGAAAGCGGGAATAATGGCTACTTCATTGTAGACTTCCGTGCTGTCAATGTCGCATACACTTACCACCATGGTCTTTTGGAAAAGGCTCATTTTCACGTCTACATCCAGTGACTTTCCGATGCGACGGGTGTTTCGTATCACACGTGAAGTGTGTACACCGGAACCCATAAGACGATTAGCATACTCCAGTAAAAACCGGGTAATTTCTTTTAATTCGTTTGGCGAATTCATACTTTAAAATGTTATCCTAATATTATCTATTCTTGAAAAGCGCCGCAAAGGTACGGCTTTTTGAGGAAAGAAGGAAATGATAACAAGTTATAATTATGGGAATTTCTGAAAGGAGGGAGACGAGAAAGGAGAGCTTGAGATGGTGTCGGCATCTCAAGCATACTGATTATTAAGCAATGCGAGGTACGGGATTATAATTGTATGTCACTACCTCTTCTGCCTGCAATGAAGCCTGTACGTCAATCAAACGTTGATTTTTGCTTCCGCGGAAGCACAGGCTTTCATCCCGTAGTTCCTGTTTGAATTTCCCGTCTACCAGCACATCGATATACTGCAATAGTTTGGCCTGTAGTGGGTTGCGTAGCAGAGTCTCAAAAGTATATCCTGTATAGCACCAGATGTTCTTGTTACTTTTTTCCTTAATGGCACATGCCAGTTCTGTAAATCCCTCGGGTTGGTACATCGGATCTCCGCCGCTGAATGTTACGTCTGCAAAATTG
Source organism: Bacteroides cellulosilyticus (assembly GCF_020091405.1). Lineage (NCBI taxonomy): Bacteria > Pseudomonadati > Bacteroidota > Bacteroidia > Bacteroidales > Bacteroidaceae > Bacteroides > Bacteroides cellulosilyticus. The sequence continues at coordinate 4,818,573 of NZ_CP081903.1, forward strand.
TCGGCAAGCACTTTCGCCAGAATTTCGTCTGTCGACATCCAGCGTCCCCGGTTGATATCCCAGGATTCAGGGTTATGGCAACCGGGGCATCTGTTCGGGCACCCGGCAGCATAAATGGAGGTCCGGAAGCCCGGACCGTCCACTGTAGTATCTTCTATAATGTCAAGGATAGAAAGCACGTTGATAGTGATTAGTGATTAGTTATGAATGACACGGTCGTTGAGTTCCGCCAGTTTGGCATTGTTCCAGCGGTCGGTAGTCCCTACCAGGTAACCGGTGATACGTTGTAACTTATCAATGTGCGTACTGCCACATTTCGGACAGGCTTCCAGATTCGGAGTAGAGTTTTCATATCCGCATTCCAGACAGCGGTTGCGGTTATGGTTTACTGAGCCGTATCCGATATTGTACTGATCCATCATATCCACTACACGCATGATGACCTCAGGATTGTGTGTCGCATCACCGTCTATTTCTACATAGAAAATATGTCCGCCACGTGTCAGTTCATGATACGGAGCTTCCACTTCTGCTTTATGGCGGGCGCTGCACTTGTAGTACACAGGCACGTGATTGGAATTTGTATAGTAATCCCGGTCTGTAATTCCCGGCAATACACCGAACTTCTTACGGTCTGCCCCTGTAAATTTGCCGGATAGTCCTTCGGCAGGCGTAGCCAGCACACTGTAATTATGGTGATACTGATCGGAGAATTGGTCGGCGCGGTCGCGCATATAAGTTACTATTTTTACTCCCAGTTTTTGTGCTTCTTCCGATTCTCCGTGATGTTTGCCGGTAAGGGCAACCAGACATTCTGCCAAACCTATGAAACCTATGCCCAACGTTCCCTGATTGATCACAGAGGCAATTGTATCGTTTGGTTTCAGCTTTTCGCAACCTACCCATAGGGCAGACATCAGCAATGGGAATTGCTTGGCAAATGCAGTTTTCTGGAATTCCATACGTTCGTGCAGTTGGCGTGCAGTGACTTCGAGCATTGAATCCAGTTTTGCGAAGAATTTGGCTATACGCAATTCTTTATCTTCTATCTTCATGCACTCGATAGCCAGGCGTACGATATTAATGGTAGAAAAAGAGATATTTCCGCGTCCGATTGAAGTTTTCGGTCCGAAACGGTTTTCGAATACACGTGTACGGCATCCCATGGTGGCTACTTCATGCTGATAGCGTTTCGGGTCATCCGCCTTCCATTCTTCGCTTTGGTTGAAAGTAGCGTCCAGATTGAGGAAATTCGGGAAGAAGCGGCGGGCCGTCACTTTGCAGGCAAGCTGGTAAAGGTCATAGTTCCGGTCTTCCGGCAGATAGCTCACACCACGTTTCTTTTTCCATATCTGAATAGGAAATATGGCTGTTTCGCCGTTACCTACACCTTGATAGGTGCTTTTCAGAAGTTCGCGGATGATACAGCGCCCTTCAGCAGATGTATCTGTGCCGTAATTGATAGAACTGAATACTACCTGGTTACCACCGCGTGAGTGAATGGTATTCATATTATGGATGAATGCTTCCATTGACTGATGTACACGTGCTACAGTCTTGTTAATGGCATGTTGCACAATGCGTTTCTCGTCGGACAGTCCATCCAGCGGCTGTTGCAGATAGTCTGTAAGCTCTTTCTTATATAGATGTGAATAATCCTTTCCGTTCAGCTCTTCCAGATTCTTGATTTCTTCGATATAGCTGTTGCGCACGTAGGGTGCCAGATAAAAGTCGAATGCCGGGATAGCCTGACCGCCATGCATTTCATTCTGTGCAGTTTCCAGTGAGATACATCCCAGGATACTTGCAGTTTCAATACGTTTGGCAGGACGGGATTCACCGTGTCCGGCAGAAAAGCCGCAGGTCAAAATACGATCCAATGGATGCTGAACACATGTCAGGCTCTTGGTAGGGTAGTAGTCCTTGTCATGAATATGCAGGTAATTACCGCTTACGGCTTCCAGTACTTCGTCGCTTAGCAGATAGTCATCCACAAAGGGTTTGGTCGTTTCACTGGCAAACTTCATCATCATGCCTGCCGGGGTATCGGCATTCATGTTTGCATTTTCCCGTGTTACGTCATTGGATTTTATTTCTATAATCTCCAGAAACATGTCGCGCGTCTTGGCTTTACGGGCAATGCTGCGCTGATTGCGGTAAGCGATATATTTCTGTGCTACATCTTTCCGGCTACTCTTCATCAGTTCCATTTCTACGGCATCCTGAATGGCTTCCACCGTCATTTGTGCACTTCCCTTGAAAGATATATGATCTGTGATTTGGCGTATCAATTGTAAGTCTTCGCCTTTATCCGTATGTAACATAGCTTTACGGATAGCAGTTACTATTTTCTCTTCATTGAAGCCTACTACACGTCCGTCTCTTTTGATTACAGTCTGTATCATGGTCTCGTTTTAATTTTTTAGTTATCCATTAGAATTGGGAGTGCAAAGGTATAAACTTATCTATAAGTTTTTGTTTTTGGGAAACTTTTATCGGTCTAAAATATGTTAATCAATTGGTTCCTAGTCATGTATAAATGTAAAGTGGATAACTTTTTGTATTAGTCGGTTTTCTAAAGTTGTTCAAAATGGAAAACTCTGTGTAGTAGGTAGATACAAAAAAACTCCCTTGCTACATGTATTTGTAACAAGGGAACTTATACTATAAGAATAATTCCTTGACTGTGATTATTCTTTTCCGAACAAAGATTATTTCAATACTTCAGCCAACTTTTTCTGCAATTCTTCACCGTGCAATCCGCGTGCGATGATGGTTCCTTCACCGTCGATCAATACAGTGTGAGGAATGCTGCTTACTGCATACAATTGAGCGCCTTCGCTGTTCCAGTATTTCAGGTCAGACATTTGCGGCCAAGTGATGTTCAGTTTCTGAATAGCGTCTTTCCATGCTTCGCCACTTTGATCCAAAGATACGCCTACGATTTCGAAACCTTTGTTCTTGTATTGAGCGTAAGCTTCTACCAAGTTTGGCATTTCACGGCGACAAGGACCACACCAGCTTGCCCAGAAGTCGATGAGTACCACTTTACCTTTACCTACATAGTCAGACAGTTTCACGGGCTTTCCGTCAGGAGTTTCCATTTCGAAATCTGTGAACTTCTGGCCTACGGCAGTTGCTTTCATCTTTTCTACGTTTCCTTTGATTTTGATGATTACTTCATCATTCGCAAATTCAGCCGGGATTTGCGGCATCAGCGGATCCAATTCGTCTACTTCAAGATAGTAGTAGTTATTCTTCAGCAAATGAACGCCTACGAGGTTTGTAATATTCTTAGCGATACCTACCTTGGTGATTTCCATTGACTTTTCTTGCAGATCGTTCATTTCCTTCATTTTGGCTTCGCGCTGTTCGTCAGTCAGTGTAGTATCTGACATGGACTCGTATATAGTCATCATTTGCTTGTTCAGATCATTCAGCTGAGCTCTGATTTCCTGGTAAGCATCATTGCTTGGCGTACCGGTAGCGGAGTCATTATCACGCGTCAGGTTGATGTTGATGTTACCGTTTTCAAGGAAAAAGTCCATTAATATGCCTTCTTTTCCTGCTGGTCTGTAAGTCACGTAACGGTTTACGGCAGTATCTTGTACACCTTTGAAGGTGAATGTGCCTTTTGTGATAACTGCGGAGTCTACTTTTACAAGATTTCTTCCGTCTACTTTTTGCAAAAATACGGTGTCGCCGTCAGCTCCACCCTCTACGGTTCCGGTTACCACGTAACCTTTGTTTCCGCTACAGGCAGCGACGATGGCAGCCACAGCGAGCAGATAGATAAATTTTTTCATTGCTTTTATTATTAAGTAAAAATATGTAGCTACAAAGATAATCAATAAAAAATCCCCTCCGGCATAACCGGAGAGGATTTTATAGTTTTAATCCCATTTTTTGTAATCGTGCTGTGCTTACTATTATTCAGCAGCAGCTTCAGCTGCGGGAGCTTCTTCGGCGGGAGCCTCTGTTGCTTCTTCAGCAGGTGCTTCGGCAGCAGCTTTTTCTGCTTCTTCAGCAGCTTTCTTTTCAGCTAATGCTTTAGCTTTCTCAGCGTTCACTTTCTTTTCTGCTTCCAGACGTGCTTTTGCTTCAGCTTTCTTAGCTTCTTCGTCTTTAGCTTTCAAGGTAGCCAAACCGCTTTGTTTGTTGTTCTTCCAAGCTTCAAATTTAGCTTCAGCTTCAGCTTCGCCAAATGCGCCTTTAGTAACACCGCCCAACAGGTGTTTTTTCATGTAAACGCCTTCGCGTGACAAGATGTTGCGAACAGTGTCAGTCGGTTGTGCACCTTTCATAACCCAGTCAAGTGCGCGGTCGAACTTCAAATCTACTGTGGCAGGATTGGTATTCGGATTGTACGTACCAATCTTCTCAATAAATTTACCATCACGTGGTGCTCTTACATCTGCAATAACGATAGAGTAAAAAGCATAGCTCTTACGTCCATGTCTTTGCAATCTGATTTTTGTTGCCATTTTAAATAATGTTTTAAATAAATGATTTGAATTATGCTACTATCTCGTAATAGCGGCTGCAAAGGTAGGGCTTTTATTTTGATTGACAAAGAGTTCGCTCGTTTTTTCTATGAGGCCGTTGTATTTCGGGCAATTGTATTACCTTTGTCGCCACGAAAACGATAACTGCTATTATGAAGCAAAAACTACTACTTGGAACTATTATTGCGTTGTTATTTGGAGCTTGTGGCCGTACCGATGTTCGTTTGCATTGTGCGGATGAACTGATAGAACAAAACCGGAAAGACAGTGCAAGCTTGATACTTGCCGGAATAAAGTATCCGGGAGCTTTTTCTAAATCCGACCGCGCCCTTTATGCTTTGCTGGCTGCCGAAGTGGCACGTAATGAGGAACGTTTGGATGAAATCGACACTTTACTTACCGTAGCTTTGGATTATTACCGTGCTTCTGTGGATAGTGTGCATCTAGTCCGTACCTTGTTTTGTGCGGGGCAGGTGGCACGTTCTTTTCAGCGCAATGAAGAGGCTATGAAATTTTTTCTGGAGGCATTGCCCTATTCGGAGGGCCAACAAGTGGGTGATTACTGGCGGTATTTAGTGAACACCTGGGCGGGGGTAGTGGCAGCAAAAGAACGTCTGTTCGAGGATAAAATACGATATTCGCAGAAAGCGCTGGAGATAGCCCGTCGCATGAAGAATGTTTCCTATGAATGTATTTCATTGGGAGACATCGCTTACGGTCACCTCTTCTCCGGCCGGTATGACAGTACTTTGCATTATACTGAAATCATGCACGAAATTGTTCTTCGCGATTCTCTGACGAGCCAGTTACCTTATATATATACGCGTTTTCAGGGAATTTACACTCAGAAAGGAGACTATGCCCTTGCTTTGCAATATGTGGATAAAGCTCTCCGGCATCGTGCGCCCACGGATTCTGCGAACATCACCGGTCATTATGCTGAAAAAGCCGCAATGTTCGGCAAATTAGGACAATATGATTCCGCCTACTATTACTTTCATAAATCCGAACCTTGTCCCGACCCTTTCACCCAGGAAGCCCGTTACTATAATATGGCGGATACTTACTATGCTATGAAGCGTTATAAAGATGCTTATGAATACCTTTTGCGATACACTCAGATAGATGACTCCATCAAAGCTGCTACTAAAAGTTCCGAATTGATAGCTTTGCAGAGTCTTTATCAGCATGAACGGCTTCGGGCGGATAATCTGCGTTGGCGTGCGCAGCTGGCCGAGCATAAACACCGGGTATATTGGATTATAGCCATATCCGTAACTCTTTTGTGGGTGGCGGGAGGTATTTATTTGATTTTTTACCGTCGTAATCGTCGCCGTCTGATTATCCAGCAGAAGCAGCTTATCGGTCAGCAGGAACAAATCATTGCCCAGCAAGAGGAACTGCGCCATCGTAGTGAAGAACATCTGGAGAATTTGCAAAAGATAAATGAGCTTCAGCAGAAAGAGGGGGAATTGAAAGGCGCCTTTTTCCGGCAACTGAATTTTAGCATTTTGCAGCAAGTGGGGGAGATCAGAAAGAACGGTAATATCATCTTTTCGGATAAAGACTGGGATGTGATAACTGAGAATGCCGATGCTATATTCAATAATTTCACTTTGCGTTTGCAGGACTCTTACCCCGAACTGAACAAAGAAGATTTGCGCTATTGCTGTATGGTGAAAATGCAATTATCACAGTCTGAAATGGCGCAGATCATGCACCTGGAAAAGGATTCCGTCAAGAAGCGCCTCAAGCGTATTCGCGTTGATAAAATAGGCTCGGGGAGTGGCGTGACTTTGGAGGAATTACTACGGAATTTCTGATTTGTCCCCCTGGCTTTTAAAGGGTGAAAGCTGCTTATTTAACTGAATTTCAGGTTTGTAGTTGGTGCTTTTTACTTTTTTATTTGTCCCCCGGTTTTATTTCCCGGTTTCATTGCTACCCCTTAATTTTGCGGCATAAACAAAATTAGGAACACACATGAGTATGACAATGAAAAAAGTTTTGGCTATATGCCTGTTACTGGTATGTACTTTTCCCCTATTAGCTCAGAAAATCTATCAGGTTAATGAGGTTTCCGAAATCAATCTGGGTGACGGACGCTTTCTCTATCGTGATGCCAAAAAGGAAAAACCTTTGAACGGTGAATTCCGTATAATCGACGGCTATCGTTCGCAATATGTGCAGGCGGAATTCAAGGAAGGCATGTTCGACGGAAAATATCAGGAATATTCCCATAATGCGCTTCGTCGGGAAGGTTCTTATAAGGAAGGACGTAAGAATGGTTTGTTTCGCGAATATGTGGGCGGGGCACTTACCCAGGAGTATACCTTCCGCAATGATACCCTTGATGGGGCGGTTATTTCTTATTTCCAAAATGGAAAAGTGTCCCGTTCTGTATTCTTCAAAAATGGTAGGGAGCATGGCAATTTTAAAGAATATAACCATGAGACCGGTGAAGTGCGCTCGGACAATAACTATGAAGATGGTTTGGAGCATGGCCGGCAATGGGCTTATCTGCAAGCCAGATACGACTATACCAGGACTTATACCTGTGAGCATGGCAAACGTATGGGAAAGTATGAGGAGCGCTTTGTTGACACAGACACTCCGAAGGTGCTGGGGAAATATGAGAATGGGATGAAGACCGGCTGCTGGTTGGAGTTCAATGATCTGGGTGATACGCTTTCTATTGAAAACTATGCAAACGACTTGCTGGATGGTGAAAAAGTAGTCTTTACCGGTGGGGTACGCGAAGAAATACAACATTACAAAGCCGGAAAGAAAGACGGACTTTTTGTTTTATTGGATTATTCTACCGGTAAGCCAAAACGCGAAACGAATTATAAGAACGGACGGAAAAATGGTACGGAGCGTGTTTGGGTAACCAGTAACCGCAATGATTTCATTGAGACTTATACTTATGTCAATGACCGTAGACATGGCCCATACGAAGCTGTTTATCAGGAAGACAAGCAGCAGAACATCAAAGCGGGTACTCTGAAAAGCAAAGGGCAGTACCGGAGTGACAGCCGTTCGGGACATTGGATTTCTTATGATACTACCGGAAAGATAGAGAAAGAATGGGATGAATAAAACACTTATTATAAACTGTTTAAAAATTGAATGTAAAATGAAAATCTTAGTATCATTATCTGTTGCAGGCCTTTTGTTGCTTGCTTCGTGTGGCGGTAAAGGCAAGGATGCGGCTTCTATGAGTTATAGTCAGGAAGATGCGAATGAAGTTATCGCTTACTACAACATCACTGTCGATCTGATGAAAAAACTCGTAGCGACGGATGACATTTCCAAAACACTGGCGTACATGAAAAAAGACGGTAAGGGCTTTGTTATAGCTCCCATTGTCAATCGCTCTTATTTTCAGGCTAAAGACACGACGGCATTATTAAATCCGGGCAACTGCTTCCCGGATGCGGTACGTGATAGTTTGAAAGCGCTTTGCCTGGCTTATGTGGATGCGTCAAACAAAGTGTATGCTAATTATGAAGAGTACTGCCAGTATATTAAAGCAGAAGACTATAAGGACGACAAGTATGCCAGGGGGCGTGAAATAGCTGCCGATCAGGAAGAACAGGGAAATCGGATACAGGAACTTCGTACGCAGATTTATGCTTTGGTGACGCCTTATGCCGACAAGGCAGAAGAGGCGACTTTAAAGGATAATCCTCTGAAAGATCATATTATGGCTGGGAAGGCATTGATTTCTTCTTTGGAGGCAGTACTTGAAGGTTATGATTCGGATGTTGCCAAAGAGCGAATGCAATCTTTGTATGATACTGTGAATACTCAGAAGGAGGCGGCTTCAAAGATAGAGAAGTTGAAAGACTATTCCAGTGAAATGATGAGTTATGAAGACATGGTTAATGATACTGATAAGTTCTTGGGTGAGCTTCGCAAACAATTGCGCGATGGGAAGTTTACCGAAAGCGGGTATAAGGAATTGCTTTATAACTATAATCATGTAATCGACGATTACAATCGTTTCGTAAATTGAGGATTATAGCATTAAAAAAGGATGAATTTCATTGAAATTCATCCTTTTTCTGTAACGTACTATCTTAGAATGATTAATTCTTCGGTAATGCTTCTTTAACTACCATCGGACGGCCTCCGTATTCAGCACCGTTCAATGCATTGATAGCGTTAGATGCTTCTGCAGAATCCGGCATTTCGATGAATGCGAATCCTTTAGATCTTCTTGTTTCACGGTCAGTGATGATTCTTACTGAGTCTACTGTTCCGTACTCTTCCATAACTTCTCTCAAATCTGATTCTCTAACCTTGTAATTAAGGTTACCTACATACAAATTCATAAATCTAAATAAAATAATAAATTAATAATTCAATAAACAAAGTTTTTGGAAGTTGTTAGGTCAGAGATGGAAATACTCAATGCAGAGGAAATACATACGTGAAATAATCAAATCGAATAAACTTTCTTATTGTTCGGGTACAAAGTAACGCATTCTATTTTAATAATGCATCATCTTTTACCATATTTTTTTTCGATATTTTCATTTTTTATTGAGTATGGGAGATTTTTCACGAATATTTCCGTGGATATCTCACCAATATTGCCAGTAATGCACATATTCCCATTGTAAACGGGTAATACAAGCTACCGATAATGCTGATGGGAGAAATTCCCGCTAATCCGGCGGCAATCAATAATTGCGCTCCGTAAGGAATGATACCTTGTATCAGGCAGGAGAACGTGTCCAGGATACTGGCTGTCTTCCGGCGGTCCAGATGAAAGCGTTGGGCGATGTCCTTGGCTATCGGTCCGGTGGTAATGATGGCGATGGTATTGTTGGCGGTGCATAGGTTGGCAATGCTGACGAGTGCGGCGATACTCAGTTCTGCACCTCGCTTACCTTTTACGTGACGTGTCAGGCGGGAGATTATGAAATCTATGCCTCCATTATACCGAATAGTCTCAAGCATGCCGCCCGCAAGTAAAGTGATGGTAATAAGTTCTCCCATTCCCGTGATACCTGTTCCCATGGCGCCGAACCAGTCGAAGAAAGCTGTACTTATGTCTGTTCCGCTTGTAACAATACCTATGATGCCTGTGCTGAGGATACCCAGCAGCAAAACCAGCATTACATTTACACCAGCCACTGCCGTGCCCAATACGATGAGGTAGGGGATAACCTTTATCCATTCAATCGCTTGCGTCTGTGCAGGGGCTGATATTGATAATCCCTGGAATATATAGATACATAGTACGACCAGTGCTGCCGGAACCACAATCATAAAGTTCACCCGGAACTTATCCCTCATCACACAATCCTGTGTTTTGGTGGATGCAATTGTTGTGTCCGAAATAAAGGAGAGATTATCTCCGAAAAATGAACCGCCCACTACAATGGCAACCATATATGGCAGATCGATGCCGGTTTTTTCCGCCAGTCCGATGGCTACGGGCGTCAGGGCTACAATTGTTCCTACGCTGGTGCCGATGGAAAGTGAAATGAAACAGGCGGCGATGAAAATTCCTGCCAGTAATAAATTGTCCGGCAGGATGCTCAGAGTCAGGTTTACTGTAGCGTCGATTGCTCCCATCTGTTTGGCGCTCTGTGCAAAAGCTCCGGCAAGGATGAATATCCATATCATCAATATGATATTCTTATTGCTGGCTCCTACCGAGAATTGATACACCCGCTTTTCCAGACTCAATCCGCGCGTCAGTGCGATGGCATAGCAAGATGACAACAGGAATGCTACCGTAATAGGTACTTTATAGAAATCGTTTACAATCAATGAAGTCACCAGGTAAAGGCATAAAAATACTGCCAGCGGGCTCAGTGCCCACCATCCACCTTTTCGTTTATTCGCTGTATTTGTCATTTTAATATATATATGGTAACACGTAAGGCATTTGGGCCGTTAGAGGAATTGATTTCTGTCGGGTTATGAATTCTTCACCACAGAGTAACACGGAGTATCACGGAGTTCTATTCTTTTGGTTTCAAATTGATTAAACTCTGTGAGACTCCTTTAGATTTGCATTACTAAAACTTAGGGTTGAAATATTACCTTTGTAGTTAATAAGAGTTAACCAAGGGAAGCGGGTGACCTATTGTGAGATCTAGGCAGAAGCCCTATACACAGAACTAGTCCTGCCTCCCTTTTCAGTTGAATCGTCCCAATTAGAATTTTAGGTCGTTGGCCTATTAAAGGATTTAGTGAGTTCAACCTATGGTTAACTTCAAATAAGTAATGCGAAGTTATGAAAAAGAAATGGTTTATTGGCATTGACATCAGTAAAAAAACACTTGATGTTGTTATTTACGATCCCGCAAAGAAACATGCGGATGAGACAAACTACAAGCAAGTCTCGAATAATAAAACGGGTTATCAAGCATTGTTTGCCTGGATGAAGCAGAAGCGTATTTCTCCTAAACAGACTGTCATCTGCTTGGAGAATACAGGCATTTACAGCTATGATTTATGTCTGTTTTTAGAGTCATGTAAACAAGATTACAGTTCTTTCACTCCTCTGGATTTAAAGCGTTCTCTGGGGCTTGTCCGTGGAAAGAATGACCGTGTGGATGCCGAGCGGATAGCTTACTACGGTTACTTGCATCGGGATGAATTGACCTATTCCAAACTTTCCGGCAGTGCTGTCCTTATCTTGCGTGACTTGTCGTCCGAAAGGAAACGCCTGGTTAAGCATCTGACTGAAAACAAGGGATTTATCACGGACAGAAAAGACCGGGAGTCCACCTCTACGAGCAGGCGGGCAGAAGAAATGGTTAAGATTCTGGAAAAACAAATTCAAAGCGTAGAAGATGAGATGCACGGGATTGTCAGCTCTGATCCGACTATGAACTTAAACTATCAGCTTCTTAACAGCATTAAAGGGATTGGTAGTGTTAATGCCATCAATACAATCATACATACTAATAATTTCAAGGCATTTGAAACCGCACGGCAATATGCCTGTTATCTGGGTATTGCCCCTTTTGAACATTCTTCAGGAACCAGTGTGAAAGGGAAAACAAGGGTATGTGCTACGGGAGCCAGACTATTGAAAGCGGATCTATCGCAGGCTGCAAGATCGGCCGTTGTATGGGATAAGGAACTCAAAGAGTATTATGAAAGGAAAAGAAAAGAGGGAAAAGAACATGGAGTAGTGCTGAATGCGGTAAAGTTTAAACTTGTGTGCAGAATGTTTGCAGTAGTCAGAAGAGGGACACCCTTTGTTGATTTAATCACGTATAAAGAATAAACGAGCAGGGAAGCATTACGCTCCACTACTCGTTTGGTTTTATTAACAGTGTTTTTAGACCGAATTATTTGCTCAGGTCTTAGAATTCTGTGTTACTCTGTGGTGAAACATTAATCCGCTGCAAAATTATAAAAAACAAAGAGCGGAGCAAAATAGTTTTTGCCCGCCCTCTATCTCTACAATTGTCAATTGCCAATTTATAAGGTAACTCCCGTTTTGAAGATCGCGATTTCCTTGTAACCTTTCTTCTCGTTGTTCACGAATTCACCGCTTGCCACCTGGATAATGTAATCGATAAACCGTTCGCAAGTCTTTTCCATCGGCTCGTTTTCCACGATAACTCCTGCATTGAAATCAATCCATCCCGGCTTATTCTTTGCCAGTGTAGAGTTGGTGGAAATCTTCATGGTCGGCACATACGTTCCGAACGGTGTGCCACGTCCTGTGGTGAACAATACCATGTGGCAACCGCAGGAAGCCAGTGCTGTTGCTGCCACCAGGTCATTTCCCGGAGCTGACAATAAATTCAATCCTTTTACTTTCAGACGCTCACCATACGGCAACACGCCTTCCACGTAGCTTTTGCCACACTTCTGCGTGCATCCCAAGGCCTTGTCCTCCAAAGTTGAGATACCACCCGCCTTGTTTCCCGGAGACGGATTTTCACCTACCGGTTCGCCATGTGAAAGGAAGTACTCCTTGAAGTCATTAATCAGTTTCACAGTTTCTTCAAATAATTCCTTGTTGCGGCAACGGTTCATCAATATGGTCTCTGCGCCGAACATTTCCGGAACTTCCGTCAATACGCTCGTACCACCTTGTGCCACCAGGAAATCGGAGAACATACCCAACAACGGATTGGCTGTGATACCGGAGAAACCATCCGATCCGCCACACTTTAAGCCTACTCGCAGTTCACTCAGGGGTACATCCACACGTTCGTCCTTGCTGGCTTTTTCATACAGCTCCCGCAACAGTTTCATACCTTCTTCGTACTCATCGCCTACTTTCTGCGTTACCATGAATTTTACACGGTCTTCGTCATATTCTCCCAGGAACTCACGGAACACATCCGGCTGATTGTTTTCACAGCCTAAGCCCACTACCAGCACTGCACCTGCATTGGGGTGCAATACCATGTCCCGCAGGATTTTCTTAGTGTTTTCGTGGTCGTCTCCCAATTGCGAGCAGCCATAGTTGTGCGGATATGCCATAATCGCATCCACTCCTTTGCCGCCGGTTTCCCGGCGCAGACCTTCGGCCAGCTGGTTGATGATACCATTCACGCAACCTACGGTCGGTATAATCCAGATCTCATTGCGAATTCCCACTTCGCCGCTTTTACGACGATAACCTTTGAATGTCAGGTCCTTGTGTGGAATGTCCAGCGTAACGCTTGTCGGATTGTATGTATAGTCCAGCAACCCAGCCAGATTTGTCTGAATATTATTCTCATTCATCCAATCCCCCTGTTTCTTAGCCATGCGTGCATGGCCGATAGGGTACCCGTATTTAATGACGTTTTCGCCCTCTGCAAAGTCTTTCAATGCAAATTTATGTCCGGCGGGCACTTCCTCACTCAGAGTGATTTCCGTCCCGTCCACCGTGAGCTTTTCTCCTGCCGGCAGTGTCACGATAGCGACAGCTACATTATCCGCAGGGTTGATTTTAAGGTACTTAGTTTCCATAATTACTTTATTATTTATTTGAATAAAATTCAATATTCTCCTTCGTAAGCAAGTCTATCGGCATAAAGTTTTCTCTTGGTACTTCCTTTCTGAAAATCAGGTAGTCACACAATGCTTTGATACCATCGAATCCTTGTAATTCAGGCTGTTGGGCGATGAGAAAGGATACGCTACCTTCCATCAGGCATTTCACGTTGCGTTCCAGCAAGTCATATCCCATCAGTTTAAAGTCTGTTTTTTGTTGCTTCAATAAATATTCTCCGACAATGTAAACTTTTGAATTGAAAGTGATGCCATTCTTTACGTTCGGATGTTTTCTGAAAAAATCATTCAGCATCTGTGCGTCATCACTGTCTCGCTTGGCGTGCAGGTTCAGTTCCCAGATGCGGCAATCGGGGTGATGCTTCAGCATGTATTCACGAAATCCTATTTCCCGGCGCTCTTGCTGGTTAGAACCTACAATACCTTCGTTTATCTTGCGGAAAATTACAATTTCCCGTTCCCCGCCTGCAAGCAACATCATCATCCGTGCGGCGAAGTATCCACTCTGGTGCGAATTCTGCCCGAAAAAGGAGAGGGCAGGCTGATCTTTCAAATTGGAGTCTATATATATATAAGGTATAGAGCGTTTGTTTAGTTCCTCTGTAAACGGTTTCGTATATTGCGGTACGGTAGGGGCGAACATAATCCCGTCCGGCTCCTGTTCCAGGATATTCCGGGCAACGTCTCCGAATGAATGATAGTCGAACGGATCGTAATAGGAGAGGTTCACGGAGATATTGAAGTCCGAGTACGCTACCAGTGCGTCCTGGATACCGGCTTCTACGGCAGTCCAATATTCGCCTTTCTCATGTTGCGGCAGCAGACAGGAGAATGCATATTTCTTGTTCGATGCCAGTGCGCTGGCGTACATATTGGGTTGGTAATCCAGCTGTTTCAGAATTTCCTCCACCCGTTTCCGGCTGGCTTCTGATACTCCGCTGCGTCCGTGTATCACCCGGTCTACTGTTCCCACCGATACATCCGCCATTTTGGCGATATCTTTAATGCGTATTCTTTCAGACCCCATATCAATTACGATTTAACAATTTACGGTTCTTTGTGTCCGCACACAATAATAATCTTAATATTTTCGACACAAATATATGACAATTTTTGTAATTACGAAAATTGTTGTATCTTTGTGCCCGCACACGAAGGCTATGAAGAACGAACCTTATTTTAGTTTACTCTCCATAGTATCAAGTTGTTAAGGTGGTTTTTAACCCTAAAATGACAAATTGAAAGTTATAAATTAATCACATATTAAAAAAATAATAAGATTATGGGAAAGAAAGTCGTTACATTAGGCGAGATCATGTTGAGATTGTCCACTCCGGGAAATACCCGTTTTGTTCAGTCTGATTCATTTGACGTAGTATATGGTGGTGGTGAAGCAAATGTTGCTGTCAGCTGTGCCAACTATGGACATGACGCTTACTTTGTGACTAAATTGCCGAAACACGAAATCGGTCAATCAGCTGTGAACGCACTGCGCAAATATGGTGTAAAAACAGATTTCATTGCCCGTGGTGGCGACCGCGTAGGTATCTACTATCTTGAAACAGGTGCTTCTATGCGTCCCAGTAAAGTAATCTATGACCGTGCACATTCTGCCATTGCTGAAGCAGATGCAGCTGACTTCGATTTTGATGCAATCATGGAAGGTGCCGATTGGTTCCACTGGTCCGGTATCACTCCCGCTATCTCCGATAAAGCTGCCGAGCTGACAAAATTGGCTTGCGAAGCTGCAAAACGTCATGGCGTTACAGTATCTGTTGACCTCAACTTCCGTAAGAAACTCTGGACGAAAGAAAAAGCACAATCCATCATGAAGCCGTTGATGCAGTTTGTTGATGTTTGTATCGGTAACGAAGAAGATGCGGAACTCTGTCTGGGTTTCAAACCCGACGCTGATGTAGAAGGTGGAAAGACTGATGCTGAAGGCTACAAGGGTATCTTTAAGGCAATGGCTAAAGAATTCGGATTCAAATATGTTATTTCTACTTTGCGTGAATCATTCTCTGCAAGTCATAATGGCTGGAAGGCAATGATTTATAACGGTGAAGAATTCTACGAATCTAAACGTTACGATATCAATCCGATCATCGACCGTGTAGGTGGTGGCGACTCTTTCTCCGGCGGTATCATCCACGGTTTGCTGACGAAGCCTAACCAGGGTGCGGCTCTCGAATTTGCCGTAGCCGCTTCGGCTTTGAAGCATACTATCAATGGAGACTTCAATCTGGTATCGGTAGAAGAAGTTGAAGCATTGGCAGGTGGTGATGCAAGCGGACGTGTACAGAGATAAATTTATTTACTATTGGACTATTTACAATTTACTATTTGATACTCTTGCTGATGACAACGGAAGAATTGAGGAACAGGTTGAAGGTGTTTGCGGTACGAATAGTTAAGTTAGTAGATAAATTGCCTAATACATCGGCTGGTAGGGCTATAGGAAATCAGATCGTTCGTTCCGGAACGTCTCCCGCAGCAAATTACAGAGCCGCGTGTTTGGGAAAATCAGACAAGGATTTCCTAAACAAGCTGAAAATGGTGGAAGAAGAACTTGATGAAACCTTGTATTGGATAGAGTTACTAGGTGACACTTCTTTAGTTAAGCAAGAGTTGCTGTCTGATTTATATCGGGAAAATGAGGAACTTCTGAAGATAATAATCAGTTCGATAACCACTATGAAGGCAAGGATGAATAAATAGTTCAATAGTACAAAGCAAAACATTTAAATAGTAAATAGTAAATCGTTAAATAGTAAATAAAAAAATGGCTAAGTTTGATAAAATAGCAGTATTAAATAAGATCGGTTCTACCGGAATGGTGCCCGTCTTCTATCATAAAGATGCAGAAGTTGCAAAAAAAGTAGTGAAAGCGTGTTATGAAGGTGGTGTTCGTGCCTTTGAATTTACTAACCGTGGTGACTTTGCTCACGAAGTATTTGCAGAAGTTGTGAAATTTGCAGCGAAAGAGTGCCCGGAGATGGCTATGGGCGTAGGTTCTATCGTTGATCCAGCTACGGCTGCCCTTTACCTGCAATTGGGTGCTAACTTCGTTGTAGGCCCATTGTTCAACCCCGAGATCGCTAAGATTTGCAACCGTCGTCTGGTTGCCTATACTCCGGGATGCGGAAGCGTTTCAGAAGTAGGTTTCGCTCAGGAGGCAGGATGCGATCTTTGCAAGATATTCCCGGGTGACGTTCTTGGTGCAAAACTGGTAAAAGGCTTGTTGGCTCCGATGCCGTGGTCTAAGCTGATGGTAACCGGTGGGGTAGAGCCTACTCAGGAAAACCTGACTTCATGGATCAAAGCCGGTGTGTTCTGCGTAGGTATGGGATCTAAACTCTTCCCGAATGATAAAGTTGCTGTGGAAGACTGGACTTATGTAACTGAAAAATGCAAAGAAGCTCTGGCTTATATCGCAGAAGCAAGAAAATAAGAAATTTCATTTTGTTTAAAGGTGTTTAAAGGGGACAACCGTTGGAGTTGGCAGATTAATGCTACTCCGGCGGTTTGTTTTTTTATGTGTGTTATTTTTTGAGGTAATAATCTTGGGATTTGTTAGTTTTCGGTTTCTTTTTTGAAGAATTCTGAGTTAATCTTCTCCGGTTTCTTATAAACTTGTATATTTTGATCTGTAAGATTCTTAATAACTTGTGAATCCTATTATTTTGTTTGATATAAAGTTGTAAATATTGGTATTTATTCCTATCTTTGTAGCCGATTCAGTTTTCATAGAATTGCAAAACAAACAAATTGAGCATTATGGATAGGAAAAAAATGAAACGAGTGGCTCTTGGAGCTCTCATTGGCGCATTCTCGTTGAGTAGTTGTGCTGACAAAGATGTGTATCAGGGAGAACACAAGAACACGCCTCTTAATCCGACAGAAGTTTTCGACTTCAGTATGGTTAAGCAAGTAAAGGTAAATGTAGATTATGGATTTACGAATGACTATTATGTCATTTTCGGACTCTATGATCAGAATCCTCTGAAGGAAGTGGGAGATTCATGGGTGAAAGATGAGACACTGACTCCTGTCTATTCTGCTTCTACCGATAAAAAAGGTAAATATTCAGGTACTATACAGATTCCTTCGGCTATTACGGAAGTATGGCTTTATACGGACTATCTAGGAACGGTTTCTCCGGTTAAGTTGACAGTCTCTGCCAGTGGTGAAATAAACTTCAATCAGGTAGAATATGTTGCTTCATTAAGTACTAAGACAAGGGGGGCAACATCCGGAGGGTATACTTATCTGGATAGCTGGAAGTTAATGCCCGGAGTTGATTGGGATGGCCGTGGCTATCCTAATAATATGGAAAATGACTTGAGTATGCCGTCTGCTGATATATTATATAGTATAAAGGATGTATACAGCAAAATCAACGGTAAAAAAATTACGGACTTGCATCCGGAATGGCTGAATAATAATACAACTTCTGAAATCAAAATCACCAAAGCTACGGAATTAAGTCTTGTATTCGTCACGAGTGGAGCCCAGTTTAATAATACAGTAGGATTCTTTACTTATACCAC
The DNA here is from genome assembly GCF_020091405.1 of Bacteroides cellulosilyticus. Classification (NCBI taxonomy): domain Bacteria; kingdom Pseudomonadati; phylum Bacteroidota; class Bacteroidia; order Bacteroidales; family Bacteroidaceae; genus Bacteroides; species Bacteroides cellulosilyticus. The sequence continues at coordinate 4,836,613 of NZ_CP081903.1, forward strand.
GGGAACTACTCCTACAGAAGCCTCTATTCAGAAGGTATTGGCGTTCCCTAATGCGTCTCCTATAACTAAAACGTCTGATAATGGTAATGGTTCATTGCTTTGTGGTCACGAAGTGAAACTTAAATACTGGAATGAGTCAGAGCAAAAATTTGAAGATAAATTTCCGGCAGGTGTTACTGTTGGATGGTGTTTGCAGGCGATGGGCTTTAATAAGGGTAATATTGTGAATGGTATGGGAATTCGTTACTCTTATAGTTCAATGAACTCGGATAATGCCCAGCGTGTGGTAGCATTGCGTGAGAAAGGTTCTGATCAGATTGTGGCTATTGGGTTTGAGGATAATAAAGACTATGACTATTGTGATGCTGTGTTCTATCTGAAAGTTGCTGAATCGGGAGCTATAGATACGGATGGACCGGAATTGCCTCCTGTAGATCCTCCCAGTGATAACACTGTTTCTTATAAAGGTACATTGGCTTTTGAGGATATGTGGCCTTCATTAGGTGACTATGATATGAATGATGTGGTTGTAGAATACCAGTCAACTCTTTATCGGAATGTAATAACTAATAAGGTATTTAAAATAGTAGATGAATTTACTCCTGTTAATAATGGAGCTCTCTATAAATGTGGTTTTGGGTATCAATTATATAAACTGGCACCGGACAGAGTTCGGAAAATAACCGTTGAAGGTCCTGACGGTTGGAGTGTAGAAGAAGGGCAGGCACATCCTACTATTCTATTGTTTGATGATGTAAAAAGTGTGCTAAAGAAAACATTTACTGTCACAACAGAATTAGCGGATGTGGATCAAGATGATGTGTTACCTCCGTATAATCCGTTTATTTTCGTAAATAGCAGAAGTACGGAAGTACATTTGGTGAATTATCCTCCTACCGGTAAAGCTAATATGGACTTGTTCAATACTAAGGATGATGTGTCAAATGTAGCTGCAAATATCTATTATTTAGCGCCTTATGATGAGGTTTTAAACCTGATGCCGTTTGGTATAAATCTTCCTATACTTAATTGGGGAGCTCCTGATGAGAAAGTGAAAGTTTACGATACTTATCCTGGTTTTATTGGTTGGGTGACATCAGGAGGCACAAAGAACACTAACTGGTATAAAAAATAGAAAACAATTGCATTGATTGCAATAGAAAAAAGCATATTTTTGTCTTGCTGATAAATAGCAAACAAAAATATGCTTTTTTTATGAAACGACCGATGTTTATTTCTATCTTCTTTTGTAGCGGATTTGTCTGCGGATTGTTATCTTGTAATAGTAATGAGGATTCACTTCAGAATCGAAAAATCGCATTAGGGAAGCGGATTTTTCAGGATACTACACTTTCTGAACCGGTTGGACAGTCTTGTGCAACTTGTCATACAATAACTAAGGGGTTTGCTGATCGTGAATCTCGCATGGTTTCTGAAGGTGCTGTACGAGGTCTTTATTCTCAACGTAATGCTATGACTGTTTGTTATTCAGCATATGTTCCTCCTTTATCCTTTGATAATGATGAAGGTACTTATGTCGGTGGGCTTTTCTGGGATGGTCGTTCTGTTTCATTGCAAAGCCAAGCTGGTGAACCATTTCTTAATCCTGTGGAAATGGGAAATCCTGACACCTGTTTTGTTGTTGAAAAAATATGCCATGCGCCCTATTATGCAGAATTGATTAAAATCTATGGCAAGACTTCAAACAAAGATTCTCTTTATACTTACATTACAGATGCTCTTGCTGCTTACCAACAATCAGATGAAGTGAATCCTTTTTCTTCGAAATACGATGCTTGGGAAGATGGGAAATATACTTTTACCGATTCGGAATGCCGTGGAATGGAGCTTTTTAAAGATAAAGCCATGTGTGCTGAATGTCATATTCTAGACAAGGATGAACGGGCCGGGCGTGTCCTTTTTACTGACCATACCTATGACAATCTAGGTATTCCTCGTAATCCGGAGAATCCACATCTACGCATACCTGCTGATTATTTTCTGTTGACCCCTGATAGCGTAGATCTTGGTTTAGGAAGTGTTGTTGGTAGAGAAGAGGAAAATGGTAAGTTTCGTGTTCCCACTTTGCGAAATATTGCCTTGACTGCTCCTTATGGGCATAATGGTTACTTTAAGACTCTTGAAGAAATTGTTCACTTTTATAATGTGCGTGATGTTGGTAATGAATTTCCTCCGGCTGAGTATCCTGCTACAATCAATCGTGACGAGCTGGGAAATCTTGGTTTGACTTCTGAAGAAGAGGCTGATCTTATAGCATTCATGAAAACGTTAACAGATGATTTTAAGCCTGTTCAGAAGTAGCTACTACTGTGAATAATGCCGGATAAGTTTAAAATAATGTTATAAAACATACGTTTTTTAATGATTCTGTTTGCGTACACGGAAAAACTTTCTACCTTTGTATCGCAGTTGGGAAACTGCTCATGATTTTGACTTTTAAATAAATTAGTTTTGTAGTTTTCAATAAAGGAATTAGTTAGGTAAAAAGATTAGTTAATAGTTTTTCATAGGCTAAAATTTGGATTAAGAAATTTAGGTAATTAGTTATAGAAAAGGTAAAAAAGAAGATTGTGTTTTTATAGGTAGTAGAATTTTCAGGTAAAAAGAAGATTGATTTTTAGGTAACAAGTTTTAGATGCAGTTGAAAGAAAAGCCTCTATGGCTTTTCTTACAGAGGCGAGAGGTTCGTGAGAGCTTGCTCGTTTTTTTATGTTCCATTATGAAAAATGGGACATTTTATTTTTTTAAGAAATGATGATTATTTCAGCCATTTTTTGTATATTTGTGGCATTATCTACATAAAAAATTAATTTTGGAACAGGTACTGCTTATATTCGATTGGATTTTATACGTATTGTTTGCAATAAATGTATTGTATTTATTGGTTTATAGCCTGGCGTCGCTCCGGCGCCACCCCGATAAACCGGTTCTTGCGAAAGAGCATAAGCGGTTTGCTTTGCTGATAGCTGCGTATAAGGAAGATACTGTTATTATAGATACGGTACAGGCCTGTCTAGCACAGGATTATCCAAGTGATAAATACGATGTAGTCGTGATTTCAGATCACATGCAGCCTTCTACAAACGAAAAACTCCGTGCGTTACCAATTAAGCTGCTTCAGGTGGATTTTGAGAAAAGTACGAATACGAAATCGCTGAAGGCTGCTCTTGAGTATTTGGATAAAGACTCCTATGATGTAGCTTTAATAATAGACGCTGATAATGTCATAAATTCATCCTATCTCGTAGAGTTGAATAATGCTTTTGGCAATCCGGAAGTACAGGTGGTACAGACGCATCGGATCGCAAAGAATTTAAATACAAATATGGCTTATCTGGATGCAATTAGTGAGGAGATAAATAATTCCATATTTCGTCTTGGACATGTGAATCTGGGTATGTCAGCTGCTTTGATAGGTTCCGGTATGGCATTTGAGTACTCTTTATTTTATAAAGCTATGATGAGTAATACTTCGGTTGGAGGTTTTGATCGGGTATTGGAAATGAAGCTGCTTTTCCACCGCGTATTTTTCCACTATTTGCCCGATACGTATGTGCTGGACGAGAAGATACAGAAAACGAAAAATTTTTATCAGCAACGCCGTCGTTGGTTGTCGGCACAGTATTATAGTTTGGGTGAATTTGTACATCATTTGATTCCGGCCATTCGTGACCGAAAATGGGATTTTTGTGATAAACTTTTTCAGCAAGCTTCCTTTTCGCGGGTATTATTGCTGGGATTCACTTTTCTATTTTCCCTTTGTCTTTCTATTTGGTATCCCTCGTTGGCCTGTAAGTGGTGGGTAATTTTCGGGCTGTTGTTGCTGGCATTGGTCGTAGCCATTCCCCGCCGTTTCTGGAGGTGGCGTCTTGTCGAGGCAGTTTGCTTTGTTCCTTATTCATTCTTGCTGATGTTTATAAACTTGTTCCGCTTGAAAGAGGCGAATAAAAGGTTTATCCATACGGAGCATGGGGTGGAAGAATGATGTCTTAGTCTTTTAATCAATAAGATAGAATCATTAGGATATAAAAGTTATTTTTGCAGTACGATACGACATGATGAAACTATACTGTCAAAGAAGTTTCATTACTGTTAGTTTAATGACACACCCATATTCCCAAGTTTGGGTATGTGTATGGATTAGTGGAAAAAAGTTTTTCCTGATTATGAGTGGAGAAGTCATTTGATTCCTTTCTTTCACACGGCTCCTTTACAGCCATTGAGTTTCATCCGGAAATGATAGCAAATGATGAATTGTCCGATGAGCGATTGGTGTCTGTGGTATTTGAAAAACGTAAAAGACTTTGTATATTTTGGATAAAATGAATTGTGGGAATTTTGCAATAGTTATAATAAAATGAATCGTGGTGTTTTGTTGATTTCTATTTTCATTTTATTTTTTTCTTAGAAATTTCTAATGCTTTAAAAGGCATTATCTTTTCTTTGTTCTTAATAAATTGGGGGCGTTATTTATAGAGGGGATTCTACTGGAACTAATAAATGTTACATTATCCCCCCCCGTGAAAGCTCATTTAAAACGTTTAGGAATGGCGTGTTGAAAGAAATATGACTCCAAAAACATTGCATTTTTAATGATGAAAAAGTATCTCCAACTTCAGAGTTGGTAACCAATCGAGACAGTTTTGTATCTCCAACTAAGTGTCCCCAACGGTATCCTCAATTTCCCTTTTAACATTTATGATATCTGCGTATCCTTGTCGCTATTTAGTCCATTCCTGCTCTTGGCGGTGTACAATAGTGGCTTGGTGCAACAATTTGATTTGATTTTGTTTATGAAGCAAAAAACGGTTTTGCATTGAAAATCAGTTGTTTGTTGATAATGCCTCTTCAGAGCTTAATGTACATGACGTTTTATTCCTTTTAAGATATGCTGCCTAAACAGCTGTAATACAAAAGCGGCTTTATGAAATGCCCTTAATTGCTTGTTTCCGGACATTTCACAAAACCGTTTTAGGATTTTTAGGATTGTGCTTTCGATAATTCAGAAACATCGAAGCACGGACACTCTTTCGTCCATTCCATTGGCTCCACCTCTCCATTTCCGTTCACATCCGGGCTCAAATCCCGGTGCCCTACAATTCTCGCCTCCGGATAATCCATTTTCAGTGCCCTCACCAGCACCTGCAGTGAATGCCGTTGCCACTCCGTTCGTGTATCCTTTGCCATCCCGTGGCAGTTCAAGCCACCTTCATAGCAAATTCCAATGCTATGGGCATTATAGCCCTTCGCGTGGGCGCCGACCCTCTCGACCGGGCGTGTGGATCGGATATCACCGTTGCGGCGGACGTAGAAATGATAGCCTGCGCCATCAAAACCACGGAGGCGGTGAGCGGTATCCAGGTCGCACTCGGTAAAGGGGCGGTCCTCGCGAGTGGCGCTGCAATGGATCACAATTAGATCAATTCTTCTCACAGATTCATCGCGTTTGCGCTAAAAGCGCCTATTACGGCCGAAGCCACTGCGATGATTACTTTCAGAATCTTGTCCCAAGTCGTTTTTTTCATATTGATAGGTGATTAATGCGAAGCAGGATCCTGCTTCGCATGATTAATAATTAGTTATTAGCGGGCTGCGCAGCCTTTAATTTTTAAAGCCGAAGGCTTTAGGCCTTACCCCAGCGGATTTTCATCCAGGCCGCCGCCTTCGCCGCTGCCACCGGAAGAAGAACCGCCGCCGCCGTTACCGGACGAGCTGCTATCTTCCGACACCAGTTCGAAGACGATGTTGTTCGGTCCCCCCTTGGTGGTCGCAACGCTGTCGTTCGCCAGTCGCAGGGTGTTGGCCACTTTGAAGCGAATGTTGACACGTTCGATATTCTTCACCGTACAATCCTTAGCCGCGTCGGTGGCACGGCATTTGAAGGTGGTGTGGAAAATTCCGAAGCCGTCCAGGCGGACGCTGTTACCGTCGGTCATCGCTTGGCGCATTTGGCGCACGATGGCTTTACCTACGTGTACCACATCCTCGGCCGACATTCCGCCCAGGGCCTCGATGTCCTGTGCGATACGTTGCAGGTCGAACATTTTGGCATCTTTCGGTTTACGCTTCAGGGTGTAAACCATAGGAGATGTTTTATCTCCGATTTTCTTGTGACGCTGTGTGCGTACTACTAATGCATTTGCCATTATTTTACAAATAATTTAGAGTGAATAAATGGTGAATTATTTCATAACCTTTTCGGTAGTAAGGAAGACACCTTTCTTCCGGTTGGGTGAAACAAAGATACGGCATGCCACCGGTGTGTATGGAGGTTCAGAGAGTTTCGCGGAGGTTTGCGGAGGAAAAAAGAGCTTTTCGGAGGATAAACGTTGGGAAATACGGGTAGACGGTGCGAAACTGTGTGAAAAAGGTGGAAAATGATAGTGGAGAATAGGTGGGATTACGAAGGGCGGAAAAAGGAAAGGGAGCCCTAAGGCTCCCCTAAAACATTGACTATCAAACGTACTTGGGCAGGTGTGTAGCACCTGTCGGTGCGGCTCAGTCCTGTTTCCTGCAGGCGCTGCTCCAGCCCGGGAGCTTTTCGTATCCACGTGTTGAAGCGGTTGACGGCTGTCTGCTGGGCTACTCCGCGGATGTAGCACATGGCCAATTCGCCTTTCCCGTAGCAGCGTATCACAAAGCAGATTTCTAAAATGGAATCATCAGTTTTTTGCATATTCAAAAATGAATGTTTTGTTGCTTATATTGGATGCCTTTAATTATATGCAAATGTACTGAAAATTAATCAAATAAGCAACCTTGTTCCGAAGTATTTTCAAGCCAATTTTCATTGTCGAACACCGTGTTTATCGGTCCCGGTCTGTCACCGTCCGGTCCATGCACGATGGCTTCTTCGCAGGGCCAGTAGCGCCCGTTGATGCGGTTGTAGACGAATTTGGCGTTGGTGTGGGCGCTACCCAAATGCTTGAACCGGACTTTGTCGATGTGGACGGTGACGATTTCCTTATCGTCGTTGCGATCTACGATAAGACAGTAGTCGGCCATGTTACCGAAGTTGGCGGAACCGTTGATGTCGTTCATCTCTGCACGTCGCCGTTCGCCGTTGGTGGTGTTGCGGTTCACCTTGCGCGGATGCGCCACGAGGATAACGAGGCACTTGTGTTGCTGGGCGAATCGGCTCAGCTTGTTCAGCAGCGAGGTGATGTATTGCAGTTCCGTTTGTCCCGGTTCCAGTTGCTGGTCAATGCGGTTTAGCGGATCTATGACAAAGATGCGCATCCCGCGGCGACGCACCAGTTGGCGGGCTTTCTCAAGGATGCAGTCCACGGTGTAGCTTCCCGTGTCCGGTAAGATGTGCGTCACGTTGTCCGTCAGCCAGCGCACCACCCGGTTGTAGAGGACTTCCGTCATACCCGCTCCGGGGCGGAACGGATGTCCGGTCAGCTTTTCGGAGAGCTTGGCCAGGTGGTATTCCATGGGCATGTTTTCGGGACTGAAGTAGCCGATTTTCCACCCGTGCCTCAAGCAGAGGCGTAGGACGAGTTCATCGATGAATTCTGACTTTCCATCGCCGGGAAAGCCGCTCGTCACCACGAAACGCCCGGTTTCGAAAGTGCAATTCGCATCCAGATTGTCCCAGCCCGTTTCAGCGCCCCGTTGAAGGCCGTTTTCGAAGAGTGTGCGGAAGGCATCTTGGCGGTCTTCGGTGGTGAAGACGCCTTCCAGCGGGATTTCTTCGGCCTGCGCTAAGGTGATGAGCAGACTTTCGGCTCCGTAGCGGACGAGATGCTCGTTAGCATCCTTGCATTCCGGCCCGAAGCGTACCAGACGGCAGCGTTCGGCTCCGAGGCGCCGCACGAGTTCCCGTTGCAGCAGCCGGCCGGAGTTGTCCTCGTCTGTGGCGATGTAGATGAGTTGCTTCGGCTCGAAGTGCGTATCCACAAAGCGATCCATCCAGGTGAGGTTGTTCTGCGCGCCGGCGGGCACGGAGATCACGTCCTTTCGTCCGGCGCTCATGAAGGCGGCGGCGTCGAATTCGCCCTCGGTGATGATGCATTCCGGAGTGTCCAGTATGGCGTCAATGTTGTAGGGGATCAGCTCGGCGCCTTTCACCATCATGAAGTGTTTGCGGCCGCTGCGGTACTTGGTGTTGATGAGTGTACCGTTTTCGAAATAGTTGAAGCAGAGGCAGTTTTCCAGTTCGTGGCTTTCGGGCAGCATGATGCATTCTTCGGTGATGCGCAGTTCGGCCAGCAGGTGTTGTGCCAAGCAGCGTTCCTGTGTCCAGTACCGTTCCAGGTTCTCGCTGAGCTTTGCCTTGGCGGCGTCGAAGACGGGGCGGCGGAAATGGGAGGGGAGCTTGCTGGCACGGTTGTATTTTTCTTTTAGCTGTTGCCGTTCCCGCTCTTCGGCATCATCGGGCACGTAGAACTTGTGACCGCAGTGATGACAGTAGCATAAACCCTTGTCCAGATCGATGGAGAACGATTTGTTGCCTTTGTGTCCGCGGGTGGCGTTACACTCCGGACAAATGGTTTTGATTTTGCCGCTGGTGCGACCGAGGGTGTCGATTCCGTACTTATGAAAATTTCTCATATTTCGTTGAATTGTTTAAAATTATTTTTGGAAAATCATTTGTAAAGTCGTTTGGAAATGCCACACTTCAGTGTCTCGAATGCCGCACTTCGTGGGGGCAAATGCCACACTTGGATGAGCGTGATCTGTGGCATTTGCTTTGTTCAGCTGTGGCATTTGCCTTGTTCAACTGTGGCGTTTGCTTTGTTCAACTGTGGCATTTGCGAGCTCCATGAGCGTGTGGCTTCATTCCAGAAAGCGGTGGCGTCCGGTCGGGGAGGGGCATTGTCGGGAATAGTGCAGCCCAGATAGGTGCGTCGGCCGTCGATGCGCTGTTCATAGCGGTAGGGGTCGGGCGGGGCAGCAGACTTCTGCTTGGCATCGAGTGCCAGGAGGGTTGCGTACAGGGCTTGCGAAGTGCGTTGCCCGCAGCTTGTATAGTTCACGAAGTAGCGGCGCGCATCGCTTTCGGTCAGCATGTCGTGCCATTTGTCGTAGACTTCGATATGCTGCTTGAAGCAGTCCACGGCCGCCTTGATGTGGCGCATCAGCAGTTCTCCGTAGCCGCTGTGCATGCAGGTCAATTCAAGCCAAGGAGTTCTTTCCGCCAGTCCGTCCACCAATTCCCGCCAGGGACGTATGGGACGCAGCGGTGCTTGCGGCCGGCCGAAGTCGTCGCAGACGGTAAGTGTATTCGGAGAATTATTGGCATCATTATCAGCATCAGCAGTAGTTTCTTTTTCTTTTGCTGCTGCTGTTATTATATCTTTTATATTCTCTTTAAATACTTTGCAGGCTATTTCTTCAACGGTGCTGTTTTTTAGTATGTTACCTTGATTTTTGACCTGGCTTTCCAGATCCAGCTCTGACGTTTTTTGCCGATTTTCATCATTTTTTGCATCGGAACCGGCGTTTTCTCCAGCATTTTTTGCCGTTTCTTTTTCTTTCTTCTTCACCGGATTCAGTTCTTCGGGACTGAAAAAGCCGTCTTCTTCAAGATTGAAAAGTTGGAATTCGTAGATGATTTTCTTCAGGTAGTTGAGCGGCATCTTTTTGCTCTTGCAGTAAGGGCGCAGATATTCCAGTTTTGCTCTGGGGGCAGGCAGTATGGAGAGTTTCTCGATGATGATCCAGTAGGCTCCGGTTCCTCTGGGGCCTTCCTTGTCGAACAGATCTTGCATTCGTGGGTCGTGCATGGCCATGAGCGGGTGTTGCAGGTAAAAATTTCTTTTCATTACAATTGTTTTAATTTGATTAATCACTTGTGGGAAAATGTTGCGTAAGGCGGAGTAGCCTGTTGTGGCGACGGCGTTTTTTCGTAGCGTTTTCTCTTGACGGCGTCAAAGATAAGCATAGCCCAAAGCTCCGGAATGTACGGTCTGTCCACTACTTGTCCGTGTCAGAATAGCTTCGGGACAAGGTCTAGTGGGCCTAGACCGTACATTTGGAATAAATAGTTACGCTTTGTTAAAATTAAGACTTATTACGAATTGGGGGAGCCCTGACACCGAAGAGCACATTACGGTTGTTACATGCAATCATCTGGCGGTCATTTTTTTAGCTTCTTTTTGCCCGGGGTCTGGCTGTATCTGTGAGTGACCTCGCGAATGTGTCCCAGTGCTAGTTTCAGGCGTATGCTGATATTGCCTTTGCCTTCAAACAGATCCTTCACGCCTTGGGCGAAAAGTTCCAGTACGATAAATTCCAGTTTTACATGGTTTGTTTCGATCAGAATGTTGAAGATTTCTACATGATCTCCGTTAGTAACGGATAGTTCAAATGTTTTTTTTCATGATTTTTGTATTAATAAAATAAATGGCGGCAAAGGTAAAAATACCCAGAGAGGGAGTTTGGTAATTTTTGGGATATAATTGGTGTTTATTGTTTTGATGAAAGAAATCCGCGGAAGGTGCCTCGGATAACGGCCACTGCCAACCGAAATTTTCCGTGTAGCAGATATACCATTGACTTTTTAGGCGCAGCAATGAGAGAGATGTATAGGCAGGACAGGATTTTTTCGCCGCCCGGTATGTTTCGACGGGCGTACAGGATACGGGCGCGTGAGAGATAGAATTCTCTTAAGGGGGTTCCTTTCTTGGCTGTCATGCTTTCCTTGTGGTAGACCACGGCTTCGGGTTCGTACCATAATTTATACCCGGCCCGGTGTAGCTGTGCCGACCAGTCAAATTCTTCGTAAAACAGAAAGTAGATTTCTGTCATTGTGCCTGCTTGTTGCAGGGCGTCACGACGTACCATCATGGCGGCGCCATGCAGGGAGGCGGTTTCGCATGCTATCCGGTAGCTGGGCTGGTCTTTTTCGTTGAAGCCGATGGCGGCATTGCGCAGCGTGATGCGTGAAAATGGGGTGAAGCCGGCGTATTGTAGTGTGTCGGGTGCATAGCTGTATTTTAGCATGGGCGATACGCCGCCGTTTTTGGGGTCTGCTTCTAGCCGGTGGATCAATGTTTCCAGTATAGGCTCTTTGATGATCGTGTCATTATTGAGGAAAAACAGATAATTGCCTTCAGCTACTGTCAGTCCAGCGTTGTTGCCTCCGGCAAACCCAGTATTGGTGTTTTGTACGACTTTTACTTCGGGGTAGCGCAGCTTGATTTCATCGGCTTCGGGCATGCGGGAGCCGTTGTCCACTACGATGATTTCATAGGGATGGGTTTCGTGCTTGCGGAATGAGGCGATCATTTCGCAGGTGTCGGCAAGGCCGTTGTAGTTGACGGTGATGATGGAAACGAGGGGAGATATGTGGCTTTCCATTTTCTTTCTTTTCATTGATTATCTGCAAAGATAAGTTTTCTCTGCTGATTTATTCTCATGAATGATAATATATGCAAAAAAAATAGTTTCTTTGTGCTATAAAATACAAGAAGTATTATATTAATATGAAAAAAATAAGGATAGCCTATTGTATTCCTGCACTTTATTATCCTAGCGGCATGGAGCGTGTTCTTATATTGAAGGCCAATTATCTGGCGTGTCATGGATATGAAGTTCACATCATATTGACTGATGGAGGAGACAAGCCGCCTTATTTTCCGCTGGACCCTTCTGTCAGGCTGCATCAGTTGGACATAGATTTTGAAGAGCCATACCGTTATGTGTTTCCTCTCCGTGTGTGGCTCTACCGGGTGCGTATGCGAATACTGAAGAAAAAGCTGAACGAATGTCTTTGCGCCTTGAAACCTGATATCACGGTGTCGCTGTTGCGACGCGATATCAATGTCATCAACCGAATGACTGATGGTAGTCTGAAAATGGGTGAAATACACTTTGACCGTATGCACTACCGCAATTTTAATGTATCCTGGTTACCTTCGCGGCTCAATGCCTGTATTGAACGCCGTTGGATGAATTCTCTGATACAAGAATTACGTCAACTTTCCAAATTTGTAGTGTTGACCCATGAAGATGCTGCTTTCTGGCCTGAATTGCAGAATGTCCACGTTATTCCAAATCCCGTTCCCTTTTTTCCCGACACGGTTTCCGATTGCTCCAACAAGCAGGTCATTGTCATGGGGCGCTATGTTGCGCAAAAAGGCTTCGATCGCTTGATATCCGCATGGCGCATGGTGGTGGACAGGCATCCCGACTGGACGTTGCGCATTTATGGCGATGGGCATCTGCGTGAGCGGCTACAGCTACAAGTGGAAGATCTGAAGTTGACGGACAGCTGTTTTCTGGAACGTTCCATTTCTGACGTGGTCTCTAAGTTCTGTGAAAGTTCCATATCCGTATTGAGTTCACGTTTCGAAGGTTTTGGGTTGGTTATTGTAGAAGCGATGTCCTGTGGGATTCCGGTGGTCGCATATACTTGCCATTGCGGACCGCGCGATATCATTACCGACGGAAAAGACGGGATTCTAGTGTCCGAAGGAGATATTGCCGGTCTTGCCGAAGGCATCAGTCGACTGATCGAGGATGAAGAGTTGCGCCGCAAGATGGGAAAAGAGGCCCGTCGGAGGGCTGCGGACTACCGGATGGAGGTGATAGGTGCGCAGTGGATTGAATTGTTTGAATCATTATTGTCTCGTCCGGTGCAGGATGAAGGTAATTAATAAAGTTTAGTTTATGAGTTGGTACAGTCGTTATTTGCAAGTTTATGAGAAAAATTTCGATGAAGTGGCTTTTGCCGGGATTATATCGGAAATACGTTCTAACTTGAAGAAGCTCCAGAGTGACGCACCTTTGGTTACGGTCTCTATCATTGCATACAATGAAGAGAAGCACTTGCTGGCCTGCTTGTGGGCGCTGAGTGAGATGAGAACTCGCTATCCCATTGAAATTATCGGGGTAAATAACGATTCTCAAGATCGCACGGCCGATGTGTACCGTGCTGTCGGTTTGCCTTTTTATACCGAAATGCAGCACAGTTGTGGCCATGCTCGCCTCTGCGGACTGATGAAGGCGCGTGGCAAGTATCATGTAAATATTGATGCGGATACGCTTTATCCTCCCTCCTATGTGGACGCTATGATCGATGTCATGGAGAAGCGTGCGGATGTGATGGGAGTCAGTGCCACATGGGGATATTATCCGGACGGACAGCATTCCCGTACCGGCCTTTATTTCTATACGCTTTTCCGTGACTGCTATTTATGGTTGCAGTCTTTCAAGCGTCCGGAGCTCAGCGTTCGCGGATTGGTGTTTGCCTATCGGACGGAGGAAGCCAGAAAGGTAGGCATTCGTACTCACATCATTCGTGGCGAGGATGGGGCTTTGGCGTTCGGCCTTCGTGAATATGGGCGTATCGCTTTTCTTAGAAACTCTAAAGTGCGTGCGGTGACGGGTTATGGAACCGTGGGTGGAGGCTCTTTGTTTGGAAGTTTCCAGAGCCGGGTGTTGCAGGCATTCAAGAAAATAAAACATGTGTTTACATCAGCCGAGGAGTATAAGGATGAGGAATCTAATCTGATAAAGTAGTAATTTTTCTCTTTTTAAAGATGTCTCAGTAATATTCTGATTTCTCTTTGATAGGATAGTCGCCGTATGTCGAAATCTTGATATACGTCAATATTAATCCTGTCATTTACAATTAATGAAAGGATGCGGCTCAAGTCTATGCCATCTTCTTGTTTTACGAAAGATCCATATTTTTCTTGTTCAATTAAGTCTCTTGCACCACCTACGTCTGTGCTCACCATGTAGTTCCTGAAACGTTTCGCTTCATTCAGCACAATGCCGTAGCTTTCCCAGCGTGAAGTGCATACAAAGACTTTCGCTCGGTTGTACCATTCCCACAGTTCTTTCTTGCTCTCTATTTTTCCGGCAAACACGACTTGCTCTTTCTTTTCCGGGTATTTTTGGTAGAATTCCTCTATGGCTTGACGAAACTGATTTTCCACAGGGCCTATTAAGACAAATTTCCACTCCTTCAGTTCCATACAGCCTAATGCATCCAGAATCATCTCCGTGTTTTTCTGATGAGTTCCCAAACGTCCTACGGTAATGATCAGATTTTCTTTTTGTTGGAATTTCCGTTCTGAGACGCCGGATGCAACGAATGCTTCTTCATCAAAAGCATTGGGGAGTAATACGAGCTTTTGGAGCATTATTTTACTAAAATCACTGTCGTAGCACAGAAAATCATAAGCCTGCGACGTTTCGCATGATAGTGCGGTTATCTTCTTCAGGCATTTCGTATATATCATTTTCCGCAACGCCTTACCAAGAAAAGAATGCTTATCTAGATTAAATTCCTGGCCGGAACCAGTGTCTAGTTTGATGTATATCTGCCCATGCTTATTCAGAAGTTTGTAAAGCAGGATGTTGACGTATGTCTCCAGCTTCCAGTGAAAGCACACCAACAAGTCGATGCGTGAAGCGTTTTGCAGAAGATACTTTATGTATACGAGGATTCTCCGATACGGGTTGTGGCCCAGCGGTTGCTTGGTAAATATCAATCCTTTCTTCGTCATAGAAGGGAGTAGCCGGGCTACTTCTTCGGAGTAGCCGCAGCAGATTTCTACGTCATAGTCTAAAGCCTGTCCCAGGTAATAGGGCACCAGCACTACGTCTTTTCCGAACTCTAGCGAATTCAGTTTTCTCCAAAGCAGTGTCAGCCGTTTCTTTCTTTCTTCCATACATTTCAATTTTTAAGCCAAAAAACAATCCGGTTTTTGAAACCGATGTATCGGGATAGGTGCAACCGGCGGAAGCGACAGAAAGTTTCTATCTTTTCAAGCAAGGTCATCCGGTGTCCTAACCAAATCACTGAGTTCAAGGTTTTTCTTAAATAAAGGTCGATAATGGACCTCCATTCGGGATGCTGTTGGGCCCAACTGCGTATTTGTGTACATACCGTGGTGTATCCTTCTATATTGCGCATGCTGAAACCGGCCGTCATAGTCGAATGATCCCGCATTCTACGTTTGAAGAATGGTTGTGGAATGTAGCCTACCCGTTTGGCGTTCAGCATGATTTGTACAACGAAGATAGTGTCTTCATGAATCACTCCGGCCGGAAATCCGCTGAAATGCTTTTTGAGGAAGGAGTGTCTGGCGAAGCATAGCCAGGGGACGACGTAGAATAGGTCGTGTTCCAATTCGTAGTGCATCAGTTCCATTCCGTTCCATGGCTCCCGCTTGTCAATCCGTCCTTTTCTACAATAACTGAAACTGGCAGGTGAATTTGATGTTTCCTGGATGGTTTCGGCATCAAAGGTTACGAAATCCAGATTTTCTTGTTCGCATTTTTCATAACATTGCCTCAGTGCATCCGAATCCAGAATATCGTCACTGTCCATAAAGTAGATATATTCACCGGTTGCCAGTAGCAGTCCGTTGTTGCGGGCTACGCCTTGTCGCTGGTTGGGTTGTATGGAATATCTGATTCTGCTGTCCTTGCGGGCATATTCTTCAATAATTTGCTGGCTATTGTCGGTAGAACCGTCATTGATAAGTATGATTTCTAGACTTTTCAGCGTCTGGCTGCAAATACTGTCTAAGGACTCGTACAGGTAGGCATCTGTATTATATACAGGGATAATGACGGAAACCTTGGGAGATGTACCGACAGAAGAACTGTTACTCGACATTTTTATCGTTTTTGGTATCAGACAAAAGTAATAAATCTAATTAGAATTATTATCATCTCTTCAGATAAATATCTTATGTTTTAGTCGTTTTTTTATCTTAAAACTCCTATCTTTACCTTCAAGAAAAGAAAGTGTTGGAAATTATCAGTAGAGTTTTTAAATAATGATTTATATTCGATTAAGCGGTCGCTTTGGTAATTATCTGTTTCAAATAGCGGCAGGTGCTTCTTTGGCGAAGAAGTATGGTACGGACTTCAAGGTAGTGGTAGCTCCCGATACAGAGGCTATATCCACCGTCAGCAAAGAATCTATGTGGAAATATGTTTCTTCTTTCAAGGAGAATATCTTCCGTGAAATTGAGTTTGTGCATGAAGTGCCGGGAGATGTATCACTGTATAGTTGGCGTGATTTTCCGTACAAACCAATTCCCTATGACGGAGGGGATCTGATGATTGACGGATATTTCCAGTCTCATGAGTATATTGATAATGATTTGATGCAACAATTGTACGCTATGCCCGAAGCGATAGGAGAAAAACTGACTCAAAAATATGGAGAGATTTTGAAGCAGCCTTTTACTTGTATTCATGTGCGCAGGGGGGATTATTGCAAGCTCCCTCATCGCTTCAGCATTTGCTCGATGAATTATTTTCGGAAAGCTGTCGGGCTAATAGGAAGGGAAACCCTTTTTATGGTAATAAGCGATGATCTGAAATGGTGCAAAAAGCATTTTAAAGGACGGAACTTTGTGTTTGCAGATAAAGGAAACTCTATGTTGGAAGACTTCTATTTGCAAAGTCTGGCTACGAATAATGTTATCAGCAACAGCTCTTTTAGTTGGTGGGGAGCTTGGCTGAATACAAATACGGATAAGAAGGTATTTTATCCCACCCCATGGTTTGGACCACACTATTCTCACTATGATGTGTCTGATTTATGCCCGGATGAATGGTGTGCTTTACCCAATCGTACCCCATTTTATTACCAACTGAAATCAGTCTGGATACGGCTGGAAATGAAGATAAGGCACAGATTGGAGCGAAAGTGATACTTGCTGTTTAATATTTGTGGAGGATGTTTCTCACTTTAGCGACAATATCGTATTCTTTGCGCCATTGTAAATAACCTCCCCATAGAATCAGTGCCAAAAGACTTTTCACGCAGAGGGAAACCACTATATTCCAATCGGATGAACAGAGGGAGAGGGGATACAGTACTCCCCCGATGAGCAATGTGATGATTAAAGGGGAGATGAGCTGTCTGTACAAATGCAGCATATTGCGACGGAATTGATAGTGATAGAGTTGCCAATAGCATTGGATGAAACATAGAAAATACGAAATCAGCATACTGTAAGCAAAAGCTTCCAATGTACGAAAAAATAGGATGCACACCAGAAATCCGGTACAGGTGGCAACGGCTGTGAAAATGCCGCAAATAAAAAGCCCGCGCGTGTCATTCGTGCTTTGAAAGAACGATCCGGAAGAGGACATCACTATTTGAAATCCGACGGTTAATGAAAGTATCTGAAAAGCGGGTATAGATGGTTCCCACTGAGAGCCAAATACGAAAAGCATCAGTTCGCGTCCACAAAAGAAAAGGAGTATGCCCAACGGGAAACCGATGAAAGCCAGCAGACGTACCATCCGCTCATTGATGGTAGCTAATTTATCCGTTTCCTTTTGGTAATCGGACAAGATGGGATGAAGCACGGGGGTGATGACGTATGTGATGTTTTGTATGGGAAGAGACATTAGGCGATAGGATTTTTCATAGTAACCGAGTGGTGCCATACCGATATATTTTCCTATCAGCATCTTATCCAGGTTACGGATGAAATAACTCATTACATTAAAAAGGAATTGGTACATGGAATACGCCCATATCTTTTTTATACTCTTGATTCCCCATGTCCACAGAAATTTCTGCGGGTATTTCTTCAGCGAAATGAAGTAAATCAAAACACTCGACAACACAGGCTGGATCAGCAGAGTATAAAGTCCGGCTCCCAGCAACGCGGCACCTACGGCAATAGCGCCTACCGTTATTTGTATGATAAAAGTGCGCCAGGCAATAAACTTAAAGTCTTTATCCTTAAAGAACAACGTGTTGGGCACAGTTCCGGCGGAAGCAAAAAACAAATTCACGGAGAGAAGCTGACATATAGGTAGCAGGCGCTCATCCTGATAATAGTCGGCTATGAAACCGGTGGAAAGAAAGAACAGAACGCTCAGTATAATTCCTATCCATATCGTGAACATATAGATTTCGTTAATGTCGTGATCTGTCAATTCTTTATTTTGCACAACGGCGGAAGATATGCCTATATTGGTGAAGATGGCAAAAAAATTAATGAAAACAGTAGCTATGGCAACGGTTCCAAAATCGTCGGGACACAGCAATCGGGCAAGTATGGCCATTACGACTAATGAAATGACTAAACCGGAATATTTGGCTACTGCTGTATAGAATACTCCGGAGAGCATCTGTTGTTTGATATTTGCCATAATCTTTTTTGTTCTTAGGAATGAAATCGTATATCATCACACACTTTCTTCATTTGCTCTTTCCATGACAAATGCCGGATAGAGTTTCTGATCTCTTGTGGAGATATCGTTTGTTTCTTGCAAAATGCAATAAGTCCGGGAATGTCTATAGCTGTTTCATTTGCCGGTGCCTTTATTATATAAGGCATCTTTTCGAAGTCGTCATCCGTCTCCGAGTAGATGAATCCGAACCCCCGGGCTGCATATTCGCGGTTTTTTAAGGTTTTGATATTAAAAATGCCGCTGCGATGCCGAGCCAGGCTGCCAACGGCGAAATCCGCTTTTTCAAAAAGTGCATCCAGCTCTTTTCCATGCTTTGCGCCATGCATGAAAACGTAATCCTGCAAATTGTATGCTTGAATAGGATCTTCTATCTCTTGCTTCTCTCTTTCGCCGAAAAGGTTGCCTACAATGTGAAAATAGACCTTGTAACCAGGATTATGGGCGTAATATTCTTTCAGCCCCTTGATTAGCCGGTCGAAACCATGCCAGAAGTGTATCTCTGCAACTCCAATCAGATGCAGCTCATTTTCCATTGTACGTATCTGTTTTCGTAATGGGATGGAATTGAAATCGATGCCGTTGGAAATGCGGATGGTGCGTTGCCCGAATATCTCAGTGTCGTTGGAGAAGGTTACGACGGCATCCAGGTGACTGCAAAGGGAGTGGCGGAAGATTCTGTCTATACACAGGTTCAACTTCTGGTCAGTGAACTCCTGGTCGTAAGGGTAGGTCGGAATCTCCAATACAATCTGGGCCCCCAGTTTCTTGGCGGATTTCACAAAGTGTATGGTGAACGGATTGGCATTATGGTAGTAGCGGATATATACAAATGATATCTGCTCTTTCCGTATATAGTGGATAATGGGGGCAAATGACACCCTTTTCTTTATTTTGGCCAAAGTGCCTTTACCTAAATTTACCAGAACTTTCTCGTCAATCATCCACTGCCGCTCTCCGTTTTCACGGACTTCGTAATAACAAGTACGCACGTCCATACCGTACTGTTTGAGTGCATCTACTTGATATCTGATTTTTTTGCTGATACCATTGTACTCTTGAAAACCATAGAAAACAAGAAATAAAGCTCGCATAGTTCTCAATTATTTAAAACATTTGATACAGACGGACCAACTCGTTCGCTGTCTTTTTCCATGAAAATTCTTGTGCACGCAGCAGACCGTAGTCCTTTTGCTTTTGATAGAGGATGGAATCGTTTTCTAATTTTAGCAAGGCGTCAGAGATTTCTTCCGGTTTGTAAGGATCCACAGCCAAGGCACCCGGCCCTGCCACTTCGGGCATGGCGGACGTGTTTCCGGTAATGACAGGCGTACCGCACGCCATCGCCTCCAACATCGGAATTCCGAAACTCTCGCGGAGCGAAGGGTAGAGGAAAGCGAAGGTGGCATTATAGAGTGTCGACAAATCACGGTTAGCAATATAGCCGGGATAATACAGCTGGGATTTTATATCGGTCAGATCCTCTTGCTGCAACAGGCTGTCGATGTATTCCTCTTTCAAGTCGGCGATAAGCAACGGGCGCTTTACAGATGACTGTTGTAAGTACAGGCTATATGCCTTTAACGTTCGTGCCGCATTTTTCTTGGGATCAGTATTTCCCAGAAAAAAAAGAAAATCCTTTTGTGGGATATATTTCCGGACAATCTCCATGTTTATATCCGATTGTTGATGAAAGTGAGTACTATATCCGTTATAGATAGCTGTGATACGCTCTGAAGGTATCTGTAGAGCTTGCCGAATGCGATTACATTCAAATTTTGATACTGTAATAATCTTTTTACATTTTTTTAGAATGCGAGGAACCACCAGACGCCGATAGTGCCATCCCATTTCCTGGTAGAGGGACGAGCTTCGATGCTGTCTGGGTTCCAGATAGATTATGTCATGGAGTGTCAGCACAAGAGGAACAGGACACCTTAATGGAGCCGTATTCGAGGTGCAGTGTAACATATCTACTTTTAGGCGTTTTACAGCTCGTGGAAGAGCTACTTGTTCCCAAAGCGGGTAAGTAGGACATTTCAATTCTATGATAGAAAGGTTAGCCGACTCTTCCAAACAGCGGTCTTCGCCCGGAGCGACGATAACGAAATAATGGTTATCGTCATTCCTCTTTTGCAATTCACGAATTGTTTCCAAAGCTACAAAGTCCATTCCATGCTTGTTGGGACGAAAAATACGTTGGGCTTCAATGGCTATTCTCAAGCCTTTGGGGCTCTCGTGGGTGTCTTTTTTGTTTTTTTTTTCTTGTTTTTTTTGAATAAGAAGAAACGAGTAACGTGACTGAATATGGATGCGAATACAAGAATTGGCAGTGCCCATACTGAATATTTGAAGCGTTTGTTTACTTCTCCGTCGGGCAATGCCATGATAAATGTGATGGCAATGACAGCCAAAAGTACATACCACTTAAAGCTGAGCGACCAATCCAGAAGAGTGATGCCGGCAGCGCATAAAATGATAAGGGCTATCAGTAAGAAGCGTGAAGGCATCAGCCATTGGAATAGTTTGAGAGAATAATCCCATTCGCCTTTCAGTAACGTAATAGGCAATCTTTTCAAGGCTAATATTGTACTGCTGTATTGTGAACGAAGCCACCCGATACGTTGAGCTTCATATCCGTCGGCACTTTCTTCTTTCTTACTATAACAGACTACTTCCTCCATGTACTCGGTATAGATATTCTGCTGTAACAAAGCCGTTTCCATCGCTTTGCTTAAATCTGAGCCTTTTAGTTTGGGAGCAATTTCATGGAACATTGCAAAGTCAAACGCCATTGCAGAACCTATCAAAGCCGAAGAGAACCCCATGCGGGTATGTGCTTTACGGAAAATATTATTATTAATTTCTTCACTGGTGGCATTCAATACGGCAATGCTGGTGGTCAGGTTCTCCGTCATGCGGTGTGCCTGAATGGCATCGCATCCTGAGTAGTACGCATTGTTGAATAAGTTCAATGCGTTGGGTACAATCCGGTTGTCTGAATTGAAAATGATGACCATGTCGTATTCGGCAGGAGAGTAACGCTCCATCACTTGCTGGATGGCATAGACTTTGGTGCATTGCTCTTTGTCGGGCACAACTATATTGACTGGCATCTGTAGCAAGGTTACAAGGTCTTCTTCAGGCAGCTGGGTTGCAGCAACGGCTATGTCATACTTGTCTCTGGGATAAAGTTGAGTATCTAAAAAATGATTTATAGACTGGATTACTTCCTTGCCGTTACGTAGCACTGTGAATAATATCAGGAAGCGATGCGTCTCTTTGGCCGGGGGATAAGGGTTCTTATATTTCCCTAACGAAAAGAGTGCGCAAATGAAAAGATACAATACCGGTATACTTAATAGTAAAAACAAAATTGCATCTGCTATTTGTAAAGCGTTATTGTTTTCGTCCATCCACCAGTCTGGATTGAATATGGAAAAAATTTCGTTCATAATATGAAGTTATTGCTTATTTATGTTTATTAATTGTTTATCTATATACGCTCCGTTCATTACGAAAGCTATCATGGCTACAATTATAAAGTTTGTAGGTGGCATGCCCGGAGCATATCCGGTATATCCACTTAGCAGGATACCAAATACAGTACCTGTAAAAGCCGCCAATTCTTGTCTCAGGTATCTATCTCGGACTTTAAACATGACTATATAGCAGCAGCCTAACAGAGTTATTGCATAAATCAATATTTGTAATGCCACGCCCACTACCCCTGTTTGTATCCAGGTAGCTACAAAGAAAGAATCAGGAGGCAGCGTTCCTTCTTTGTAAGTGTCATCTGCCTGTAACCATAACTTAGGTATGTCGTTGGATATGCCCACTCCAAATGGATAATCCTTTAAATATTGGGCCATCTCTTTTCTGTTTTCTACACGCACATTAAATGACGCATCTTCCGTCGGGCGAAATGCGGTGCGAGCACGTCTTATAAACGAATTGCTGTTTCCTATGTCTGTAAATGCGAGAAATATAAATATGCTTAATCCGGAAATTAATGTAATTGAAAAATGTCTAAGGTCTTTACATATCAAACTGTATAGAGCGAGACCGGCAAAAGGTACAATAAGAGCACCTCGTGTACCGGAGAGAAACATGCCTATAAATCCCATTACAGCAATGCTTATATAAAAAACAGCCAAAATCCGATTACGGGTATTGAGACCGATTATTATATATACAGTACCTGCAGCAGCCATAACCACGCCAAAATTACCAGCATCAGTGAAGTAGGAAAAGTAACGTATGCCGGTAGATATGATATGAGTTCTTGCTGCCTCTTGTACGTATAGCCAATACCGTTCGGCCGAGTCGAAACCAATGTACTTCTGGTACATTAATTTTATGAAAGCAATGATAATGAAAACCCCGATAAGTACTAATCCGCTTCTTAAAGCTTTAGGGGAGTTGGATACAATGGAAGCAACCGCGTACAATACAAATGTCTCTAATATCATGATGCGAATGCCATGGGTAATACCTTCTGATTCAATAAGAGGATTCGTTAATTGCAATAGCACGAATACAATCCATGCAATATAGCTGATCGTAAAGACATTGACTGCGCTTTTTAATCTGAAATTCGTCTTTTTCAGGTAAAAAACAACCAAAAGGGAAATAACAAGATAAACCAATAGTATATCCAGACCAACGCTTAGCTTGACTTTTAAAGTATAACGGGAGATCGTTGTGAAGAAAAAGGCGTAAGTGGCGTAAAGCAAATATACAAAATAGGGATTTTGAAATCCATAGCCTATGCCAGTAACTACTATAGGTAAGCACACGATAACTGCTGCTATTAATAACTTTTGAGTTATAATAGCATACGCAATGCCTGCCAGCCCACCCATAAGCAATAGATTTATCAGTGCCTTGGGGGGGGCTTCGCGTACTGGATATGGTGTGTTTGATGCCATAATCGTATTATTTGACTTCATTCTTTTGAGACGTCAAACCTAATTGTGCCAAACGACTGAAGAACGAGTGAACCGGCATTTTAGGTGGTAATTCGCCTGTGAACGATTCTACCACATCGCGGTCGGCGTTGTTTAGATAAAGCATGAAAGGAGTATCTATCAGTGCTTCTTTGAAAGGGGCCAATGTCGTGCTATCGCTTTCTCGCCATAATCTGCAAGCGTTGGCTACCAATAAATTAACATCTGCTTTTTGAAGTACTGATAAAGGAACGCTGTTATCCTTTATCGGTGGGTATTCTACGAGTATAATGTCAGGTGTCTGCTCTGCTTCATTAGGGGTCCAGAAATCGCTTAATTGTTGTGCCTGTACATATTGTTTGGAACCGCTTTCAAAGTCATAGTCATAGGTAACCATACGCACACGGAGTCCTTCTGATTCCCAGTGGCGGCTAAAGTACTTGGCGAGAAAAGACTTTCCTTCGCGTGAATTGATACTTAGCAGGTTAATGACTGTCGGTTCACCTACCTTCATATATTTGTTTAAACGATTACAACAATAGGCTGCCGCCAGTCGATTACATGCTTTCAGGAAACCGCGATATTTTAGGTTGCTGATGCCATTGAAAGCAGCAATAACAGGCAGACCACTGAGCCGCTTACTGCGATAAGGATCGCGTAGAGTATGATCCAATATTTCTATTAGTAAGAAATATAGAATGATGAAGATCATGCTACCAAAGAAGGCGGCAAGAATGTACATCATACGGTTACGTCCATTGTCTGTTAAAGGATAGGCGGGAGGAGCTACCGTTTGAAGATTGCTTGTGCTCATCTCGATATTCTTCAAACGCAAATTGGCACTGGCAAGACCACTTAGCTGAGTGCGGTAGTTGTCTTCAGCAATGCTGATAGAGCGCTCTTTACGGTTGACTTGAGTTCCGACGGGAGACATGTGACTGTACTGGTCAAATATATCCTGTTGCCGTGATTCCAACACTTTCATTTCGGCTTCAGCTTTGGCTTCATTGACTAATGCTATAAGCCATTCATTGACCATGTTTTCAATGCCTACACCTTCTTTGGTGAAAGCAAATTCATTCAGATTATCTGAAATATTACTGATTCGATCTTCTGCTCGCTTCAGCTCTGCTCTCTCTTTTTGCAATTCTTCGCTTTTAGACTTACTTTGGTCTGAAATGAAGATTTCTTTTTCCATGATGCTCTGATTCAAATTGCTGACCTTATTCAACTCTTGTAATAAATTCGTATTGTTACGAATGATCTGGGCACGTACATCCATTTTATCATCCAACATTTTTCGCAGAGCTACAGCGCCTTCGTATAAGCGTTTGGCTGCTTCCATGCGATCGTCTACTTGATAGCGGGTAGCGGCTAAGGCTTTTGTTTCTTCATCATAATTGATAATCCGTTCTTGTACATTATAATGCATCAGATTATCTTCCTCTTCATTCAGTTTTATTTTTGCCAATCGCACTTGTTCCTCAAAATAAGCAATCACATCATTTGTAGATTTGAATCGGAGAATTTCATAAGCTTTTATCAACTCTTCAATTAAAAAAGCCACTGTTTGCTGAGTAAGACCGGGATCGGCAGAGGTATAAGAAATATCCAAGATGTCACTATTTCCTACACGTTTAAGTTCTACGCGATCTAACGCTGACATGCTGTAAAAAGCTATTGGACGATTGAAAACAGAATAGATAAAGTTACTATGTGTATCTTTCTTATAAGCTGTTAAATTAGCTAAGGTCTTATTCTCATCTTTTCTATCTACTAAATTCAAAACTTCTTTAGGAGTCATTTGCAATAGCTGACGATAATGCTTGGCCTGGATGTACTGATTATCTTTCCATTCCTCGCCATGGGTATAAGCACTAGCCAAAAGGCGTAAAGAAACCTTTTCTAGTGTTCCACGAGATTTAGCAATATTGACAAGGTTGTCAAATGTGGCTGCAACTACGGAAAAGTTTACTGAAGCTCCGTCCAATGATGTAGAGCTCGTTATACCCGCATATAAGCTACTTTTGACCGTATAACTATATGGTAAAAATTGGGTGAAATAAATTACTAAACCTGTAACGAAAAGGGTCCCCCATAATAGCCAATATCGGATACGGTAAAGAAATTGCGATATAAACAGTAGAATATCCATAGATTCTTTTTTATTGTTTATCTTTGATAATATTTACATTTGTAAGCATTTCAAGTAAAATAATAGAATTGTGCAGGGCAACACGTGCTTGCTCATAGATGGTTACCGCACCAGAGCGTCGTGCACGTTCCACCGCTAATTCTGTAATTGTTATTTTACCTTGAACAAAATTATATTCTGAAATCTTTATTTGTGCATTATATAGTGCAGCCGTTTCTGCCTTTGCTTTGATGGTTGCAAGTTGTTCTGTAACTGCGTTATAGGCTTCCAAAATTTTAAGCTTACGATCTTCCATGACTTCGTCTTGCGAAAATTGTAACTGCTCTATGCGATAGCGATAGTCTTTTAACTTTAGCGGTCGATTAAATATATCACCTAAACCAATACTGAAAGTTGCACCTAAATTAAAAGTATGACGGGTGCCAACAGATGTTGATTGATACCAGTCTGTAAATGTCTCGCTGTTTTCGTTAAGGGTGTTAAAACGTCCGAAAGCATAACTTCCGTTTAACCGGAAATAATTCCACCATTCCCGTTTTTCGATGCGATATTCATTTTTGACTTGTTCTATTTGTGAACGTGCCTTTTTCACCGTGGCATTTTCTGTCACAGCATCCAAAAAAACGGATAATGGAGGGAGTTCTAACTTTTCAATTTCATATTGAAGCTCTTTTACTGTTTGTCCAACTGTTGCATTTTCCCATTTACTATCTTCCATTTTTAAAAGCTCCAATGTTTTGATACGTTCTTCACGCGTCATAGTCTGCTCTTGTGCAATGAGAGCTGTTGGAAAAGCAAATAAGCCAATGATGGTTATGCTATAGCTGATGAATGTTATGTATTTCTTTATCATTTTCTTACTGATTGCAGTTTATTGTTCAGCTTTGTTACCAGTTATACATTCTCCTTTTGTACAAACGCCGTCAACGTCTTAAAAATAATCTTCATATCCAGCCAAAACGAGAAATCCCTTGCATACTTTATATCCAGTTGCTTTCTTTCTTCGGCAGACATTTTACCGGCGTCGCCCCGTTTCTCCACCTGCCACAGCCCCGTCAGTCCGGCCGGAGCCATGAAGCGGTCTATATAAGCGTCACTTGTCAGCAGTTCGGCCTCATAGAGTGGGAGAGGGCGGTTCCCTACAATACTCATATCGCCTTTCAGGATGTTGAATAGCTGCGGCAATTCATCAATACTGTATTTACGGATAACACGCCCTACGCGTGTTACACGCGGATCATTTTCCAGTTTGATGAATGTATTGTTCTGGGCTTTTTCTTTCTTTTTCACGAAATCCTCTTCTGAAATCACGAAGTCATCTGAGATTAACAGATTCTCCTCCTCATCAGGTGTTCCAGAAAGATCGTCGAAACGAATTTCCGGACCGTCATCAGAACTCTCCACTTCTTCAATCTGGTACTGATTGAGGGCATTTAATTCCTTGAGCCGTTTATCCGCGTTCGTGTACATGGAACGAAACTTCAAGAAGTTGAATATCTGGTAATTTGATCCTACACGTTGTGATTTGTAAATCACTTTGCCTTTACTCTCTAAGCGAATGGCAATGGCAGTTCCGATTAATACAGGCGAAAGAACGATAACGGCAACGCCAGCGAAGAGTATATCAAATGTACGCTTCCACAAAGGAAGACGGAAAGTGTTCAATACCTTACGGTGTGTCTCGCTGAATTCTTTCAGTTTGCTATCCTTGCGTGCCTTGAGGTAAACATTCATACGCTGAATGCTCTCTTCTTCGGCATGCGGTGGCAGAGTGTTGTTGACTCCTGCTCGTAGGTAAGCTTTTCTGCTTTCGGGCTTCAGTTCATCGGTAATAAGAGTGATGTAAACCCGGGGGTAACGCTTACGCAGATAGGAGAGCTCAATACAATCTGCCTCACGGGTATCTGTTTGTTCGTAAAGAATAGATATATTATACCGTTCACGGATGCCGTCAATGACCTTCGCCGCTTTCTGTGAAGAGGAAACCGCAACAAACATACCACCTGTAACTTTGCTCAAGTGGTCGATGATAATCCGGTTATTTCCAATATAGATGTAGTATAACATATATCTTTATGTGTTTTGCAAACTATTAGATGAATTTCTTTAAGCGAACTTTCAGTTCCATAGGATTAAAAGGCTTTAGAATATAGTCTACAGCTCCTTCTTCAAGCAAACGAATACGTTCGGTAGTGCTTTCTTCACTGGAAAGCATCATAACGGGAATATGTTTAAACAGTTCGTTACTTTTGAGGTAATGAAGGAATTCCGAGCCGGTCATTTTGGGCATACGAATATCGGATATAATCAAGTCGGGTTCATTACCTTCATGTAACCAGTCGATAGCTTTCAAGGGATCTTCGCAGTATACAAAATCATACTCTTTTCCCAAATACATAGAGAGCACTTTACCTATAGAGGCTTTATCATCTACTAATAATATCTGTTTCATTATTATAATTTATATTATTATATACCTGTTATGTATTATATAGTTGTAATCTTTTTTGCTTATGAAAAAAACTGCTCTATCAACCGATTCTACGGGTGATGAAGGCAGTTTTATCTTAAATTTTTTCCATAAATATATTTGTTTTGCTTGATACTAGCAAAAATACGCTTATTTGCGTTAATATTGTTGGGATAGGGAAAGAATCGCTTGCTTATTAACTCTATTTAACGCTTTTGTAGGGACGGATGAAACAAGTTTCTATGTAAAATCATCAATTAACGCATTCCTTTTTCTTTCCACTCTTAATAAAAGGGAAAAATATTATGGGGAACTTTATTATTCGCATAATATAAAAAAAGCCAGAAAGAATTCCGGCTTTTTATCAAACTTGTTTTATCTGTCGTTATGGTTTCATAAAAATGTTATTATTGTGGTTGGATGTCCAGTCTAAATCTTCTATTTTTCCACCATTTATTACCCAGTTTTTGAATCCGGGGTAAACATCTGTAATTATCTTGTATTCTTTCGGCCACTTCCATACTTCTGTACCTGGAATACAAATTCCCCATGCCAAACCTTCAGTACTGATATAATAGCCCTTTTTAGGTATATTGAGCATATTGTTATCGGCAGAAGCATCATTGCTCATTCCAAATAGTGCTGTAGTTCCTAAACTGGTTGGAGCGTAGTTGGCCATATGTACTTCTGTACGCCCAATATTTCCTTGAGTTTCCTTACTAATAATGAATACATCCAGATTCTTAACGTTCATGGCTTTTATAGCTTCTTCAGCAGTCGGGAATGTCATTGTGATTTCAAACCCGGCGCCATCTCCATTATACCTGCTATCGGGACTTGGAATAGTATTATAGAAAGTGAAGTCGTCATCTGCAATGCTGGGTGAGCAATATTTATGCGCGTTAGTAGCGAGGATTACAACCGGATTGCTTTGGCCACTTTCGAAAACAGGAGTTCCGCTTTGTACTTTTCCATTAAGAGCAACTCCGCTTTTGCTAACATTCAGGATTTGGATTCCTACGCCTGTTTTGCGGTTGGCTCCGACGGCATGTATATTGCCTTGAATAGTTAATTTCTTATTATTAGTTATGGTCATCTTATTAATGCTGACAACAACGTCATTCATATCGAAATCACCATAAGCAGGCCATTGGTCTTCGAATGCATAAGTGTAAACAGTATTATCTTCTATATCCGGTTGCTCGGGATTTTCCGGATCGGGATTTCCTGAATTGCCTTCGTAGATGATGCCGGTACAGGTTTCGATTTCTTCTTTAGCTTCATCTTTCTTGGTTAGTTTAACAGATGATTCCTTTGTATATTGAGCCTCCCAACTTGGAGGACCGGCATTGATTTCTTTATTTACCGCCAATATCAAATTACCCTTTAGTGCAGTGGTCCAATTGTATGTGATGCTTTCAGCTTGTACCATGGAAGGTTTGTCGTTGCCTGCGTCTATTTTGAGACCACTTCCACATGTGAATGTGGTAGCTTTGATTATTGAACCATTTTTGAGTATAACGGAACCTTCATTATAAGAGTTGATGGCGACGCTTTCCCATATATCGTCTTTTTGAGCTCCCGTAATAGAGCCATTATCAAGAACTAACTGCGTGAAACTAAATGACTTTTTCGCAATAAACGTACAGTTGTTGTATAGAATGGCATCGGTGTGGTTTTTGTAATCAAATGTATTTACTTCGAAAAAATTGTCATTTATGGTGAGGGCACCTCCTGACAATTTATCGGCCATAATCGTACCTGTACTATAATTAGCGATAATAGTGTTGAGATTACTGTTTGTTTGGATTGTTCCCCCTATATTCATCATACCATGGTTTAAAACTTGAGTAGATGTGATTTTCATATCTTGATCTATGGTGAATACAGCCCCTTTCGCATTGTATATTACACAGGTGTTGAGATTGCCCGCATTTTCGGCAGAGAATGAACCGAAGTTTTTTACGGTTATGTCGGCTTGGCTAAAATCAAAATCTGCTACCGCCAAAGTGGCATCTTGGGCATTGTATATACTGGAGGATGTATTAAATTTTGTTGTTCCGCTAACCTTGAATGTTCCAAAGTTTTTGATGGGAACATTGGTTGCAGTGGTAAATGTCTGGCCGTTAATGGAACCGTCTTTCTGTATCTCCAAAGTGGAATTGTCGCCAATAAATGGATTGCCGGTAACTCTACCGCCTTCCGTAATATAAATATCCAAACCTTGAGGCGTGGAATTCATGTTCCACGTACCCTTTACAATAACTGTGGCTTTCTTACCATTGGTGGTAAGTTTTCCAGTGAAAATTTCTCCTTGTTTTATGATATATACAGAACCGTTCGTCAGTTGATCTCGCGTACCTGTCTCAAAGGCATAGTGCTCAGTCATTCCACTGACATCTGTTTGGGGCTCTTCACCGTAATCTTTTACTTTGCCATTGATTAAATCCCAGCCACTGGTTCCGCTGGCAGTGAGTGCACGGCTTTGAACAGCCGAATGGTATAGCTTGCAATTCAGTGTATTGCCGCTCTCTGGAATATCGTATTGGTATATCTCTTTTCGTTGTTTAGGATCTGTTTGGCGAATAAACAGATGTTGGGCTGATTTCGGTATGCTGATTTCAGCTACATAATTGCTTCCCTGCTTAGCATAACCCGCGGCAAGCGGTACCGCTGTTTCATCCGACAAGGGATTTATGGTGAATACTTCTACTAAATAGTTGTACTGTCTATTGAATTCGTCTTTAACTTCAACGTTCAACTTGACAGTCGAGATCATCGACCAGTCGAAGCCTTCAGGGGCAACGAAATCTTCACCCAAAGGATTCTCAACAGGAGCTACAGGGCGTACTTTATTAGGGTCGTACACATCATTGTCGGCGCAAGCTGCAAAGAATAAAGGAGTTGCGAGGGCAATAATTAAATAATCGTGTTTTAGAATTTTCATAATTTCGCTTTTAAATTGTATTTTTTTTGTTCATTTGGCTCATCTCACAGCGCATTGTGCCAATCGTCTTTGGACTGATTGCTTACCCATTCGGTAAATTTAGGATATCTTTCTGTGATATTTTGTCGTTCTTTAGGCCATTCCCAATTGGGAGCTGCTACAATAAAAGCCTAAGGAGTTATTCCATTTTTATCCGGTATGGAAATTTCAATGTTGCTATTTTCTTGTAATTTTTGCAAAGATACATAAAATCTACAACTATCAATTGAATATTTCATCTTTTTCCGGTATCGATTACTTTTTTTGCTGTATAGAATGTTATAGGGTCCCGATATATGAGAATAGAAAAGCCGGAAGTAAAACTCCCGGCTTAAAATTATAGAAACTGAACTAGTGTTTGAACTGTTAGGGTTTGACGAAAATATCATTAGTATGATTGGATATCCAGTCTAAATCTTCTGTTTTTCCGCCATTTATTACCCAGCTTTTGAACCCCGGATAGACATTTGTAATCATATAATATTCTTTCGGCCACTTCCATACTTCTGTGCCGGGAATACAAATACCCCATGCCAAACCTTCGGTGCTGATATAATAATCTTTCTTTGGCTTATTGAGCATGCTGTTATATGCAGAGGCATCATTGGCCATTCCGAATAATCCTGTATTTCCAAAGCTTGTAGGTGCATAACCTGCCATGTGTACTTCTGTACGTCCTACATTTCCTTGGGTTTCCTTGCTGATAATGAATACATCCAGGTTTTTGACATTCATGGCTTTAAGAGCTTCTTCAGCTGTCGGGAATGTCATGACAATTTCAAATTCAGCACCATCACCGGAGTTATATTCACTACTTGCGGTAGGATTTGTACAGTAGAACGTAAAGTCATCGTCAGCAATATTGGGTTTACAATATTTGTGCGCATTCGTACAAAGAATCACAACCGGACTATTTTGACCACTTTCGAAAACGGGAGTACCGCTTTGTACTTTCCCACTAAGAACAACTCCGCTATTGCTTACATTCAGGAATTGGATTCCTACACCGGTTTTGCGGTTTGCACCGATTGCACGTATATTACCTTGAATAGTTAATTTCTTGTTATCATCTGTTGCGGTCATCTTATTAATGCTGATAACAACGTCATTCATATCAAAGTCGCCGTAAGCCGGCCATTGGTCCTCAAATGCATACGTATAAATGGTTTTGTCTTCAATATCCGGTTTGTTAGGATCTTCCGGGTCGGGATTACCTGGATTACCCGGATTGTAATATCCCCCGCAAGTAGAGAAGGTATACTTAGACTCTTCCCATCCGGTAGTGGACACTCCTGTAGTGAGCCATCTACCATTATTTATGCCGGTAGCTTCATTACTGTAAGTGAATGCATTCTCCGGAATTTCCAGAACCAGGTCGCTCAGATGTGTATCGCTGCGATTGGATATATGGACGGCTCCAAGTTGTAACAGAGAAGGATTGTTTCCCTCTCCTTTAAAGTAGTTAGGGGCATTCGTTACATTATACAACGATGCTTTTATCATAGAGCCATTTTTCAATGTATAATTTGCAGGGCTGCTATTTGACATTTCGGGAACCGGTTTCCACAGGCTGGCGTTGTTCTCAGTTGCGCTGAGGTTATCCGGTTTTCCACCAGTGATAGAACCATTGTCAAGTGTTACATTTGTCCACAGGAACTTCTCTTTTACAATTAGTGTACAGCTGTTGTAAAGCATGTCAACAGATTTGTTTTCGAAGAAAGTGAACTCACCAAAACCGTCATTATAGAAGGACATACCTCCGCTCAATCGATAACCTTTGACGATTCCTTCATAATGGTTGATCATGGAAGCAGCTTTGGTATTATTGGTACCGAAAGTTCCTGTCTGCTCATCCACCAAAAGCATTCCGTAGTTACTGAACGTACTGGTTATAAAATCAAAGTCATGGGTTGAAATCTTACCCTGGTTCAGGACATTACTGTTATTATTCATTTTGAATGTTCCGGCATTGACTTCACTTTTATTATAAAAATTCGTATTATTAATATATAATTCCTCAGCAACCTCAATTGTTCCGGCGTTATAAATTTCGGTGGTATTGCCTTGTGTGGTAGTAAGATTGGCTGCTATAATAGTACCGAAATTTTTGAATACCTGGCTGTTAGGTCTAAATATACCATTGTTGACGGTTATTGTGGCATCGGAGGCTATTGTGGTTGACGTGACTGATGGCTCAAATATCACGTCTGCATTTGCTATGAAAGTTCCTCCTATGAACCATTCGCCATTTTTCATGCCGAATTTTTCTTTGGTTTCAATAGTTCCTCCCTTTTCAACAACAACTTTAGGAAAAGAAGTAAAGGTACGGCCTTCGATGAATTCTATCTTACCTCCGTTTAAAACATAAATATCAAACTGTGATGTTAGATTCTTTACTATTAATGTTCCTTTCACAAAAATTGTTCCTTTTCCGCTTTGCATCCGGTAGGCTGTATTGTCTTCTTTACCTGCAGGTATCACAATTCTGGCACCATCATTAAATGCGTTAGGATTATATTGATTAATAGGATCGTCTGACTTATCCGGAACAGCCGGAATTACCGGAACCTCTTCAGTATAAGTCTTATCTTCCAATTCTTTAACACCTGCAGCGATGGCAGCATTAAAAGCCGAAGTACTACCTGTAGTGCTTCTTGTTGTGGTTCCTCCTGTGTAATACAGTTTACAGTTTAATGTTCCTCCATTCTCCGGAGTGGTGAATTCGTAGACTTCTTTACGTTGCTTCGGGTCGGTCTGACGAATAAAAATGCGTTCAGTGGACTTAGGAATGCTGATTTCTGCTACAAAGTTGCTACCTCCTTTGGCATAACCGGCGGCTATAGGAGTTGCTGTCTTGTCAGACAACGGATTTGTAGTGAATACTTCTGCCAGATAGTTGTACTGTCCGTTCAGTTCATCTTTAACTTCGATGTCTAACTTGACAGTTGTGATCATAGACCAATCAAATCCATCGGGAGCGACGAAATCATCGCCTAAAGGGTTTTCAACTGGGGGGACGGGACGAACCTTGTTAGGGTCGTACACGTCATTGTCTGCGCAAGCCGTTAGGAGTAAAGGCGCTGCTAATGCAGTGATTACGAGATAGCGGTTTCGAGTCTTCATTTTATTACTCTATTAATAATGTATATTGGTTAGTCTAATCTTGCAACAAAGATAACAAATTCTTCAACTTTTTAGTTGTAGATCGTATCCAACAAGTAACCGTTTTATCCTTTTTTGGGATAAAAATACATTTTTATGCTATTTTTCCTGTTTTTTAAATCTCGAAAGCTGTTATTTAGTGATTTCTCCCGCAAGATCTGAGTTCATTCGGTAGCGGATTTCGGCTTGGTTGAGACCATGGCCAAGGAGGAACATTAGTTTGGTCACTGCACATTCGGGAGTACTGTCGTATCCGCTGATGACGCCTGCTTGCAGCAATTTCAGTCCGGTTTCGTAGCGTCCCATTTCTACTACGCCACGTTGGCATTGAGTGATGTTAACAATAATGATGCCACGTTCTGTGGCGTCCTTCAGTTGACGGATGAACCATTCCTTCTGAGGAGCATTTCCGGAACCGAATGTTTTGAGCACAACCGCTTTCAGACCCGGGACATGGAGAACAGAATTGATGATGCTTTCCTGAATACCGGGAAAAAGAGTGAGCATAACCACATTGGTATCGAACAGGTAATGAGGCTTCATAGGACGCGTCGGATCAGGACGGCGGATGATGTGGGCGTCATATTTGATGTGGATGCCTGCATGGGCCAATGAGGGATAGTTGAATGAACGGAATGCGTTGAAGTTTTCGGCATTGATCTTTGTGGTGCGATTACCGCGCATCAACTCATTCTCGAAAAATATACATACTTCGGGGACAATGGGAGTGCCATCGGGATTCTTGGCTGCAGCTATTTCTATAGAGGTAATAAGATTTTCTTTTCCATCTGTACGCAGAGTGCCGATAGGGAGCTGAGAGCCGGTGAGAATAACGGGTTTAGCGAGATTCTCAAGCATGAAACTGAGAGCAGAGGCCGTATAAGACATGGTATCTGTTCCATGAAGAATGACAAAACCGTCGAAGTAATCATAATTATAGTTGATAATCTTTACGATTTTTGCCCAAAGCGAAGGCTCCATGTCAGAAGAGTCAATAGGAGGATCAAACTGATAGGAAGAAATGCGATAATTGAAACGTTTCAGTTCGGGAACATGTTTGAGAAGATGATCGAAGTTGAAATTTTCAAGCGCACCTGTCTCTGGGTTCTCTATCATGCCGATGGTTCCACCGGTATATATTAGTAACACGGATGGGTAGTCAGTCTTCATAAACATAATCGGGTTTGATTATTTTGGGTGCAAAGATAGGAAAAAAATAGTGATTAGGGATAAGTGGTTAGTGATAAGTGACATTTTGCCATTATAATGTCATTTACTTATCACTAATCACTCTTCCCTAATTACTTCTTCAGCCCTTCTTTCAACTGTGTGATCGCCTTTTCCGCATCTCCTTCAGCTTCATTCAGCAGGGTGACGAAGCGGCTACCGATGATAGCACCGGAAGAGTTGGCACAAGCAGCGTCAAATGTTTGTTTGTTACTGATGCCGAAGCCAACCATGCGGGGATTGCGCAGGTGCATATCCTGTATCTTTTTGAAATAAGCTTGCTTCTGGTTGTCGAAATCTTTCTGGGCACCGGTGGTGGCTGCGCTGGATACCATATAGATGAAGCCGTCGGTATGTTCGTCGATTTCACGGACACGGGCCTCGCTGGTTTCGGGGGTGATGAGCATGATGACGCGGAGGTCGTAACGGTCGGCAATAGGTTTATACGTTTCTTCGTAATCCTTGAAGGGAAGATCGGGGATAATGACACCGTCGATGCCACATTCTACGCATTTCTGACAGAAGGCTTCGAAGCCGAATTTCATGATAGGGTTGAGATAGCCCATCAGGATGAGAGGAATACGGACATCGCTGCGGATATCGCGGAGCTGTTCAAACAAAATACGCAGCGACATACCGTTGCGAAGAGCGCGCGTGGCAGCCTCCTGAATAACGATGCCGTCGGCCATGGGGTCACTGAATGGAATGCCGATTTCGATAGAGTTGACACCATTGCGTTCAAGAGTGCGGATGACGTCGGCAGTGCCTTCCAGAGTTGGGCAACCGGCACAGAAGTAAATGGACAGCAAGTTTTTAGGGCTGTCCTGGAAAAGTTGATTTATACGATTCATGTGAAGAGTTATAATTTATGATTTATGATTTTGTTGTGGGGAGATCTCTTAATTCTTTGAGAAAGCGCCCGATCCGTTCCACATCCTTGATACCCGGGGAGGTTTCGAAACGGCTGTTGATATCGATACCGGCAAGGCGGGGATGGTGGAATTCTTTCAGAGCTTTGACACTGTAAGAATTGATACCGCCGCTAAGCAGGAAAGGGGTACTGCCATTGTAACGTTGCAGGATATTCCAGTCAAATTGTTGTCCGGAGCCACCATAGTGGGCGCTGCGGGTATCGAACAGGAAGTAGTCGCAGAAACCTTCATAATCAGATACGGCAAGAAGATCCTTGGGCAAGGCGATGGAAAACGCTTTGATGATCCGGATACCATATGAATGAAGGGTACGGCAGTATTCGGGTGATTCATCACCGTGCAGTTGGACATAGTTCAAGCCGAAACGGTCGACATACATAAGGATGTTTTCTTTGGTTTCGTTGACAAAAACACCGACACGTTTGGCAAGCGTAGGCAGGTACCTGGGTATCTGATACAGGT
This sequence comes from Bacteroides cellulosilyticus, assembly GCF_020091405.1. Lineage (NCBI taxonomy): Bacteria > Pseudomonadati > Bacteroidota > Bacteroidia > Bacteroidales > Bacteroidaceae > Bacteroides > Bacteroides cellulosilyticus. Next base: position 4,873,106 of record NZ_CP081903.1, read on the forward strand.
ATCTGGGGGATTTGGGGTAGAAGATAAAACCGATCATATCTACACCTAATACTTCTACATCGCGGATATTGTCTGCATCGGTCATTCCGCATACTTTGATCATTGTATTCATGGGCTTATGTACCTTAAAAATCACGAATATATGAAATTATGTGTGAATTTCCAAATTCATATACCTTGAATGAGTTCTTTCAATGTGCTCCCGGGATCGTCCGTACGCATGAACGTCTCTCCCATAAGGAAGCCACGGAAGCCTGCCGAACGTAGCTCACGGATGGTTTCAGGGTGCGAAATACCACTTTCGGAAACGAGTAGCGGAGGCGTCTGAAAATCAATTTCAGCAACAGCATTTTTTAACTCTTCTGCAATGCGGAAAGAGTTTTCTGTATTGGTGACGAAGCTGCCCAGATTGCGGTTATTGACGCCGACCATATCCGTCTCCTTATATATATAGGAGAGTTCGGAGATGCTGTGTACTTCGAGCAGAACTTCAAGCCCAAGTTCGTGTGCCTGCGTGGTGAGTGTGCGGCACTCGTCAGGTGTGAGACAGGCAGCAATGAGCAGCACTGCATCGGCACCCACAATGCGGGCTTGCAGAAGCTGATACTTGTCAATGATGAAGTCCTTACGCAGGATCGGGATGTTGACCAACGGGCGCGCTGTACGGATGTCACGCAGAGTTCCGCCGAAGAACTTTTCATCCGTGAGGATGGAGAGGGCGGAAGCACCGGCAGTTTCATAAGCAGGGGGAATGAGATCGGCCCGTGCGCCTTCCTTGATCCAGCCCTTGGAAGGGGAACGGCGTTTGAACTCGGCAATGATGCCGGATGAAGAGCTTGCGAGTGCACGCTTCATGCTGCGGACGGGCGTTGTGCCGGAAACTTCGGTTCCGGCAGCTTCCTGCATCATGGCAGCAGCTTGTTCTTGCAATTGACTGAGGGAGACTGCTTGTTTTTGCTGCTCTATCTCAATCCGCTTGTGGGCGATGATTTCGGATAAAATATCTTTCATATTTTTTTAGCTCATTGATTGATTTCTATAAACTTCTTCAACGTCTCCAGTGCCCGTCCACTCTCCAGCGATTGGCGAGCGATGGCAATGCATTCTTCGATTTCCTTTTCAGGTTCCATCACCTGGATGGCGAAGGCGGCGTTGACAATGACACATTGCGTTTGGGCACGTGTGGCACGGTTATTAAGGATGTTATCAAAGATGCGGGCGGCATCCTCTTTGCAGGCTCCGCCGAAGAGTTCTTCGGGCTGCGCGGCACTGAAACCCAGCGCTTGCGGACGGTAAATCCGTTCGTAATTGCGCGTCATGACTTTGAATTCGTCCGTGAGGGAGATTTCGTCGTAGCTGTCGAGACTGTTGACTACCGCAAAATCGATACCGAGTTTGTAAAAAACATTCGTGTAGAGCCGCATCTGTGCAAGATCGGCCACACCGAGCAACTGGTAAGTAGGCTTGCAGGGATTGACAAGCGGGCCAAGAAGGTTGAACAGTGTACGTACTCCCAATGCCTTGCGCACAGGGCCGACGAACTTCATTGCCGGATTGAAAAGTTGGGCGTGCAGGTAGGCGATGTTACACTTGTCCATGCTGCGTTTCAACTTGTCGGGATCATTGGTGAAGCGGATGCCGTGTTGCTCCATGACATTGCTTGCCCCACTGACGGAAGTGGCGCCATAATTGCCGTGTTTGGCAACTTTGTAACCGGCTCCGGCCACCACAAAACAGGCACACGTGGAAATGTTGAACGTGTTCTTTCCATCACCTCCCGTACCTACGATATCGATAGGCCGATAAGGCGCGAAGTCGATGGGGATACGAGTCTCCATAAGGGCTTCGCGAAAGCCGATTAGTTCATCTACTGTGATGCTACGCATCTGGAATACAGTGAGTAATGCGGAAATCTGTGCTTCGGGATAAGCTTCCCGGGTGATGTTCAGGAGAATTTGCTTGGTTTCTTCCGAAGTAAGCTCTTCGTGGTTGAAGAGACGGGTTAATATATCTTTCATTTTCTTATTTACGATTAGACGATTTACAATTTACGATTGAAAATTCTGTAGTGTTCGGGATGCCTCACTTCAGCGTTCGGAATGCCACATGTTGACGGTCATGAGGTGTGGCATTCCGACCTGTGAAGTGTGGCATTTGGCCTCATGAGGTGTGGCATTTCAGACGCCTTTCAGCCAGTTGCCTACAATCTGTTTTCCATCGGGAGTCAGTACCGATTCCGGATGGAATTGGATGCCGTGAACATCGTATTCCCGATGTTTCAGTGCCATGATTTGACCTTCGGGGCTGATGGCTGTGACCACCAGTTCTTCGGGAAATCCGTCCGCATCCACTACCCAGGAGTGATAACGACCGACTGGAATTTCTGTGGGAAGACCGTCGAAAATGTAATCTTTATTCTTTATTTTCACATTCGTTTGTATGCCGTGAAAGACTTCGCTCAGATTAGTGAGCTTCCCTCCGAATACTTGTCCGATGGCCTGTTCACCCAGGCAGACGCCAAGCATGGGTTTTCGTCCTGCGTAAGTGCGGATGACCTCTAATAGTAAGCCTGCCTCCTCGGGAATGCCGGGGCCGGGTGAAAGGATGATCTTATCATATTTCTCCAATTCCTCAAGCTCAAATTTATCATTGCGCAGCACATCTACTTCTGCGCCGAGTTCTTTTACCAGATGGGCAAGGTTGTAGGTGAAAGAGTCGTAGTTGTCTATGATTACTGTTTTCATAATTCTTCGTTTTATTGTTTCACCGTAAATTACATTTTCTCTGCCATTACGATTGCTTTTTTCAGTGCTCCCAGTTTGTTGTTCACTTCTTGCAACTCGTATTCTTCATTGCTCTTGGCTACGATGCCACCGCCTGCCTGAAACCAGAGTACTCCGTTGCGACTGACGAAAGTACGGATGGTAATGGCCTGGTTCAGTGAACCGTTCAGTCCGATGAAACCGATGCAACCGCCGTAAGCGCCGCGATTGTGCGGTTCCAGTTCACTGATGAGTTGCATGGCGCGTACCTTGGGTGCACCGCTCAGAGTGCCTGCCGGGAAGGTGTCGATGAACGCTTTGATGGGGCGTGCATCTTCGTTCAGCGTACCGCTGACGCGGCTTACCAGGTGGATAACATGACTGTAATATTGCATTTCCTTATAGAAATCCACTTTTACATCGTGGCAGTTGCGGGAAAGATCGTTACGGGCGAGATCGACCAGCATGACATGTTCCGCATTCTCTTTGGGATCATCATGCAGATATTGGGCGTTCAGCGCATCCTGTTCGGGATCTCCGGTACGCTTGGTAGTGCCGGCGATGGGATCGATATAGGCGTGGCGGCCTTCGATACGGCAGTGCGTCTCGGGTGATGAACCGAAGATGCGGAAACCTCCGAAATCGAAATAGAACAGATAAGGAGAGGGGTTGATGCTGCGCAAGGCACGGTAAAGTTTGAAGTCATCGCCTACAAAACGTTGTTCGAAACGGCGGGAGAGAACAATCTGGAAAACATCCCCGCGCAGGCAGTGGGCGATTCCCTGACGGATATTTGCTTTATGCTGTTCGTCGGTCAGCGGGGAAGTGGTTTCACCGACGGCACGGAAATCGTAGGCGGTGTAATTGCGGTTGTTGATGGCTTTCTGCACGGTGTCCAGTTCACTTTCTTCACCGGGGGCAAGCATTTCAAGAAGTACCATTTCGTTCTTAAAGTCGTTGAAGACAATGAGGTATTGATACAAGATGTAGAGCATGTCCGGTGCGTCGTTGGTGGCTTCGCGGCTGTCTTTTACGGGAATATTTTCAAAATAGCGTACGGCATTGAAAGAGGTGTAGCCATAAAGACCGCAGTAATTGGCATATTCACCTTCCACATGGAAGCGCCCGAGGAAATCCTCTAAAGCTTTTTCTACAGGATATTCCGGTGTGATGGGGCGTTCTTCGCGAGTACCGTCGGGCAGGCGGAAGATGGCTGTTCCATGGTCGATGCTGACGCTTGCCAATGGACAGAGTCCGATGAATGAACGGTTATTTTCACTGCCGTGATAGTCGGAGCTTTCCATGAGTGCACTTTGAGGAAAGACGTCGCGGACTTTAAGATAGGTACTTACAGGAGTGTGCAAGTCGCCGAGAATAGTACGGCTATGTGTTTGATAATTATATGTATTCATAACCCTTTAATTTTTAATTCTTCATTCATAATTCTTCATTAAGATAAGTTTCTATATCCTTGTCTCCACGTCCCGAAACGGTCAGTACAACAACATCATCGGGTTTGAAGTTCAGTTTTTCGAGGGCACCGAGGGCGTGGGCACTTTCCAGGGCGGGGATGATACCTTCCAGTTTCGTCAGTTCGTAGGCGGCGCGGATGGCTTCATCATCATTAACAGCAAGTACGATGGCACGTTTTTGTGCAGCCAGATTGGCATGCATGGGGCCGATACCCGGGTAATCCAGTCCGGCAGAGATGGAGTAGGGCTCTTCGATCTGGCCGTCTTCGTTTTGGATGACATAAGTGCGTGCACCGTGGATGATTCCCATCTGTCCGAGGGCGATGGTGGCGGCAGTCATACCCGTATCTATTCCTTTGCCACCGGCTTCGGCGAGGACGATCTGCACGCGGCTATCGTCGATATAATGGTAAATGGTTCCGGCGGCATTGCTACCACCACCTACACAAGCGATAAGGTAGTCGGGGCAGTCACGGCCTTCTTTCTCAATAAGTTGCTTTTTGATTTCCTCGCTGATGACGGATTGCAGGCGTGCCACCATGTCGGGATAAGGATGAGGACCGACTGTGGAACCGATGATATAGTAGGTATCGGCAGGATGACAACACCAGTCGCGGATTGCCTCGTTGGTAGCATCTTTCAGCGTCATATTTCCGGAAGTGACGGGTATGACGGTTGCACCCAGCATCTTCATTTTTTCTACATTGACATGCTGGCGTTCTACATCCGTTTTTCCCATGTAGACGATGCATTCCATGTTCATCAGGGCACATACGGTGGCAGTAGCTACGCCGTGTTGTCCGGCACCGGTTTCGGCGATGATGCGATGCTTGCCCATGCGGCGTGCCAGAAGAATCTGTCCGATGGTGTTGTTAATCTTGTGGGCTCCTGTGTGGTTCAGGTCTTCACGTTTGAGGTAGAGTTTGCAGCCATACTTTTCGGAAAGCCGGCGGGCATAGTAGAGTGGGGAAGGACGTCCTACGTAGTCACGCAACAGTTGGTCGAACTCTTGCTTGAAATCTTCGCTTTGCAGTACTTTGAGATAGGTGTTCTGCAACTCTTCCACACACTTGTGGAGTATTTCGGGGACATATGCTCCACCGAATTCTCCGTAATAACCATCTTGATTTACTAAAAAACTCATAATCCTATTTTTTATTTAATTGTTTACGATTTGCTGTTTATCTCAAAACCGGATAAAAGAAAAGAGCCCTGTCGCAGGTTGCGACAGGGCTCTTTTCTTAATCTGTATTATGTTCACATATATACATACGAGCGCTGCTCCCTTACGACTGTCGGAGTTGTAACGGGCGCCACCACCAATATGTATTTATGAGCATTGTTTTCATTGTCTTTTTGTTTTAGCTGGGGGCAAATGTAAGCACTTTGTTTTAATTGCCAAAGAATTTCTTGCTTTTTTTCTTTAAACGGCTCATTTTTGTTTCATCAGCTTGAAACTATAGGAATACTCCCCGTTCATAATACGAAGAATTGTAATGGTAGGTAGAGCATTGGCATCCAGTGTGATATTCTCTCCTGTAGGCTGTATCCGCTGCAATAATTTTCCTTCTACAGAATAAAGGGATATTACGCTTTTTACTGGGAAAGCGGGAATTATGAAAGAATCACTTTCTGGATTGTATAGCGGATATTGCTTAATTTCAGAAGAGGGTGTTTCAATTCCTGTTGGGAAGCTTTCTGGAGTATATACAAAGGAACCTATCTGGTAGTGGTTTTTTCCATCTTTTGCTCCGGCAGTCGGTACTGATGAAACAAGAACATTTCCATTTGCCGATCTTGAGGTGCAAACTACGGGTTGTACTATGACCGAAACTTCTTGTGCATAGACAAGAGTGGCCGTACAAGTAAATAGGAGGAAAATAATGTATTTTTTCATGGCTACTTATTGTTTTATATAAATATATCCTCCCTCTCCGTCGCTAGCGAGAAATATTTGGTTATCAGCTACTTTCATAGTGTACCATATACTGTTTTTATCATAGCTTTTGTCACTGCTGCTGCCTGTGTTCTGGATTGCTAAAAATCCTGCTTTGTTGAGCATCCACTTAAAAGGATAACCGTGATAGCCTGTGATTCCATCTTCAGATGTTTGAAATAGTCCTGTACCATCTTCTTTGAAAGTGAAAACATCTGTAAATTCGTCTCCGGAGTATTTCCAGGTACCTATCAACTCTTTCTGCGTTATGATACCTTCAAGAGATGCCGCATGCAATGCATAAGGAACAGAAGTTATTTTAGGACTTCCACATTCGGTGCCATTTATGATAGTAGCCAAATAGTAACTTTCCGCACTCCAGTCTATTTTGTCTGAAAAATCGAGGGTGAGGCTACATACTCCTGTTTGGTCAGTATGTCCATTAAAATCTTTTTCCCAGACCACACTCCCGTTGGGGGCATTTTTACGGATTTCAATGCGGATGCTTACATCTTCATCTGCTTGAATTTTACCTGTTTTAGGGTCGAGGACCATGATTTGATAAGCCATTTCTTGAGGGGCTTGTGCTGATAATTTCTGAATACAACAACTGGCAATCAGAAAAAATAAAAGAATAATTTTTTTCATTGTTTTATAATGTTATAGTGTTAATAATGAGTGATGCAAATATAAGGAATTATTTTGTAGATTGTTAGTGTAGGTGTGCGCTTTTTCTTTTTCTTATTGTATTTAGGGAAATCAGTAAACCTTTTGTATGCGAACTTGTTTTATAGTCGTGTTTTGAACAACTATTATTTATATAAAAAAGAAAGGATGAACTATGAAACGAAAACATTTAGTAGCCATTGGCGTGTCTATTGCTATACTTTTGTTATTATATTGGCTCTTGGTAGCTGAAGATATGAACGCTTGGTTGAACGTAAACTAATTTTTCGTGACTTTCTTGTGGAGTTGTGCGGATAAAAATGTATCTTCGCAAAAAATCATAAGCTCATGAAAGGAATAAGTAACTCATTTTTGCGTACGATATGTGCGCTGATAATCGGTTTGGTATTGGTGATGTTTCCCAATGAAGCCGGAGATTATTTTGTTATAACGATTGGTGTTATATTTCTGATACCGGCACTTCTAAGTATCATCGGATATTTTGCTATGAATGCGGAAGAGAGACGTCGCCTTCCTATTGAGGGGATTGGTAGCCTGCTGTTCGGTCTTTGGTTGGTGATTATGCCCGGTTTCTTTGCGGATTTACTGACGTTTGTACTGGGATTTATCCTTGTACTGGGTGGTGTGCAACAGATTGCATCGCTTTCTGCAGCCCGTCGCTGGATGCCGGTTCGTGTGGGATTTTATATCATTCCGGTGCTCATTCTGATTGCAGGACTGATTGCCTTGTTCAATCCGACGGGGGTGCGTTCCACGGCATTTATCATTATCGGGATCACCAGCATAGTATATGCAGTTTCCGAATTGATAAATTGGTTCACATTCACTCGCAAACGGCCGAAGGCACCGGGTACGCCGGGAGCTTCTTCAAAGGCTGTAGACAATATTGAGGACGCGGAAATTATAGAAGATAAATGAGTGACAAGCTACGAGCTACAAGCTACGAGTGCTTTTCAGCGTGAGACTATAAACTGCACACCGAAAGGCACTCGTAGCTTGTAGCTCGTCACTTGTAGCTCTATTATTTCAACCATTCGTTTATTAACTCCATAACTTTTGCCTTTTCGGCTTCGGGCAATGTGTTGATACGTGCCAAATGGCTGCCATTCGGTTGGATGAATACATGAATATTCTTCTTGTTTTTCAGCCAGGTGACGCCTGCGGCTGTCCATGGGTCGTTCTGACCGTAAATGAAGATCATCTTCGGGTCCTGCTTCTTTAGAAACTTTGTTATTTTCTTACTTAAAGTTTTGTCGAAGGGCATATCTTTCAACTCTTCGGGAAGCATCAGACGGTGCAGATAGCCTTCACTGGACTGGATGGAGAGATACTGCTTGAACGGTTGGACGTCATAACCATAGTATCCCAATTCACGGGCAGCTTGTACAAAGAAAGAAGCATTGGGGCTGTCGGCGGTGAAATATCCCGGTTCACTGATGGCAAGTAGATGAGAGAAAATTTCATCATCAGAGGCTGTTGTAGCGGGTATGGAGCTGATAGGAGTACCCCACTGCCACAAAGCGAAAGAATATTCCAATACCGAGTAATCGTAAATTTCTTCAATCGGTGCACGGAATGAATAATTCTTTTCAGTGCAATACTTTTTAAAACGGGGAAGTAAAGTTGCTTTCCGTTTCAATGCTTCCAATTGGAAATCTTCAATTTTCTTGCGGTTTTCCGGTGTTGAAACTTTATGCAGGAAAGGCTCATGACGTCCATCTTCGACTCCATAACAAAGCGGAGCTACGTAAGGAACGGAAATATCTACATCATTCGGATAGAAAGTGCGGTAAAGAAGGGTAGTCTGTCCTCCTTTGCTGATGCCGGTAGCGATCCATTTGCCCGGATAGATGTTTTTGAATGCGGTGGTGATGGCATGTAAGTCGTCTGCAGAGTTCTCGGCTGTCAGGTATTGCCAGTCTTTGGGCTCAGGGGTAGACTCCAGGAAGTAGCGATATTCCACGAATATCATGTTGGCATTGAGAAGTTTTGAAAGCTCTTCACGATATTGGGAACGGAGGGCGTAAGCGGCGCCATAGCCTTCGGTAACGATCACTGTGGGACGGTCGAAGCCGACATGAGAAACGATAACGCGTTGGCGAAAGCTGCCTTTCTCCGGATGGCGGTGATCCAGCGGTTGAGTAAAATAGGTCACATATTTCTCTGAAAACTCAGAAGTTTCCAGTGGGCGGATTTCTTTAATGGCGGAAATCGCGCTGATTTTTTGCTCCAAAACGGTCTGTGCGAGAGAAGAGGCCGATGCTGACAGCAAAACAAAGAGTAGGAGTGCTGCATAGCGAATGTGCATGTTCTTCATAATGAATCGTTTTTAATTTATCATCAGGTTTTGTAAATATTGACAAAGGTACGAAAAAGTGATATGCTGGAAAATAAATTACGATGATATTTTAGTTTTAAAAAAAAGAGAGAGAACTACCTCCCGGCACCTCTCCCCCTGCAAACTTAAAACAACCAACAAAAGAAAGTTATTAAATGAAGAATGGAGAATTCTTCATTTAACGAATAAACAAGAGTTCCCTGTATTTTGGCAGCGTCCACATTTGGTTGTCGACAATCAGTTCCAGCTTGTCGATATGATAACGGATCTCCTCCATTGCCGGTACGATGGTGTCGTGGTAGGCAATGGCTTTCTCACGTTCACTTTCGATCTTGTTGGCCACTTTGCGGGCTTCGATCATGGCATCTACATGCTCTTTGATGAAGGCGGTGCGGTCGGCAATCTCTTCGATGAGTTCCAGGTTCTTGGCAGACAGTTTTGCAGCTTTGTCGCCTGGGAACAGGTCCTTCATCTTGTAAACGTTATCAATGAGATCCGTTTGATACTGCGTGGCTACCGGGATGATGTGGTTCATGGCCAAATCACCTAATACACGAGCTTCAATTTGGATTTTCTTAGTGTAAGTTTCCCATTTCACTTCGTTCCGGGCTTCCAGTTCTTTCTGAGTCAGAACACCGGTATTTTCGAACATGCGGATACTTTCCGGCTTCAGATAGCTGTCGAAGATGAGAGGCACGCTGGTTTCGCAATCCAGACCGCGTTTCTTGGCCTCTTCTTTCCATTCGTCACTGTAGCCGTTGCCATCGAAATGGATGGGCTTACAGATCTTGATGTATTTGCGGATGACCTCAAGGATAGCCGAAATCTTCGGTTCCCCCCTTTCGATGAGTTCGTCCACATCTTTTTTGAATTCTACCAGTTGCTCGGCTACAGCGGCGTTCAGGGCAATCATGGCGCAGGCACAGTTTGCTTCCGAACCTACGGCGCGGAACTCAAAACGGTTTCCGGTGAAGGCGAACGGACTGGTGCGGTTACGGTCGGTATTGTCAATCAACAATTCCGGAATCTGCGGAATATCCAGTTTCATACCTTGCTTGCCGCTAAGGCTTACGAGATCATCCTTTGTACTCTCTTCAATGTGTTCCAATACTTGTGACAACTGTTTGCCCAGAAAGCTGGAAATGATTGCGGGAGGTGCTTCGTTGGCACCCAGGCGGTGTGCGTTCGTGGCACTGGAAATAGCGGCTTTCAACAATCCATTGTGCTTGTAGACTGCCATCAGGGTGTTCACTACGAAAGTGATGAAGCGCAGGTTTTCTTCGGGCAGTTTACCCGGTCCCATCAGTCCGATGCCTGTATCCGTACCCAATGACCAGTTGTTGTGCTTACCGCTACCGTTGACGCCCTTGAAAGGCTTTTCATGCAGCAACACGCGGAAGCCGTGGTTACGGGCTACTTTACGCATCAGTGCCATGATGAGCATGTTATGGTCTACAGCCAGGTTACATTCTTCGAAGATGGGAGCCAGCTCGAACTGGTTGGGAGCTACCTCATTGTGACGCGTTTTAACGGGGATACCGAGCTTCAATGCCTCGATTTCCAATTCCTTCATAAAGGCTGCCACGCGGGTAGGGATGGCACCGAAATAGTGGTCTTCCAACTGTTGGTTTTTGGCACTGTCGTGCCCCATCAGCGTGCGGCCTGTCATCAGCAAATCGGGACGTGCAGCATACAGACCTTCGTCGATCAGGAAATATTCCTGTTCCCAACCCAGATAGGCAACTACCTTCTTCACTTCCGGATTGAAGTAACGGCATACGTCTACGGCAGCTTTGTCTACGGCACGCAGGGCTTTCAGTAACGGAGCTTTGTAGTCCAGTGACTCACCGGTGTATGCGATGAAAATGGTCGGTATACAGAGCGTATCATCGACGATGAAAGCCGGAGAAGAGGGGTCCCATGCACTGTAACCGCGTGCCTCGAACGTATTGCGGATACCACCGTTAGGGAAGCTGGATGCATCCGGTTCCTGCTGAACGAGAAGTTTGCCTGTGAATTCTTCCATCACACCGCCTTTGCCATCATGCTCGATGAAAGCGTCATGCTTCTCGGCTGTACCCTCTGTCAACGGGTGGAACCAGTGGGTATAGTGGGTAACACCCATTTCGAGTGCCCATTTCTTCATACCGGCTGCTACTTCATCAGCAATGCTGCGATCCAGCGGAGCACCATTGTCGATCACGTCAATCAGTTTGGCATATACCTTACTCGGCAGATACCTGAACATCTTTTCCTTGTTGAACACATACTTGGCATAATATTCCGACGGACGTTCCGCGGGGGCTGCCACTGCAACGGGTTTCTTTTTAAACGCCGTTTCTACTACTCTGAATCTTAATTTAGACATAATACTTTATTATTGTTGGTTCGTAAATTAGTGATTAGGGTTTGGTGATTAGTGGCTCCGCTGTATGCGGCATTTTGCTTATCACTAATCACTAACCGTTGATCGTTATCCGTTATACGCTGATTCACCATGCTCGTAGATGTCGAGTCCTTCTTCTTCAACACGTTTGGAAACGCGGAGACCGTGTATCCTATCGAGTCCTTTGAAGATGAAAAATCCCATACCGGCTGCCCATGCACCTACTACGAGGGCACCAAATACTTGTGCTCCGAGGAATCCCCAGCCTGCACCATAAAAGAGTCCTTCACTGGTAGACAAGAAACCTGTGAGAATGGTACCTGTGAAACCGCAGACACCGTGTACGGAACTTGCACCAACGGGATCGTCAATCTTCAGCACTTTATCGATGAACTCTACCGAGAATATCATCAGGATGCCACAGATTGTACCGATGATGACAGCACCCAGCGGAGAAACCATATCGCAGCCTGCCGTGATACCTACCAAACCTGCCAGGATACCATTCAGAGTCAAGGATAAAGATGGTTTGCTGAATTTTAACCAACTGACCACCAGTGCGAAGAAACCTCCGGCACAAGCTGCAAGATTCGTGGTGAGGAAGACGTGTGAGATAGCCATTGCATCGTCCGTAGAGGCTGCTGCCAACTGTGAACCGGGGTTAAATCCGAACCAGCCGAACCATAAAATGAATACACCTAACGCCGCTATGGTGAGGTTGTGTCCCGGAATAGCTCTGGACTTGCCATCTTTACCGTATTTGCCGATGCGTGGACCAAGGATGGCTGCACCTACCAGCGCAATCCAGCCACCGACAGAGTGAACAATGGTGGAACCTGCGAAGTCGTGAAACGTGGTGCCGAACAGATTCATCATGAACGAACCTTCTTCGCCGTTCATCAACCAGCCGCCGCCCCAGGTCCAGTGACCGGAAATCGGATAGATCAGTACGCTGATGAAGATGGTGTAAACCAAATACATGGAGAATTTGGTACGTTCGGCCATGGCTCCTGATACGATAGTAGCTGCTGTGGCACAGAATACAGTTTGGAATACCAGAAAGCCTTCTGTTGGCAATCCTCCTCCATCATAGAACGAGAGGTTGAAGAAGTGGGGCATTCCCACGAAACCACCTACGCCGAACATCAGTCCGAAACCGATGAACCAATAGAGTAGGGAACCGAACATGAAGTCTACGAAGTTCTTCATCAGGATGTTGGCAGTGTTCTTGACCCGGGTGAAACCGGCTTCTACCAGTGCAAAGCCCGGTTGCATGAAAAATACCAGCATAGCGGCGAGTAACATCCATACAGTGTTGAGTCCGTTTACTAATTCTCCTACAGTGTCAGGGGCTGATGATTCTACAGTAGTCTCTTCTAATGTAGCTATAACAGCGGTTGTTGTAGCTGATATACTATCCGTTGTTGCGGAAGTTTGTGCAAAAGTTTCTGTTGTTGTGCAGAGTGCCATAAGGACAGCAACAGCTATCCACAGCCTGGCAATGCTGCGTTTACTATATTTATCCATAAAATCTTTTTGCTTTTAGTTGTACTTGTATTCTTTGTTTTGTTAAGTAGCTCTTACAGCTCTCTGGAGGATGCTCTTAACAGTTGCGGTTTGGTGCTGCCTGGACTATCTTTCCTGTTCAGCATTATAGAGGGCGATGTCGCCACGTTCGGCGGTGCGGATGCGGATAGCGTCTTCTATGGGGATGATGAAGATACGCCCGTCGCCGATTTCTCCGGTTTGTGCGGACTTGATGATGGCCTGCACGGTCTTTTCGGCATTCTTGTCGCGTACCACGATAGAGACCAGGATACGCTCAATGGTACTGGTGTCGTACATTACACCGCGGTAGATACGTGCCTGACGGGATTTTCCTATTCCCCGGACGTCGTAGTAGGAGAACCATTCGATGTCCGCTTCGAGCAATGCGTCCTTTACATCCTCGAATTTTGTCTTGCGGATAATTGCTTCAATCTTTTTCATACCTTAATATATTTACGATTAGACAATTTACGATTTACGATTTGCCATTCGGCGCATCTGTAAATACCTGATACCCGTTTATCCTTCTTTAAAAACTAACTCCGAATACGAAGTATGCACCCTGCGTGTGTGGATTGAACGTCACTTGTGCAAAGGTGGGCAGCGAAAAAGAATTTGTGAATTTGATTTCTTTTTCTGCTTTCAGTGTGAGGTTGGTTACGTTGAACTTGTTGGCATACGCACCTTCCCATGGGGTAAGACCGACTTCTGCCGACCAGTCCAGGCCGCCGAGTTTAAAAGGTGCGCTGATGCCTACATACGTGGAGTAAGCTCTGTCACCGTTCTCCTTCGTATAATCATCTCCGGCAAAGTAAGTGTTCCAACTCAGTGCCAGCGGACCGAAATCATATTCCAAAGTGGCTTCGAAGATGTGTACCGTGCTATGTGCGCCATACTTGAAATAATCTCCCGTATATCCGCCATCCTCTTTGTGGTAGGAGAACCAGTAATCTGTAACGGATACGCTGAAACCGCCTGTATTGTAACCCAGTGTGAGGTCGATTTCCCTGGCATCTTCCTTGTCGATGCCTACCGAGCCCCAAGCTGTCAGTGACAAGCCCTTGTAGCTGACTCCCATGCTGGGCTGGATACTTACACCACCGCAGTCTGTTCCACGCCAGATGTAGTTGCTTACAAAATCTGCACCGACTGAGGCTTCCACTTTATCCTGTGCCTTTGCCGTGAAAGGCATTGTTGCTGATAATAGCGCGATGGCTATCATTCTGAATTTTACGCTTTTCATTTTCATACCTATTTTACCTTTTAAGTTTAGAAAAAATTTCGGATGATCAGTCCAGTGAAACTATAGTTTTATTTTAGTTGTTATCTTTTTCATTTTCATACCAGCCATTTTCTGATTCTCTTCATCGCTTCCACACAATCCTCGTGATTTCCGAAGGCGGTCAGGCGGATGTAGCCTTCTCCGCTGGGGCCGAAACCTACACCGGGCGTTCCTACTACATTGGCTTCGTATAACATCTGTTCGAAGAAGCGCCAGGAACCGATGCCATTCGGTGCTTTCAGCCAGATGTAAGGAGCATTCACGCCGCCGTACACTTTCAGTCCGGCTGCTTCCAGACCCTCTTTCATGGTTCGGGCGTTGTTCATATAGTAGTCGATGTTTTCCTTTATCTGCTGCTTGCCTGCCGGGGTGTAGATGGCTTCGGCAGCCCGTTGGGTGATGTAGCTGGTACCATTGAATTTGGTGCATTGACGGCGGTTCCAGAGACGGTTCAGCGGAATGCGTTCACCGGTCAGGGTGGCGGCTGTCAGCTCTTTCGGAACTACGGTGTATCCGCAACGGACTCCGGTGAATCCGGCTGTCTTCGAGAAGCTGCGGAACTCTATGGCACATTTTTTGGCACCTTTTATTTCGTAAATGGAGTGGGGAACGTCTTCTTCCTGTATAAACGCCTCATAAGCGGCATCGAACAGAATCAAAGTGTCGTTGGCAAGTGCGTAGTCCACCCATTTTTTCAGTTGCGACTTGGTTAGCGTTGTTCCCGTCGGATTGTTCGGATAGCAAAGGTAGACGATGTCAATCCGCTTGTCCGGTATCTCGGGAACGAAGTTGTTTTCGGCGGTGCAGGGCATGTAAGTCACGTTGCTCCATTTGCCGTCTTCTTCCAATACTCCGGCACGGCCACACATTACGTTGCTGTCTATATATACCGGGTAGATGGGGTCTGTCACTCCCACGCTGTTGTCGTGGCGGAGGATATCGCCTATGTTGCCCGTATCGCTTTTGGCTCCATCGTTTACGAATACTTCCGTTGGGCTAAAATGAATGCCTCTCGGAGCATAATCATGTTTGATGATCGCTTCAATCAAAAAGTCATATCCCTGTTCGGGACCGTATCCGTGGAAGGTACTGGCATTTGTCATCTCATCCACTGCCCTGTGCATCGCCTCGATGCAAGCCGGTGGCAGTGGCCGGGTAACGTCTCCGATACCCAGGCGGATGACCTCTTGTTTAGGGTGCGTTATCCTGAAAGTATTCACCTTTTTAGCTATGTCTGAAAACAAGTAACTTCCCGGTAGTTTCAAAAAATGTTCGTTTACTAATGCCATACTTTCTTGTTGTTTTAAGCGTATTGATAAATGAAGAATGAAGAATGATGAATGAAGAATTGGCTGCGCTATTGTGCCGCATGGTAATTCTTCATTCTTCATTCATCATTCATAATTACTTCTCCGTCGAACACCCGGACTGCTCCTCCGGTCATCCATACGTGATCCGTTTTTTCGTCCCATTCGATGGTAAGTGAGCCTCCATCCATGATGATATCTGTTTTTCTTCCGGATTTTCCGGTCAGTGCGGCAGCTACTGCGGTGGCGCAGGCTCCGGTTCCGCAAGCCTGGGTGATGCCCGAACCTCTCTCCCAAACTCTCATCCTGATTTTCCCTTCCTCCAGCACCTGGGCAAACTCTACATTGATGCGGTCGGGAAACAACGGATGATTTTCCAGTTTCGGACCGATGCTTTCGAGGTTGATATCTTTAATATCTTCTACAAAGATTACTAGGTGAGGATTTCCCATTGATACGGTGGTTCCGGTGAATTTCTGTCCGTTGGCTTCAATGGGTTGTTCTTTCATATCGGCGGGACGTCCCATATCCACGGTTACGGTGTTCACTTTTCCGTCTTCTACATGGAGCTTCAGTATTTTGATGCCCGACAGGGTGTCGAGGGTAACGGCTGTTTGGGAAGTCAGACCGCATTCATATAAGTATTTACCGATGCAACGACTGGCGTTGCCGCACATTTTGGCTTCGGAACCATCTGCATTGAAGATGCGCATACTGAAATCTGCCTTGTCCGAACTGCCGATGAGTACCAGGCCGTCGCTTCCAATTCCTGTATGCGGGGCGCTCCATTCAACCGAAAGTTTTTCAGGGCTTTCGATGGGATATTTCAGGGTGTTTACATAAATGTAATCGTTGCCTGCTCCGTGCATCTTAGTGAATTTTATAACTCTTGTCATTTTGTACTCTGTTGGTGGGTTAATCTTTCTTTTTGTTTTATCACACTGCAAAGATACGACGTTTTGCTAAATTATTTGCGAAATATATATCTTATTTCTATTATTTTTATTTATTCTTTCAGTCGCTGCAAATATACGGTATTCAAGTTTCAAATTAAAAGTTTGCGGGTGCATATTTGTATAAATTGTTATTTATGGGATTATTACAAGTCAAATGCCACACTTTAGCTTCCGCAATGCCATTCATTTGAGCCATCGAAGTGTGGCGTTTGGATTGTTGAGGTGTGGCATTGGGGGAGTTAAAGTGTGGCATTGGTACAGATTGGAGTAGTTACAAGCTACGAGCTACAAGTAACTGCGCAATGTTCCGAAAGGTACTTGTAGCTTGTAGCTCGTAGCTTGTAACTACTCCAATATCTCCTGCAATAGTACTGGTTCGTTGGTGGTAATGAAATCCACTCCCTGGCTGATAAGTCGTTCCATATCTTTGGCATCATTTACTGTCCAGGCGTTAACTTTCATGCCAAGGTCGTGACATTCTTTGATCCATTCGGGATGTTTTTTGAAGACAGAGAAATGGTAATCAGGACCGGCACAACCCATGTCTTTCAGTTCCTGCGGATTGAGGTCACCTTCCAGATAATATACGGGAGTACCTTTAGGAGCCAGGCGAATGAATTCTTTGGTCGCATGGCGTGAGAAAGTGATGTATTCGGTACGCTCTTCCAGTCCCATCTCCTTAATCATTTTCACAATTTGCTCTACGGCAAGCGTTTCCCGTTCGGGAGTCTTGTGTCCTTTGAGTTCCAGGATAAGGCGGGTTCTCACCCCTTTGGCTTTATCAAGGTACTGCTGAAGGGTAGGGAGGTTCTCACCGTTATCGAGGATGATAGAGGTACATTCTTTCTCGGTGGATGTTTCCATGCGGACACCTTTGAATACACCGTCATGATCTACGATAAGCTTGTTGTCGGCAGTGAGCCAGACATCGAACTCGGAGCCGTAGCAGTGGATGGAGTCAGCTTTCACCAGGGCGGCAATACTATTCTGGGCAGAGCCGTCGGTCTTCCAGAAACCACGGTGGGCAATGACTTGGGTGTTTTGGGCCTGCAGAATGCCGCATGCGGCAAGAGACATAGCGGAGGCAAATAAAAGTTTTTTCAGTTTCATAGTTCTTTATTTATAATTCTGCCGCAAGGTACAAAATATGTCTGAAAAGTGATGTTTCATTTATGTTATTAATGCGAATCAGGAGATAAAGGTGTTATCTCCTTTACCTCCTATTACTTGCGTATACGACGTCTGCGCCTGTGGTGACGTTTCTTCTGCTTGTAAATGCTGATCCGTTTCCAGACAATCCACACAAACAGTATCCCGAAGACTGCAAAGATGAGAAGCACGATACCCGTATTCAGGTTATCGCCTTTGACGCGGCTCCACATTTCGAGAACAAGCTCTGTGCGGTCACCGAAGTCACGGATCATGGCGCAACGCTCCACGACTTTACGGTCAGGGTATTGTATCGGATTGATCTGAACGCTGTCTGCACCGGGACCGAAGAAATAACTGAGGTCGGAGAACTGTTCAAGAGTGGTGTCGATCTTTGCCTCCATAATCTCGGGCGTTGCTACGGCACTGACGTAGCCGATGGCATCCATATTGCGCAGAGCAATATCCGGCTGGCAAAGATAATTGATGAAGTAGCTGGCGGCTTTTACGTTGCGGGCATACTTGGGGATGGCCCAGCCATCGTACCAGATGTTGCTGCCTTCACGGGGAACTACATAGTCCAGATCTACGCCTACAGCTTCCGCTTCGTCAATGGCCCAGACGGCGTCGCCACTCCAGGTAAGGTTGAGCCATGCTTTGTTTTTCGTCATCATTTCTTTGCCGAAGTCGGCTTCCCACCCGGCAATGTTGGGTTTCAGAGCTTTCAGGTATTGCTCTGCAAGGGCAATGGCTTCAGGGGAATTGTCGTTCATCAGTTGCTCCACGGTGATGGTGCTATCGGCAAGTTGCCGGGCATGGGCATAGATGATGGCAGTGCCGTAGGCATCGCGGTAACTGTCTTTCATCAGAATCTTACCACGGTTGACGGCATCCCAAAGGCATCCCCAGGAGCTGACTTCTTCAAGGGTCTTGAACTTCTTGTTATAGAGTATTCCGGCGGTACCCCACATGTAGGGAACAATGTAATCATTGGTGTGGCGACCGGGCTGGCTGATCTTCTCCAACTCTTTCTGAATATACGGGGAGATGTTGGGGATATAGTCCGGAGTCTTCCCAAAATTGCGGTTGATAGGGAGGAGGAGATCTTTCTTCAACATTCGTTCGATGATGTATTCCGATGGGCATACAAGGTCGAAATCTTCCTGTCCGCGCTCAATTTTGGTGAGCATGATTTCGTTGATATCGAATACCTGGTAGATGATGCGGATATCTTCGCCTGTCTGCTCTTTGTACCAGGCAGGAAATTCGGCGAGGACTTCTTCGTCGATGTAATCTCCCCAATTATAGACTTTCAGGACACGGCTACGCTTCTCACCTGAGTCGGTACAGGAGGCGAGGAGAAGGATGCAGAGGAAGAGGGATATGTATTTCTTCATTGTTGATGGAGTTAATTTGTGATTGTTATTCTTTCTTAGAACGTTCTGCTCTCTTGTTAATCACAATCAGCAATACTAACACTGTTACAAAAATGATTGTTGACAGTGGGCGCAGTTCAGGAGTCAATCCACCCTTACGTGCGTCCGCATAGATGTATGTCGACAACGTTTCCAATCCTTCATTTCCTATAGTGAAGATCGTTACTGCGAAGTCATCAATGGAAAGCGTGAAAGCGAGGATGAAACCGCTGATCATTCCCGGCAGAATTTCCGGGAAGATGACTTTGCGAAGCGCCTGGAAAGGGGTAGCTCCGAGGTCGAGGGCTGCTTCGTATACATTCTGATTCATTTTCTTCAGGCGGGGCATCACACTAAGCACCACATAAGGAGTACAGAAAGTGATGTGTGCCAATACTACCGTAGTGAATCCCTGCGAAATGCCAAAGCTGACAAATAGCAGGAACAGGGATACACCCGTAATGATATCCGCATTCATCATCGGAATAGCATTGGTGAAATTCATCACCTGACGTGCCCGGGAGCGCAAGTTAAAGATGCCGATAGCTGCCAGGCTTCCCAGCAGGGTAGAGGCTGTGGCGGCAATCGTAGCAATCGCGAATGTGTTCCAGATGGCATTCATCAGCGAGTGGTGCATGCCGCCTGTAAATAGTGAACTGTATAACTTGGTAGAGAATCCTGTCCAGTTGCCCAATACCTTGGCCTCGGTGAAAGAGAAGATCATAATGATCAGGATGGGCGAATAGAGCAGGGCAAGCAGAAACCAAAGATAGCCTTTCGCCAGAATACGTGTCATCATATCACACCTCCGCTTTCATTTTGTGCACTGTCGTCCTCGTTGGTAAAGAGGGCGGTGACGCCAATCAGCAACAGCATGATGAGCGACAAGGCAGCGCCATAGTTCCACATTCCGTTATATATATTCTCTTGTACGGTAGTACCGAACAGTTTGATGTTGTTCATCGTCAGCAACTCGGCAATGGCAAAGGTGGAAACCGTGGGCATGAAAACCATCACCACACCACTCATGATGCCGGGCATCGAAAGGGGGAGGATCACTTTACCGAATACCTGTACAGGCGTAGCTCCCAGGTCTTGGGCTGCTTCTATCAGACTGCCATCCATCTTCTGCAACGTATTGTAGATAGGGTATATCATGAACGGCAGGAAGTTGTAGACCATACCGAATACCAAAGCTCCTTCGCCCAGCGGCAGGTTGAGGAAATCAAACAATGCCACCGTGGCAAGTGTACGTATCAGGATGTTCACCCACATAGGCAGGATGAACAGTACAACCATGGTCTGGGAAGTGTTGAAGCGCTTCTGACTGAGAATATAAGCAGCCGGATAACCGAGCAGGAGGCATACCAGAGTCGTGATGACAGCTATTCCGATGGAGTAGACGAATGTGTTGATAGATTCGGGATGCATCATGAATTTGCGGAAGTTGGCAAACGTGAATGCGCCTTCAGCATCGGTGAAGGCATAAACCACAATGAGCAACAGAGGCATCACAACGAAGATGATGAGAAACAATGCGTAGGGAACTGTCCAGTTCCGGCGACGCATGAAGAAACGGGATATATTACTGAGCACTTCCTTTCTTATTAGCAGATTCGACAATAGGGATAGAACCGTTGGTCTGTGCCGGTGCAACAATTCGTATATTTTCGGGTGCGATGGTGATGCCGACACGGTCGCCGTCGTCCCAGACGTCAGTGGTGTCTACAAAGATATCCTCGTCCCAATCGGTAAACACGGTGAGATGGTAATGGTTTCCTTTATAAAGGATGAATTTTACTTCGCCCGTCAGATGACCGTCTTCTTCGTTATCTTCGAGGATGACGTTCCGAAAATCTATTTCTACGAGGACAAAACTGCCAGGTTCGATGTCCTGCACTTCGGCACACTCAAAGGTATAACCGAGGAATTCGACGTGTGTGGTGTCTATGAGCTTGCCTTCGAAGCTGTTGCAGGTGCGTTCTTTCTTCATAACGTGAATGTCGAAAGGTTTCACGAGCAGACCGACTTCCCGTCCGGCTTCGAAACTGTGATAGTCCTGCACCATGAATTCGTAGCCCTCATTAGTCTGTACCATCATTTCGTAATGCACGCCTTTGAAGATGCAGGAGGTGACAGTGCCTATCAGTTGGGCGGCGGCAGAAGGCTCGAATATATAGATGTCTTCGGGACGGATGACTACATCGACGGGAGTGTTTTCGCCAAAGCCCTTGTCGACACATTCAAATTCGTGTCCGGCAAAGGATACGGCTTTGTCCTGAAGCATGAGGCCGTTCAGGATGTTACTTTCTCCGATGAAATCGGCAACGAAAGAGTTGATAGGTTCGTTGTAGATGTCTGTCGGGGTGCCTATTTGCTGGATGCGGCCTTCGCTCATCACGACGATGGTGTCGCTCAGAGTAAGGGCTTCTTCCTGGTCGTGGGTGACGTAGACGAAGGTGATTCCGAGCTTCTGGTGCATCTCTTTCAACTCCATCTGCATGTCTTTGCGCATTTTGAGGTCGAGGGCGGCAAGGGGCTCGTCCAGTAACAGCACTTCGGGTTCGTTGACGATGGCACGGGCGATGGCAACACGTTGCTGCTGTCCGCCGGAGAGGGAATCGACGTCACGGTCTTCGTAATCCGTCATACCTACCATGCGGAGGGCTTGTTTCACTTTCTTGCCAATGGTGGCTTCGGGCATCTTTTTGAGCTTCAGTCCGAAAGCGATGTTGTTGTACACGTTGAGGTGGGGGAAAAGGGCATACTTCTGAAAGACGGTATTCACCGGACGTTGGTGTGGCGGTGTTTGCGTGATGTCTTTTCCGGCAATGGTGATGATACCTTCCGAGGCGGTCTGGAAACCGGCTATCAGGCGCAACAAAGTAGTCTTGCCGCAGCCGGAGGGGCCCAATATCGTTACAAATTCGCCCTTACGGACAGAGAGGTTTACATCATTCAGTACGGCTTTGTCTCCGAAGTATTTCGATACGTGCTCTACACCGATGATGCAGTCAGACTTTTGCATAAGCGTTATTAAGTGTTTAACCTAAAACTAATAGAACGAATTCTGCCTTTCTAAAAAAAGCGGGGACAAAGGTAGGGAATAAATTGGGAAAATGAATCAAATTCAACTACTAATTCACATTATTATGTGGCTTGTCGTTTTTGTACTTCCCTCGGTTACGGTACGTCAGCGCTGCTGATACGCGATCTTTCTTGCGGGGCTGGTTTACTATATTTATGGTATGTAAGAATGAGAAGAATAAAAAAAGAAAAAATAAAAGTCGGAAAAACCAACCTAAATACTTGACTTCGCCTTTCGGATGTCGTATCTTTGCAGGGTAGTTGATAATAGAGAATTCATACAACTTGTTTTCTAAGATAATAATAGACGAAAAATAAGAAAGGCGGTAATTTCAATAGGAAATTATT
This sequence comes from Bacteroides cellulosilyticus, assembly GCF_020091405.1. NCBI lineage: Bacteria > Pseudomonadati > Bacteroidota > Bacteroidia > Bacteroidales > Bacteroidaceae > Bacteroides > Bacteroides cellulosilyticus. The sequence continues at coordinate 4,895,779 of NZ_CP081903.1, forward strand.
GCCTTTCTTGTTGATATTTATCGGATCTGGGCTTAAAAGAGCCTTTTTACGTTTTTAATAAACGTTGAGCACATTCTTTAAAAAACGTTCCTGTTATTCTTTAAAAACGAATAACAGGAAGCTGAATAAAGCAGAAAAATGCCTGTGATTTGTCTATATTTGAGACTGTGATAAGAACCTTTGGTATTCTGTTGATATGTGTTGGTTGGTAAATTGTTTACACAATGGATGCTCGAAAATGCCATTTTGAATACATGAATATTTAAAAATTGATAGTAAATGGGTGCAGAAAGAGTAATAAATCATAGAAATAATGATTATCTTTGTGATGTTTCATTGCTAAAAAGAATACTTTTATGGATTTTAGTGTTAAGGATAAAATAGAGTATATTGTAGCTCTGATTAGTGAGTTTGCTAAGCTACATTCGCTTGCTCCCAGTCAGGCATACCGTTATCTGGATCGGTATAAAGCTATTGATTTCATAGATAAACACTATGGTATTGCTCATACACAACGTTTTGAGGATGTAATATCAGATATTACGGTTTATTGTCAACGTTTTGGAGGGGCAATAAAATGATTCTTTATCATGGTACAACTGTAGATATTAAGGAAATTGATCTTCAAAAATCAAAACCTAATCTGCATTGCGTACTCTGTATACATCGGATACGTATGCAAAATTGCAGGATACTAAAACCGGACTTTATTTTCAGAGTCCTCGCTATGTGTATGACTTTCTGAGGAATGAAATTAAAACTGGTAAAATGTCATAGCTGACAGAAGCTATATATTATTATGGATTCGCCCCGCCAATTCTTTGCAAAGAGAATGGGTGGGGCGCCTTCATTATTATCAGTAAAGATGCATTACCTGGCATACGTTGCCTCGTGCACATCTGCCACCGCCCGTCCGCTCGGATCATTTTTCCCTTGCAACGTGGCATCCCAGGCGAGTGCTTCAGCAGTAGAGCAAGCCACGCTCGGCACACTGGGCACGCTTCGGGCAGCCGACTGACTGGGGAAGTGTTCTTCGAAAATGCTACGATAGTAATATTCCTCCTTATTCTGTGGCGGATTGATGGGAAACCGTTCGGCGGCATGTTCCATCTGATGGTCGGTGACGGCGGCCGAAGTAATGGCCTTCAATGTATCAATCCAATTGTAACCGACGCCATCGGAGAATTGCTCTTTTTGCCGCCAGGCAACACTTTGAGGAAGCATATCTTGAAAAGCTTCGCGCACAATGCGTTTCTCCACTTCTTTGCCCGGACACATCTTGACGGCAGGGCTGAGGTTCATTGCTACATCCAGGAATTCTTTATCGAGGAAGGGAACACGACCTTCCACACCCCAGGCAGAAAGGCTCTTATTGGCACGCAGACAGTCGTACAGGTGCAATTTGGAGAGCTTACGGATCGTTTCTTCGTGGAAAGCCTGCGGTGTGGGGGCTTTGTGGAAGTAGAGATAACCACCAAAAACCTCATCGGCACCTTCACCACTAAGCACCATCTTGATACCCATAGACTTGATGACACGTGCCAACAGGTACATCGGTGTGGAGGCACGCACAGTGGTAACATCGTATGTTTCGATAAAGTAGATGACATCACGCAAGGCATCGAGTCCTTCCTGAATGGTATAATTGATTTCATGGTGAACAGTGCCGATGTATTCCGCCACTTCACGGGCTTTAATCAAATCCGGTGCACCGCGCAGGCCGACGGCGAAGGAGTGGAGTTGAGGCCACCAGGCTTCGCTCTGGTTATCAGTTTCAATGCGCTTGCGGGCATACTTCCTGGCAATGGCGGAGATGACGGAAGAGTCGAGGCCACCACTGAGCAGAACACCGTAAGGAACATCGGACATTAACTGGCGTTGCACGGCAGCTTCAAGGGCGAGTTTTACGCTGTTGATTTCTGGTTGGGTAGCCCGGCGGGCGGTGGTGTCATTGGCTTTGACGGCGGCATAATCGGTCCAGGGACGTTGATACCAACGGTGCATTTTTCCTTCACGTCCCCAGAAGTAATGTCCGGGCAGAAAAGGCTCGTAGGTATCACAGAAACCTTCGAGAGCTTTCAGTTCGCTACCGACGTAGATATGTCCCTGGTCGTCACGACCGATATAAAGAGGGATTACCCCGATAGGGTCACGGGCAATCAGATAATCGTCTGCTTCCTCATCGTAAAGGGCAAAGGCGAAGATACCGTTTAATTCTTCGAGGAAATGAATGCCTTTATCCTTATATAATGCGAGGATGACTTCACAATCTGATCCTGTACGGAAAGCATATTTGCCGGCGTAGCGGGAACGGATTTCCCGATGATTATAGATCTCACCGTTGACGGCAAGGATTTGCTTGCCATCCGGAGAGTACAAAGGTTGTCCGCCACTTTCCGGATCAACGATAGAAAGACGTTCGTGAGCCAGGATGGCACTGCCGCCTACATAAATACCACTCCAGTCCGGTCCGCGATGACGGATTTTCTGCGCCATTCGAAGCGCCTTATTTCTCAATTCCTGGGATTGAGATTTGATATTGAAGATACCTACGATTCCACACATGATGCTTAGTGATTAGGGGTTAATTTAAATACTTGTCTATCCGTTCTGCCACTCTCCGTCCGTCCGCCAGTGCATGCACCACAAGGCTGGCGCCACGTGCCGCATCACCTGCTACGAACACATTTTCCGGAAATTCCGGTTGTTCCGGTTTCAGGAAGCCCATGGCCAGAAGTACCATATCGGCGTCTATCACTTCCTTCTTTCCGGTAGGCTTCATGGTAGGGCGTCCGCCATCCTGAGCCGGAATCCATTCCACTTCTTCCACCTCTACACCGCAGACTTTTCCATTCTTGCCAATAAACTGATTGGATGCCAGCGACCAGCGACGCGTGCAACCTTCTTCGTGACTTGAAGTCGTCTTCAGCACAATGGGCCATTGCGGCCAAGGAGTAGCGTCATTATGACCTACGGGAGGCTGTGGCATGATTTCAATCTGTGTCACACTCACGGCTCCCTGGCGGATACTCGTACCGATGCAATCCGATCCTGTATCACCGCCACCGATGACGAGAACCCGTTTGCCCTTGGCATTTACCAGACGGTCTTTGGGGAACGTTTCTCCATCGAGGATATGATTTTGCTGGGACAGCATTTCGAGGGCAAGATAAATACCTTTCAGTTCGCGTCCGGGAATATTGAGGTCACGTGCCTGTGGCGTCCCGGTGCAGATGCAGTAGGCATCAAAGCCGGCAGGGAGTTTCTGTACATCTACCGTTACGCCCATTTCGAACTTGATGCCTTCGGCTTCAAGCACTCCCATCCGGCGGTCGATTACTGCTTTATCGAGTTTAAAATTAGGAATACCATAGCGCAGTAATCCGCCGGGCATGGGTTTGCTGTCAAAAAGAGTCACTTCATAGCCTTTAGTATTCAGCCGGCAGGCAGCGGAGAGTCCCGCAGGACCTGCACCGATGATGGCAACCCGCTTTCCATTACGTTGGGGCTGAATGGGCACGATGTAACCTTCGCGAAAAGCCGCTTCGGCAATAGCTGCCTCGTTTTCACGAATGGTGACAGGCTCATCACACGAAAGCTTCAGTACACACGACTTTTCACAAAGTGCTGGACAGATGCGTCCGGTAAATTCGGGGAAGTCGTTTGTGGCGGTGAGCACTTCGTATGCTTCGCGCCATTTACCTTTATAAAGTGCATCCTGAAATTCAGGTTGTTTATTGCCCAACGGGCATGCCCAGTGACAGAAGGGTACACCGCAATCCATGCAACGTGATGCCTGGAGTTTGCGTTCGTGACTGTTTAAAGTTTGCTCCACCTGACTGAAGTCGGTGATACGTTCGTGGACAGGACGGTATCCCGCTTCCTGTCGTGGTATGTTTAAGAATGCTTTTGGATTTCCCATTATACTATTCTTTAGTTTGACTAAGTAAATGTTTGTAATTAGTTTGTTTGCATAATTAAGTAGGCGATTAAACGGTAATTGTCAATCGTCAATTGTCAACTGCCAATTCTAATAATCTCTCTGCATCTCTGCAATCTTCTGTTGCAGTTTCCGCATTTGCTCCTCTTGTAGTACCTTCTTGTACTCGATGGGGACTATCTGGATAAACTCATCCACATATCGGTTCCAGTCATCAAGTAGGGTGCGTGCCAGATTGGAGCCTGTATAGAGGTAGTGCTGACGGATGAGTTCGTGCAACTCCTTACGATAGGATGCTTCTTCGATGAGGCTTAGTTCTACCATTTCCATGTTACAGAAATAATCGAAGTTTCCATCCTTATTCCATACATAAGCTACACCACCCGACATACCGGCTGCGAAGTTGCGCCCTGTTGAACCGAGGACTACCACACGACCGCCCGTCATGTACTCGCAACAATGATCGCCTACACCCTCTACTACGGCAATGGCACCGGAATTGCGGACAGCAAAACGTTCGCCTACGCGCCCATTGATGTAAACTTCACCGCTAGTTGCACCATAGAGCAAGGTATTTCCTGCAATCGTATTCTTTTCGGCCTGGAAGTTAGAGCGTACCGGAGGCAACACGGCAATCCGTCCGCCCGAAAGACCTTTGCCGAGGTAATCGTTCGCTTCACCTTCCAGCTTGAAGTTGACACCCGGTACAAGGAAGGCACCGAAACTTTGTCCTGCAGAACCTTTGAACTTTACGTTCAACGTATGTTCCGGCAATCCCGCTTCACCGTACTTCGCGGCAATGGTGCCCGAAAGCATGGCTCCGCAAGCACGATCCGTATTGGCAATGGTATATTCCAGTGAGATTTCTTTCTGATTTTCCAAAGCTTCGGCGGCGGCATGCAGCATTTCAACGTCTTTTACGTGGTCGATGCCGTGTTGCTGGTCGATAGTGTGGCGGATGGCTGCACCATTATCGACGCGTGCCAGTATTTTGTCGAAAGTAATCAGGGATTGCTTGGGTGATTCGTTTTCTGACTTGCGGATAATAAGATCCGTGCGTCCGATGATATCATCCATACGTTCCACACCGATTTCTGCGAGATACTCCCGCACTTCCTGCGCCAGGAAAGTGAAGAAGTTCACCAGATATTCGCTGCGTCCGTGGAAGCGCCGGCGAAGTTCCTCGTTTTGCGTCGCCACACCCACAGGGCAGGTATTCTGATGGCATTTACGCATCATGACGCAGCCCAGTACAATCAAAGCGCTGGTTGCAAAACCGAACTCTTCGGCACCCAGCATCGCCATCAGTACGATGTCACGACCGGTTTTCAGTTGCCCGTCCACTTGCAGCATCACTTGCCCGCGCAGACCGTTCAGTACAAGAGTTTGTTGCGTTTCACTCAATCCCAGTTCAGGAGAGATACCGGCATAGCGGATACTGGAGGCAGGAGAGGCGCCCGTACCACCTTCCGCACCGGAGATGACAATAAGGTCGGCTTTTGCTTTGGCCACTCCGGCGGCAATGGTTCCTACACCGCTTTCGGCTACCAGTTTCACACTGATCTTGGCACGAGGATTTACATTCTTCAGGTCGAAGATCAACTGTGCCAGGTCTTCGATGGAATAAATGTCGTGATGGGGCGGGGGAGAAATCAATGAAATGCCGGGAATGGAATGACGTGTTTTCGCAATCACCTGGTCTACTTTAAAGCCCGGCAACTGACCGCCTTCACCCGGTTTGGCCCCTTGTGCCACCTTGATTTGTATTTCATCGGCGTTCATCAGATATTCCGTTGTTACGCCGAAACGTCCTGAAGCTACCTGCTTGATGGCACTACGCAGACTGGTTCCGTCTTCGCGGGGCGTAAAGCGTGCGCTGTCTTCGCCTCCCTCACCTGTGTTGCTGCGTCCGTGAATCCGGTTCATGGCAATGGCCATTGCCTCATGCGCTTCTTTGCTGATAGATCCGTAACTCATGGCACCCGTCACAAAGCGGTGCATGATGCTTTCTACCGGTTCAACCTTATCTATAGAAATGGGGGCACGACGGAAATCCAGGAAGTCGCGCAGGAAGATAGGCGCTTCTTTTCTGTCTACCAGACTGGTGAATTCTTTGAACTTCTTATAGCTGCCCAGGCGTGTGGCAAGTTGCAAGGTAGAAATGGTTTCCGGGTTCCAGGCATGTTTTTCTCCGTCTTTACGGAAAGCATACAAACCGTTGTTGGGGAGTAATCCGTCTACCTGTGCGGCAAAACCTGTATCGTGGAATGCGATTGCATCGTGTGCCACTTCATCCAGCCGGATACCGCCTATTGTGGATCTCAACCCGCCGAAATAAGCATTGCTGAGCTCTTCACTCAAACCTACGGCTTCGAATATTTTCGCTCCCCGATACGAGCGGATGGTACTGATACCCATCTTACTCATGATCTTGAATAATCCCTTGCAGATGGATTTGATATATTTCTTTTCGGCTGTGGCATAATCCAACTGGATTTCTTTCTTCGCCACCAGCTTGTCGATCACGGCGAATGCCATGTAAGGGTTCAGGGCACTGGCGCCAAATCCCAGTAACAGGGCCGCGTGCATTACCTCGCGTATTTCGCCGCTTTCCACTACCAATGCCGTCTGTACACGTTTTCCTACCGAAATCAGGTGGTGGTGTACTGCGCTTACTGCCAGTAGGGAGGGGATAGCCGCATGAGTGGCATCTACATCACGGTCGCTCAATACAATGTAGTTCACTCCTTCGCTGACGGACTCTTCCGCTTGCTTGCAAAGTGCTGTGAGTGCTTCCTGCAATCCGGCACGGCCCTTTGCCACTTCAAACAGCAAGGGTAGTTTCACCGTTTTGAAACCTTTGTAGCGGATGTTGCAAAGAATATCCAGTTGTGCATTGCTCAGGATGGGATGGTTGAGGCGCACCATCTTACAATGGCTTTCGCTGGGTGTTAGGATGTTCATGCCCACGGCGCCGATATATTCCGTCAGTGACATTACCAGTTCCTCACGTATAGGGTCGATAGGCGGATTGGTGACTTGTGCAAACTGTTGGCGGAAGTAGTTGTACAGTAGTTGCGGCTTATCCGAAAGCACGGCAAGCGGCGTATCGTTTCCCATTGAGTTGATAGGCTCGGCACCCGTGGTACACATAGGGACGATGAGCCGTTCCACATCTTCCTTGGAATAGCCGAAGGTACGCAGCATCCTCTCGTAATCGGGCACAGTGTGCGCTACCTTACGGCCGCTTTTCAGCTCATCCAGTTCGATGCGGTTCGTTGCCAGCCAACTGCGGTAAGGCTTGGCTTCAGCCAACTGTTTTTTCAATTCCTCGTCGTAGTAGATTTCTCCTTTTTCGGTATCTACCAGCAGTATCTTACCCGGTTGCAGGCGTCCCTTTTCTTTGATGTCTCCCGGTTCGAAATCCATCACGCCCACTTCGCTGGCAACTACCATCATGTCGTTGTGCGTAATCAGATAGCGTGCAGGACGCAATCCGTTACGGTCGAGCATACCGCCTGCAAAACGTCCGTCACTGAACAACAGGGCGGCAGGGCCATCCCACGGTTCCATCAGGATAGAGTGATATTCATAGAATGCTTTCAAATCTTCGCTGATGGGGTTCTTTTCGTTGAAAGATTCCGGCACCAGCATGGCCATGGCATGCGGCAGGCTGAGGCCTGACATAACGAGGAATTCCAATACATTGTCTAGTGAGGCACTGTCGCTCATCCCCGGCTGAATGATGGGGCGTATCTCCCTGATGTCGCCCAGAGCGGGAGAGGAGAGCACACTTTCACGGGCTTCCATCCAACCCCGGTTGCCGCGGATGGTGTTGATTTCGCCGTTGTGAGCCAAGAGGCGGAACGGTTGTGCCAGTCCCCAGGTAGGGAAGGTGTTGGTACTGAAGCGGGAGTGCACCAGTGCTATGCCGCTGGTGAAGTAGGGGTTTGTCAGATCGGGGAAGTAGCCTCGCAGTTGCAGTGAAGAGAGCATACCTTTATAGATGATGTTCTTCGTGGATAGGGAGACAACGTAGAAATCCTCGCGCGTGGCAATATCCGATTTGCGTACTTTGTTTTCTATTCTTTTTCTTATGAGATAGAGTTTACGGTCGGCTGTCTCGCTTTCCGCAAATCCGGTGATGAAAATTTGTTTGATATCCGGTTCGTTGGCAAGTGCCGATTCTCCCAGAATTTCTGGACAAGTGGGCACATTGCGCAGGTGCATCAATGTCAATCCTTCTTTTTCAATCTCTTCGATGATAATGCTTAAGATAGCACCCTGGTCTTTCTCATCTTTCGGCAGAAAGAGAAGGCCAGTACCGTATTTCCCTTTCTCGGGGACAGGAATACCCTGCAAAAGAATAAACTCGTGCGGGATTTGCAGCAGGATGCCGGCACCGTCTCCGGTTTTGTTATCCGCACCTTCGGCGCCCCGGTGACGCATGTTCTCCAACACCTTCAATGCAGACTCCACCAGTTCGTGTGACTTGCCTCCGTGGATGTTCACTAACATACCGACACCACAAGCGTCATGCTCGTTTTCTGCATCATACAAGCCCAACTGCCTGGGCTGTCGTTGATAGGGTTGTACTTTTGCTTTGTTGTTAAAAAGTTCTTCTTTCTTCATTCTAAGTTTACTTTATTTTGTAATAATATCTATTTTTGCTATCAAAATGTTTGGCAAAGATATATAAATAGTTTCAAAATGATAAAATTAAATGTGCATTCGTGATTCATAAAATACTTACTTGAATGAATGTTCTTTTAATATGATATAAAAATAGGGTTGTTTCATTTTAAATTAAAAGAAATACGGCGTTTTTTATTTCGTATTGAAATTAATGAAGCTGTTGGTCATTTCATCATATTGCCAAATTGTCATATTGCCATATTGCCAATCTTGTAGGTCGTGGCAATTAATCTTTGTATTTTTATCAGTTTCGTGCTATCTCCATGCTATCTCCGTGTAATCTCCGTATGATCTCCGTGTCTGCTCCGTACCATCTCCGTACTATCTCCGTAGTAACTCTATTCCTATAGCTACGGAGTAACTACGGAGCAGGTACGGAGCAGACACGGAGCAGGTACGGAGATCATACGGTCCGGATAATATCAGGATACTTGCTGATATGAAATCTTGTTGCAACAGTTATTGCTTTGCTGAAGTTTATTGGGGATGGGTGGTAAAGTAGCAATCACCTCATTACTCCTTAATTATTTTATAGGGTAATCCATCAACAGATATTTCTTATTTATCACTTAGCTTGAAAATAAAGAAATTACTTCTTTTAACTATGAATCTGTTGCCAAGCCTTATGAATTTGGCAATGTGGCAATATGGCAATTTGGCAATATGGAGGTATTTAAAGCAGTTCCCCTTCTTGTCAGATTACAATCAAAAAAGGAGATATTCTTTCAATATAAAACTAAAATTCTACTGCTTGCTTTGATTTTGTTAATTTATACCTTTTGCTTTGATAAGTTTGATTTCTTTAACTTTTTGACGTAAAAACATCTTTTTTCTATTCTTTTGATAAATAAATAGGAGAAACATTAACTTTATGTTCCGGATATTTTGTATCTTTGCAACGTAAAAATCAAATATTAATTAGTATGTGTGGAATAGTAGGCTATATTGGTCAAAAGAAAGCCTACCCCATTCTTATCAAAGGATTGAAGCGATTAGAGTATCGCGGATATGATAGTGCAGGGGTAGCATTAATCAGTGATAACCGACAGTTGAACGTTTACAAAACGAAAGGCAAGGTTTCGGAACTGGAAACTTTCGTTACTCAAAAAGATATTTCCGGTAACATCGGAATTGCCCATACCCGTTGGGCTACGCACGGGGAACCTTGCTCCGCTAACGCCCATCCTCATTATTCCTCTTCCGAACATCTCGCTCTCATCCACAACGGCATCATCGAAAACTACGCCGTCCTTAAAGAAAAACTTCAGGCCAAAGGCTATTCATTCAAAAGCAGTACGGACACTGAAGTACTGGTGCAACTGATAGAATTCATCCAGAAATCCAAAAATACAGATTTGCTGACTGCTGTGCAATTAGCGTTGCGTGAAGTAATCGGTGCTTATGCCATTGCCGTGCTGGATAAGGACAATCCGGATGAGATTATTGCAGCCCGCAAGAGTAGTCCGTTGGTGGTAGGTATCGGTGAAGATGAGTTTTTCCTGGCTTCGGATGCTACGCCGATTGTGGAATATACAGATAAAGTCGTATATTTGGAAGATGAAGAGATCGCCGTCATCCACCGCGGAGAGAAACTGAAGGTGGTGAACCTGAAAAATGTGGAATGTCCGCACGAAGTGAAGACGGTGGCGCTGAATCTGGGGCAGTTGGAAAAGGGTGGTTATCCGCACTTCATGCTGAAAGAGATTTTTGAGCAGCCCGATTGCATTCATGACTGTATGCGTGGACGTATCAATGTAGAAAGTACAAATGTGGTGCTTTCCGCAGTGATTGATAACAAAGACCGCCTGTTGGTAGCCAAACGTTTCATCATCGTGGCGTGCGGTACTTCCTGGCATGCGGCGCTTATCGGAAAACATCTGATAGAAAGTCTTTGCCGCATTCCGGTGGAAGTGGAGTATGCTTCGGAATTCCGTTACCGTGATCCGGTGATAGACAGTAAGGATGTGGTGATTGCGATTTCGCAAAGTGGCGAGACGGCGGATACACTGGCAGCTGTGGAACTGGCGCGGAGCCGTGGGGCATTTATCTATGGCATCTGTAATGCGATTGGTTCGTCTATTCCGAGGGCTACGCATACGGGTTCTTATATCCACGTAGGCCCTGAAATCGGAGTGGCTTCCACCAAAGCGTTTACGGGGCAGGTGACAGTGCTCACCATGCTGGCGCTGACGCTTGCCAAAGAAAAGAATACGATAGATGAGGGGCAATTCCTTGCCATTGTGCAAGAGCTGAACCGCATTCCTGATAAGATGAAAGAAGTGCTGAAGCTGAACGGCAGCATTGCAGAGCTTTCCAAGATTTTCACGTATGCGCATAACTTTATCTATCTGGGACGCGGATATTCGTATCCCGTAGCCCTGGAAGGTGCGTTGAAGCTGAAAGAAATCTCTTATATCCATGCCGAGGGTTATCCGGCTGCTGAAATGAAGCACGGGCCTATCGCACTGGTAGATGCTGAAATGCCGGTGGTAGTGATTGCTACACAGAACGGGCTTTATGAGAAAGTATTGAGCAATATACAGGAAATCAAGGCGCGTAAGGGCAAAGTGATCGCCTTGGTGACAAAAGGGGATACGGTTATCAGCAAGATTGCCGATACTTGTATCGAGTTACCGGAAACAATTGAGTGCCTTGACCCGTTGATTACTACGGTACCGTTGCAGTTACTGGCGTATCATATCGCAGTATGCAAGGGGATGGATGTGGATCAGCCGAGGAATCTGGCGAAATCGGTGACGGTAGAATAGTGGACCTATAAACAATATAACAATCGGATGGAAGAACTGAAGCATGAATGTGGCGTTGCCATGATACGCCTGCTGAAACCTCTGGAATACTATGAACAGAAGTACGGCACATGGATGTACGGTTTGAACAAACTCTATCTTCTGATGGAGAAACAGCACAACCGCGGACAAGAAGGCGCCGGTTTGGCTTGCGTAAAGCTGGAAGCAAATCCCGGTGAGGAGTATATGTTCCGTGAGCGTGCACTCGGTTCGGGCGCCATTACCGAGATATTCGGTACGGTGCAGAGCAACTTTAAGGATCTGACAAAAGAACAGCTTCATGATGCGGATTACGCTAAGAAATACCTCCCTTTTGCGGGCGAGGCTTACATGGGGCACTTGCGCTATTCCACTACCGGAAAGAGCGGCATTTCCTATGTGCACCCTTTCCTGAGGCGTAACAACTGGCGGGCTAAGAACCTTGCTCTTTGCGGCAATTTCAACATGACGAACGTGGATGAGATCTTTGCACGTATCACTGCTATCGGCCAGCATCCGCGGAAGTATGCTGATACGTACATCATGCTGGAACAAGTGGGGCACCGTCTCGACCGTGAAGTGGAGCGCCTCTTCAATCTTGCCGAAGCGGAAGGATTGACAGGCATGGGCGTGACTCACTATATAGAAGATCATATGGACCTGGCAAACGTGCTGCGTACTTCGAGCAAGGAGTGGGACGGAGGCTATGTGATATGCGGACTGACGGGAAGCGGTGAATCGTTTGCCGTGCGCGACCCGTGGGGAATCCGCCCCGCATTCTGGTATCAGGATGATGAAGTGGCGGTGCTTGCCAGCGAACGCCCTGTGATACAAACCGCTTTCAATGTGCCGGCAGCCAGCATTAAGGAATTGATGCCCGGACAAGCCTTGCTGATTAACAAGACAGGCAAGCTGCGCACCACCCAAATCAATAAAGTGCGCGAGGTGAAACCCTGTTCTTTCGAACGTATTTATTTCTCACGAGGCAGTGATGTGGATATTTACAGGGAACGTAAACTATTGGGTGAGAAACTGATACCTAACATCTTGAAAGCCATCAATAAAGACCTTGACCACACCGTGTTTTCCTTCATTCCGAATACAGCGGAAGTTGCTTTCTACGGCATGTTGCAGGGACTGGATGATTATCTGAATGAAGAAAAAGTGCAACAGATCGCTTCCCTGGGACATAGCCCCAATCTGGAGGAGCTGGAACAGATACTTTCCCGCCGTATCCGTAGCGAAAAGGTAGCCATCAAGGACATCAAACTGCGCACGTTTATTGCAGAAGGAAACAGCCGCAATGACTTGGCTGCGCACGTGTATGATATCACTTATGGCAGTCTGGTGCCGGGTGTGGACAATCTTGTCATTATCGACGACTCCATTGTACGCGGAACCACTCTGAAACAGAGTATCATTGGTATTCTTGACCGCCTGGGCCCCAAGAAGATTGTGATTGTTTCTTCTTCCCCGCAGGTGCGTTATCCCGATTATTACGGCATCGACATGGCAAAGATGAGTGAATTCATTGCTTTCAAAGCGGCCATCGAGTTGCTGAAAGACCGGGATATGAAAGATGTGATAGCCGCTGCCTACCGCAAATCGAAAGACCAGGTAGGATTGCCGAAGGAGCAAATGGTGAACTATGTGAAGGATATCTATGCACCTTTCACTGACGAGGAAATCTCCGCCAAGATGGTGGAACTGCTGACACCTGCCGGAACAAAGGCGAAGGTGGAAATCGTATACCAACCGTTGGAGGGGCTGCATGAGGCTTGTCCAAATCATCGGGGAGACTGGTATTTCAGCGGTGATTATCCTACGCCGGGCGGGGTGAAGATGCTGAATAATGCCTTTATTGACTATATAGAACAAGTGTATCAATTCTGACAGCATTAGCTACAAGCTACGAGCTACAAGCTACGAGTGCCATGCGGTATGATAGTTTGCAGATAGATACAGCGCAGCCACTTGTAGCTCGTAGCTTGTAGCTCGTAACTAAGTAACTTTTATAACAAATATGAGAAATGTAACTCTTATCCTCGACGACGGGAGCCGCTTCCACGGCAAGTCGTTTGGCTACGAAAAGCCGGTAGCGGGAGAGGTGGTTTTCAACACAGCTATGACGGGATATCCCGAGAGCTTGACTGACCCCTCGTATGCCGGACAGTTGATGACGCTCACTTATCCGTTGGTGGGCAATTATGGTGTGCCGCCTTTCACTATCGAACCGAATGGGCTGGCTACCTTTATGGAAAGCGAACGTATCCATGCGGAAGCCATCATTGTAAGTGATTATAGTGAGGACTTTAGCCATTGGAACGCTGTGGAAAGCCTTGCTGATTGGCTGAAGCGCGAACAGGTGCCGGGCATCACAGGTATCGATACGCGTGAGCTGACAAAGGTGCTCCGCGAACATGGCGTGATGATGGGGCGCATCGTATTTAATGAAGAATTAAGAACTAAGAATGAAGAATTGCCTGCACTATCCGCTGTTTACGAGGGCGTAAACTATGTAGACAAAGTAAGCTGCAAAGAGATAATTCACTACTTCCCCGATGGCAACGCTACCCGCAGCGCAGCTAATTCTTCATTCTTCATTCCTCATTCTTCATTGAAAAAAGTGGTGCTTGTGGATTGTGGAGTGAAGAGCAATATTCTTCGCTGTCTGCTGAAGCGTGATGTGGAAGTCATCCGTGTGCCTTGGGATTATGATTATAATGAACTGGAGTTCGACGGACTTTTCATCAGTAATGGCCCGGGTGATCCGGATACCTGTGATGCTGCGGTGCAGAATATCCGCCGGGCAATGAAGAATGAAAAATTGCCTATCTTCGGTATCTGCATGGGAAATCAGTTGCTGGGCAAGGCAGGAGGAGCAAAGATATACAAGTTGAAATATGGTCATCGCAGCCATAACCAGCCGGTGCGTATGGTGGGCACGGAGCGTTGCTTCATTACTTCGCAGAATCATGGTTATGCAGTGGACAACAATACGTTGACGGAAGACTGGGAACCGCTGTTCATCAATATGAACGACGGGTCTAATGAGGGGATCAGACATAAACGGAATCCCTGGTTCTCTGCACAATTCCATCCGGAAGCTGCCAGCGGACCGACGGATACGGAGTTTTTGTTTGATGAGTTCGTGAAGTTAATTACAAATTACTGATTACAAATTACTTGTTTGTAATGGGTAATTAGTCATTTGTGATTTTTGAAAGTAATTTGTAATTAGTAATTAATAATTATTGACGTGAAAGAAAACAATATAAAGAAAGTCCTGCTACTCGGTTCCGGTGCATTGAAAATCGGTGAGGCAGGTGAGTTCGACTACTCCGGCAGCCAGGCACTCAAAGCTTTGAAAGAAGAAGGTATCTACACCGTTCTTATCAACCCGAACATCGCTACCGTGCAGACTTCGGAAGGCGTTGCCGATCAGATTTACTTCCTGCCTGTCACTCCTTATTTTGTAGAGAAAGTCATCGAAAAAGAACGTCCGGATGGTGTTATGCTTGCCTTTGGTGGACAAACGGCACTGAACTGCGGTGTTGCCCTCTACAAAGACGGAGTTTTTGAGAAATATGGTGTAAAAGTTCTCGGTACCCCCGTACAAGCTATTATAGATACGGAAGACCGTGAGATTTTCGTGCATAAGCTGAATGAAATCAATGTAAAGACTATTAAGAGCGAAGCCGTAGAAAATGCTATTGATGCCCGTCGTGCTGCTGCCGAATTGGGTTATCCGGTGATTGTCCGCGCTGCATACGCGCTTGGTGGACTGGGTTCCGGCTTCTGTGACAATGAAGAAGAACTGGATGTGTTGGTTGAGAAAGCTTTCTCCTTCTCCCCGCAGGTGCTTGTGGAAAAATCCTTGCGTGGATGGAAAGAAGTGGAGTATGAGGTGGTGCGCGACCGTTTTGACAACTGTATCACCGTCTGCAACATGGAGAATTTTGACCCGCTGGGCATCCATACGGGAGAGTCCATCGTTATCGCTCCGTCTCAGACGCTCAGTAACTCCGATTATCATAAGCTGCGCGAACTTGCTATCCGTATCATTCGCCACATCGGTATTGTAGGAGAATGTAATGTACAGTATGCATACGATCCTGAAAGTGAAGATTATAGAGTGATTGAGGTAAATGCCCGGTTGAGCCGTTCTTCCGCTCTGGCTTCCAAAGCTACGGGTTATCCGCTTGCTTTCGTTGCTGCAAAACTCGGTCTTGGATACGGATTATTCGACCTGAAGAATTCTGTGACAAAAACCACAAGTGCTTTCTTTGAACCTGCATTGGATTATGTGGTCTGCAAAATACCCCGTTGGGACTTGGGTAAGTTCCATGGTGTAGACAAGGAACTGGGTTCCAGCATGAAGTCAGTAGGCGAAGTGATGGCTATCGGCCGTACTTTTGAAGAAGCCATTCAGAAAGGTCTGCGTATGATAGGACAGGGGATGCATGGTTTCGTGGAAAATAAGGAACTTGTTATCTCTGATATAGACAAGGCGCTCCGTGAACCGACGGACAAGCGTATTTTTGTCATATCCAAAGCTTTCCGTGCCGGATATACCGTTGATCAGGTGCACGAACTGACGAAGATCGATAAGTGGTTCCTGGAGAAGCTGATGAACATCATGAACACCAGCAAAGAGTTGAAGCAGTGGAGCAAGAACCACAAACAGATAGCCGATCTGCCTTTGGAATTGCTGAAAAAAGCCAAGGTACAAGGTTTCTCCGATTTTCAGATAGCCCGTGCCATCGGTTATGAAGGAGACATGGAAGACGGTATCCTCTATGTGCGCAATCATCGTAAGAGTGTCGGCATTGTCCCTGTGGTGAAGCAAATAGACACTCTTGCTGCCGAATATCCTGCACAGACTAATTACCTGTATCTGACGTATAGTGGCATCTCTAATGATGTTCATTACCTCGGTGACCGTAAATCCATCGTTGTACTTGGTTCCGGTGCGTACCGTATCGGTTCTTCTGTAGAATTTGACTGGTGTGGTGTGCAGGCACTGAATACCATCCGTAAAGAGGGGTATCGCAGCGTTATGATCAACTATAATCCCGAAACCGTATCTACGGACTATGACATGTGCGACCGCCTCTACTTCGACGAACTTACCTTCGAACGGGTAATGGATATCCTTGAACTGGAAAATCCGCACGGGGTGATTGTTTCTACCGGTGGTCAGATACCGAATAACCTTGCCCTGCGTCTGGATGCGCAGAAGGTGCCTATACTCGGTACTTCCGCCAAAAGCATTGACAACGCCGAAGACCGTGAGAAGTTCTCTGCCATGCTGGACCGTATCGGCGTAGACCAGCCTCGCTGGCGCGAGCTTACGAGCATGGACGACATCAACGAGTTTGTGGAAGAAGTGGGTTTCCCGGTACTTGTGCGTCCGTCATACGTGCTTTCAGGTGCTGCAATGAACGTTTGTTCCAATCAGGAAGAATTGGAACGCTTCTTGCAACTTGCGGCCAATGTATCGAAGAAGCATCCGGTGGTTGTCAGCCAGTTCATCGAACATGCCAAGGAGGTGGAGATGGATGCGGTGGCACAGAATGGAGAAATTGTGGCATACGCTATCTCTGAACATATTGAGTTTGCCGGGGTGCATTCGGGGGATGCTACGATTCAATTTCCGCCGCAGAAGCTTTATGTGGAGACGGTACGCCGCATTAAGCGTATCAGTCGTGAGATTGCACGCGAACTGAATATCTCCGGTCCGTTCAATATCCAGTATCTGGCCCGTGAGAATGACATCAAGGTGATTGAGTGTAACCTGCGTGCATCCCGTAGTTTCCCGTTCGTCAGCAAGGTGCTGAAGATTAATCTTATCGAACTGGCTACGAAGGTGATGTTAGGGCTTCCGGTAGAAAAGCCGAATAAGAATCTCTTTGAACTGGATTATGTAGGCATCAAGGCCAGCCAGTTCTCTTTCAATCGCTTGCAAAAGGCCGACCCGGTGTTGGGTGTGGATATGGCATCTACAGGTGAGGTCGGTTGTATCGGAAGTGATACGTCCTGTGCCGTGCTGAAGGCTATGCTTTCTGTAGGTTACCGCATACCGAAGAAGAATATCCTGCTTTCTACCGGTACACCGAAACAGAAAGTGGAAATGCTTTCCGCTGCCCGTCTGCTTCAGCAAAAAGGGTATAAGCTCTTTGCAACGGGAGGTACCAGTAAGTTCCTTACGGAGAATGGGGTGGAGAATACGCAGGTGTATTGGCCCAGTGAGACTAACCAACAGCCGCAAGCGTTGGATATGCTGCACAAAAAGGAGATCGACATGGTGGTGAATATTCCGAAGAACCTCACTGCGGGTGAGTTGAGTAACGGATATAAGATTCGTCGTGCCGCTATCGACCTGAATGTTCCGCTGATTACGAATGCCCGCCTGGCAAGTGCTTTCATCAATGCTTTCTGTACGATGACGCTGGATGATCTGGCAATTAAATCGTGGGCGGAGTATAAATAATCTCTGTATAACAAAGTGATAGCGCCCCGTTGCATTGCAAAAATGTAACGGGGCTTTTGCTTTTTATATGCTGCAAAACATATCTCTATTTCTTGCTGATTCAGAATAAATAATCTTTCTTTGCACCAGCACAGTTCAGCACAGTGGGCTGCGTCATCCTTACTTTGATTAAACCTGTATGCGCAATATGAAAACAATTTTCGGGCAACAAACGACGAAGGTAAAACAACTGGCCGATTTGATCAGCCAGGACATTTCCATGGGACGTTACAAGACGGATACCGCCCTGCCTTCCATCAATCAGTTGAGCCACGATTATAAAGTTTCCCGCGACACGGTTTTTAAAGCTTTTATTGATCTGAAGGAGCGGGGGATTATCGACTCTACTCCTGGTAAAGGTTACTATGTGGTGAACCGCCAGAAAAATATCCTGCTGCTGCTCGATGAATATTCACCTTTTAAAGATACGCTATATAACAGCATCATCCGTCGCCTTTCCACGCGCTACAAGGTGGACCTGTGGTTTCATCAGTATAACGAAGCATTGTTCAATGCTATTCTTCGCGATTCCATTGGCCGTTATAATAAGTACGTGGTAATGAACTTCGATAATGAAAAGATTTCTCCTTATCTCTATAAGATAGACTCTTCCCGCCTGTTGCTTCTTGATTTCGGGCAGTTTGATAAGCGGGAATATTCATACATCTGTCAGGACTTCGGTGAAGCCTTTTACGCGGCTATGGCTCAATTGTCAGATAGGTTGCAGAACTATCGCAAGCTTATCCTGTTTCTGGCACGGGAAAGTAAGCATCCCAAGGAGACGTGCGATTATTTCAGGAAGTATTGTGTAGATCATCAATTGGAATGTGAGATAATAGAGACTTTGGATGACAGGGAAGTGCATTCCGGTGAAGCCTATATTGCCATCCGTCAGGTGGATGTGGTGGAGATTGTGAAGAAGAGCCGTGCGGCAGGTTTGACGTGTGGCGTTGATTTCGGCTTGATAGCCTATAATGATACGCCGGCTTATGAAGTGATTGATAAGGGAATAACAGTGATGAGTGTTGATTGGCAAAAGATGGGAATCCTGACGGCAGATTTCATCTTGAGTGGCAAACCCATACAGGTTTGTCTGCCGACTGAAGTAAATTTAAGAGGCTCTTTATAGCCTTTTTTTACAAACTGATTTCAGCACAGTTCAGCATAGATGATATTTTATTAACCAAATATAATGATAGCATGAAAAAGTATCCGAAAATCGGGATTCGTCCCACTATCGACGGCCGCCAGGGTGGCGTACGTGAAAGCCTTGAAGAAAAGACAATGAATCTGGCTAAAGCAGTAGCCGAGTTGATCACCAGTAACTTGAAGAATGGTGACGGAAGTCCGGTGGAGTGTGTGATTTCAGACAGTACCATCGGTCGCGTAGCCGAAAGCGCGGCTTGTGCCGAGAAGTTTGAACGCGAAGGCGTGGGTTCTACTATCACAGTGACCTCTTGCTGGTGCTACGGTGCCGAGACTATGGACATGAATCCGTATTATCCGAAAGCTGTTTGGGGATTTAACGGTACGGAACGTCCAGGAGCTGTATATCTGGCAGCTGTATTGGCAGGACATGCACAAAAAGGATTACCTGCTTTTGGCATTTACGGACGTGATGTGCAGGATCTGGATGACAATTCCATTCCTGCCGACGTTGCAGAAAAACTGCTTCGTTTTGCACGTGCCGCACAGGCAGTAGCAACCATGCGCGGAAAATCTTATTTGTCGATGGGTAGCGTATCCATGGGTATTGCCGGTTCTATTGTAAACCCGGATTTCTTCCAGGAATATCTGGGTATCCGTTGCGAATCTGTAGACCTGACTGAAATTATCCGTCGCATGACTGAAGGTATCTATGATAAAGAAGAGTTTGCTAAAGCGATGGCATGGACAGAAAAGTATTGCAAGAAAAATGAGGGCAAGGATTTCAATATCCCCGCAAAGACCAAGACCCGTGAGCAAAAAGACGAAGATTGGGAGTTTATTGTGAAGATGACTCTTATCATGCGCGACCTGATACAAGGTAATCCGAAACTTCGCGAAATGGGATTCAAGGAAGAGGCACTTGGACACAATGCCATTGCCGCCGGTTTCCAGGGACAACGCCAGTGGACGGATTTTTATCCGAATGGTGACTACTCCGAAGCTCTGCTGAATACTTCTTTTGACTGGAACGGTATCCGTGAAGCATACGTAGTAGCTACTGAAAATGATGCCTGCAACGGCGTAGCCATGCTCTTCGGCCATTTGCTGACAAACCGTGCACAGATATTCTCTGACGTGCGTACATATTGGAGTCCTGAAGCAGTGAAACGTGTTACGGGTAAAGAATTGACCGGTTTGGCAGCTAATGGCATTATCCATCTGATTAACTCCGGTGCTACCACTCTGGACGGTACAGGCCAGCAAACAAATGCACAGGGTGAACCTGTCATGAAACCTCATTGGGAAATTTCCGAGGCTGAAATGGAGAAATGTCTTGAAGCTACCACCTGGTATCCCGCTAACCGTGATTATTTCCGTGGAGGTGGTTTCTCTTCCAACTTCCTGTCAAAGGGTGGAATGCCTGTAACTATGACCCGTCTGAATCTGGTAAAAGGCCTTGGCCCTGTGCTTCAGATTGCTGAGGGATGGACGGTAGAGATTGATCCGGAAGTTCACAAACTGCTGGATGAACGTACAGACCGTACCTGGCCTACTACTTGGTTTGTGCCCCGTCTTTGCGATAAACCGGCATTTGAAGATGTGTACTCGGTAATGAATAACTGGGGAGCCAACCACGGTGCTATCAGTTACGGACACATCGGTCAGGATTTGATTACGCTGGCTTCCATGCTCCGCATCCCGGTTTGCATGCACAATGTGGATGAGAAGAAGATATTCCGTCCTGCTGCCTGGAATGCATTCGGTATGGATAAGGAAGGAGCTGATTACAGAGCTTGCACAACGTACGGACCTATCTATAAATAATGGGAATCAGGAGTTAAAATTCATTCATATCCCTATAATAATGAACCGAACTCAACTCCTGATTCACATAAATAACAAAAATATATGATAACAAACGAACACATAGAACAATTCATTGCCCAGGCGCATCGGGTAGGAGATGCCGGATTGACAATATGCAGTAGCGGCAATATCTCCTGGCGCATTGGTGACGAAGTCCTGCTTTCCGGAACAGGCTCATGGGTACCTTCTCTGCCTAAAGAAAAAGTAGCTGTCTGCCGCCTTTCTACAGGAGAAGTACTGAATGGAGTGAAACCCTCTATGGAAAGCGGTTTCCATCTGGGAGTGCTTCGTGAGCGTCCTGATGTGAATGTAGTTCTGCATTTCCAGTCACACTATGCCACGGCTGTGGCGTGTATGAAGAATCGTCCTACGAACTTCAACGTAACAGCGGAGATTCCCTGCCATGTGGGAAGTGAGATTCCGGTAGTTCCTTATTATCGTCCGGGATCGAAAGAATTGGCCCAGGGAGTGATTGATGCTCTGAAAGATCATAATTCCGTCCTCTTGCTGAAACATGGGCAGGTGGTGTGTGGTAAGGACTTCGACCAGGCTTTTGAACGCGCTATGTTCTTTGAAATGGCATGCCGCATCATGATCCAGTCCGGAGGAGACTACACAGTACTTACTCCTGAAGAAATCGATGATCTTGAAACATACATTTTAGGAAAGAAGACTAAATGATGAATACCTATCTGGCAGTCGATTTTGGAGGTGGAAGCGGTCGTGTTATGGCCGGTTCCATCTGCCAGGGTACGCTGAAACTGGAAGAGGTGTACCGCTTTCCAAACCGCCAGGTGCGGATGGGAAATCATGTGTACTGGGATTTTCTGGCTCTGTTTGATGAGATGAAGAACGGACTCCGGCAAGCGGTGCGCAAGGGATATCCTGTCAGGAGCATTGGCATTGATACCTGGGGCGTGGACTTTGGATTGATAGACCGTAACGGTAATTTGCTGGGAAATCCTGTGTGTTATCGTGATCCCCGAACGGATGGTTTGCCGGAAGAGTTTTTCGGTGACAACCTTGTTCGGCATTATTCCGAAGCCGGCATACAAGTGATGTCCATCAATACACTTTTCCAGCTTTACAGCATGAAGAAAAGCGGTGATACGCAATTGGAAGTTGCAGACCGTCTTCTGTTTATGCCCGATCTTTTCAGTTACTTCCTCACAGGGGTGGCAAATAATGAATACTGCATTGCATCCACCTCCGAACTGCTTGATGCACGTAGCCGGACTTGGAATCAGCCACTCATCCATCGCTTGGGAGTACCTGCACATCTCTTCGGAGACATTGTGATGCCCGGTACGGTACGTGGCAAACTGAAACGGGAGATTGCAGAAGAAATTGGTCTGACGGATGAAGTGGATGTCATAGCTGTCGGTTCGCACGATACGGCAAGCGCTGTTTATGCGATTCCTTCGACACAGGTGGATAAATCCCGTTGTGCTTTCCTCAGTTCCGGTACGTGGTCTCTGCTGGGTGTTGAAGTGGATGAGCCTATTCTCACGGAAGAAGCTTGCCGCGCCGGTTTTACCAATGAGGGCGGGGTAGGCGGTAAGATTCGTTTTCTTCAGAATATCACCGGGCTTTGGATCTTGCAACGTCTTATAGCACAATGGAAAGAAAGAGGAGAGCGATGTGGGTACGATTTCTTACTTTCTGCCGCCGAATCTGCGGATATTCCATCCGTCATTGACGTAGATGATAAGATATTCCAGAACCCTGTGGATATGGAAGATGCCATTGCGGAGTATTGTGAAGCGCACGGGCATCCTATACCGGAAACTTACGGTGAGGTAGTGCGTTGTGTGCTCCAATCACTCGCCCTGCGCTATAAGCAAGGAATAGACCAACTGAACCGCTTGCTTCCCGCTCCGGTAGAACAGCTCAATATCATCGGTGGCGGATGCCGTAATTCACTGCTGAACCGCCTGACAGCCGAGGCTTTGGGTATTCCCGTCTATGCCGGACCTGTAGAGGCAACCGCTATCGGTAATATCCTGGTGCAAGCCATTGCCAAAGGAGAGATCGGCAGCCGTGAAGAAATCAAAGAATTTATTTAATAACTTAGCCGGAACGCAGATAAACACTGCTTTGCGTAGATAATTATCGTATCACTTTTTAATCTGCTAAAATCTGTGTTTATTTGCGTTTCAATATTGATTTACTATGGACACATCAATCAAACGTTATCCTGCCAAAGAGCATCACCAGCCAGTGGAGCGTATCTGCCGGACACTGGAACTCCGTGACGATCCGCAGTTGATAGCCGAATACCGCCGCCGGCATAGCCAAGGGGATATCTGGCCCGAAATACCTGCCGGTATCCGTGAAGCCGGTATTCTGGAAATGGAAATATATCTTTTGGACACCCGCCTGTTTATGATAGTCGAAGTGCCTGTAGGGTTTGACTGGGATGCAGCTATGGAGCGCCTCGCTTCCTTGCCCCGACAACAGGAATGGGAAGACTATATGGCCATCTTCCAGCTTGTGAAACCCGGTTCTACCGCTGCCGAGAAATGGCAGCCGATGGAGCGTATTTTCCACCTTTATGACTAATCCCAGCCAAAGAAATAACTACCATGAAGAACAACACTAAGAAAAACAGCATTATCAGTAAAGACGGAGTAAGCTACCTCATTCCGTTCATTCTTATCACCAGTTGCTTTGCCTTGTGGGGCTTTGCCAACGATATCACGAATCCGATGGTGAAAGCCTTTTCCAAGATTTTCCGTATGAGTGTTACCGACGGGGCACTGGTGCAGGTGGCTTTCTATGGCGGATATTTTGCCATGGCATTCCCCGCAGCTATTTTTATCCGTCGCTTTTCATATAAAGCAGGGGTACTGCTGGGACTGGGATTGTATGCTATCGGTGCATTCCTGTTCTATCCCGCCATGCTGACGGGCAATTACTATCCCTTCCTTATAGCCTACTTTATACTGACATGCGGACTCTCGTTTCTGGAGACCAGTTGTAATCCCTATATCCTTTCTATGGGCGATGAAGCTACATCCACCCGCCGCCTGAACCTTGCACAGTCTTTCAATCCGATGGGCTCGTTATTAGGTATGTACGTGGCGATGAACTTTATCCAGAATCGCTTGAACCCGATGGATACGATGGAGCGTAGCCAGCTTTCGGATACAGAATTTGCTGCGGTACGTGATTCGGACCTGATGGTACTGATTGCGCCTTATCTGATTATCGGGCTTGTCATTTTGGCTATGCTGATTGTGATCCGTATGGTGAAGATGCCGAAGAATGGCGACCAGTCTCATAACATCAACTTCCTGCCTACATTGAAACGTATATTCGGTATACACCATTACCGCGAAGGAGTGATCGCACAGTTCTTCTATGTAGGTGCGCAGATTATGTGCTGGACATTTATCATTCAATATGGTACGCGCTATTTCATGTCGGAAGGGATGGAAGAGAAAGCCGCGGAAGTGCTTTCACAGCAATATAACATTGTGGCTATGATTATTTTCTGTGCCAGCCGTTTCATCTGTACGTTTATCCTGAGATATCTCAGTCCGGGACTGTTGCTGAAAGTACTGGCTATTGTGGCTTGTGTGTTTACGGCCGGGGTGATTGGTTTCCAGAATATCTGGGGAATGTATTGTCTCGTAGGGGTATCAGCCTGTATGTCTCTGATGTTCCCCACGATTTACGGTATAGCTTTACAGGGATTGGGCGATGATGCCAAGTTCGGTGCCGCAGGATTGATTATGGCGATTCTGGGAGGTTCGGTATTGCCGCCGCTTCAGGCAAGCATCATAGACTGTGGTACATTGCTGGGCATGCCTGCCGTGAACCTGTCGTTCATCCTTCCGTTCATCTGCTTCGTGGTAATTGTGATTTACGGGCACCGGTCGTATGGCAGGGAGAAAAGAAATGCCTCCATCCCGGAATAAAGACGATTTCCGCTTTGCCGCTCTGAAAATTTATTTACCTTTGCAGGGTAAAGATTAATAGCCCTGCTCTCCCAATCCGTCAGCATAGCCTGATGGAAACGGAGAGCGGGGCTTTTTTTATTCACCTATTAATTCTTAAATGTTATGGCAGAAGAAATTAAGTATCAAATCAACGGCCAGCTGGCGGAGAACACCGTGACGGTTGACAACAAGGAGGACATGATTCTCGTTCCCGTCAGTATCGGTACTGCCGACGAGGCGCGCATCATTGCCGAAATGAAAGCTGAGGACTCAGGGCTTCGCGAAGAGACCATCCAGCATGTGCACGACCTGGAGAAACGCATCGTGAAGCGCATGCTGATGAGCGGAATGAATGTAAACAACGGGCTGTACTATGCCTCGGCCAGTTTCCGTGGCGTCATCGAAGGTTCGCAGTGGAATCCGGACAAGAATTCTATCGTGGTGAACTTCAACGTAGGAGCCGACCTGCGCGAGGCCATCAAGAAGACTACGGTTAACATCATCGGCGGGAAGAGCAGCGCCATGTACATCGGTGGTGTGGCGGACACTTCCACCCGCGCGCAGGATGCTTCGGCCACTGCCGGGCGTGCCTTCAGCCTTACGGGCAGCAAGATCAAGGTAGCGGGCCCGGACGAGGCGGTGGGCATTACGCTGACCGATTCCAAAAACGTGGTCACCAAGATCACGGAGGATTTATTTGTGGTGAACAATCCATCAAAGGTGACTTTCATCATTCCCGCCGACCTGGCGAATGGAACGTATGTGCTGAAACTGACCACGCAGTTCTCCGGTTCGGGGGCTCTACTGAAAACACCGCGCAGCGTGGAGAAGACGATTTACATCGGCACAGCTCCTTCGGGCGGAGGTAGCCAAGGTGGTGGCGGTGGCCTGGACGAAAATCCTTTGGGATAAGAACACTGTATCAATAATGTAGCATGTAGCCTTCCCGCATCGTAGTGTGCAGGAAGGCTATTCTATGCAGGGTGTCCGCATAAGCCTATGCAGAGTGTCCGCATAAGTCTATGCAGGGTGTCCGCATAAGCCTATGCAGAGTGTCCGCATAAGTCTATGCAGGGTGTCTGCATAAGTCTATGCAGGGTGTCTGCATAGTGGCGCGGATAAATCGGCTTCCCATCATCCGTTATTTTCAGTTATTCTTTTGATATTCCGCCGGCGTCATCCCCGTCATCCTTTTAAAGAACTTCGAGAAGAATGACGGATTGGGGAATCCCAATTCATCCGAGATTTGGAATACCAACAAATCACTGTGTTTCAGCAGCACTTTGGCTTCAAGAATAATTGCTTGGTTAATCCACTGCATTACCGTCTGCCCGCTTACTTCACGAATAACCGTACTCAGATAATGAGGAGTCAGGCACAGTTTGTCTGCATAGAAACCGATGGTACGTTCACGTTTACTGTGTTCATTAACTAACCCGATGAAGCGGCGGAATACTTCTTCCTGACGTGAGAGCTGCAATGGGGCGGACTCTTCGTTCTTTGCATGTATATACCTTATATTATAGAGTAATGCTATAATCAAGTGTTGTACCACTTCCCGGCGGAATGGCACTTTGTGCACGGTATCCCATAACATTGAAAAGAAAGCGTCGATTTGCTTTAATTCTTCCTCTGTGGGCGAAATGAAAATGCCATGCTTTGTGTACGAATCCGTCAGAGCGCCTCCTTGTACGATGGGCAGAAAGTTATTATCGGGAACAATGACCTGAAAGTCATAATCCTTACTGATTTCCACAATTTCTATCAGTGAATTGCATGGGCTGATAATAATCATTGGGTCCTTTACCTTATATTCTATCAGATTGATGGAGATCCGTGCTTCGCCTTTCAGTATCCGGATGATTCGGCTTTCTCTGGTGCGGTATGGCCTCCCTGTACTAAAGAGGATGCTATCCATTTGGGCAAAGCTGATGACAATGCCGAGATCACGGTTGATAAAACGGAAACTGTTATTGTTTACAATGTTTTGATTACTCAGCAGCTCGCCAAGTCCAAGCTCCATGGGCTTACTTTTTTCCATATCCTTTTCCTCCTTTAACTTATCTATATCTGTGGCAAAGATAAGAAAACACAGGGATTTCTTATCTTTTTATACTGATGATCGGATAAATAGAACATCATTGCACACAAATAGAATGTATCCATATACTTTTAAGCTCTATCTTTGCGTCCTATAAAGAAATAAACAAGAAATGTATATGGAAATGAAACGAACTATTCTCTCTTTTTCTTTTGTTCTTGCGGCAATGCTGGCACATGCGCAGCTCACGCTGGAGGGATGCCAACACTCGGCACAGACCAATTATCCGCTGGTACGGCAATACGGTCTGATAGAGAAAGCCCGGGAGTATAACCTGGAGAATGCCGGAAAAGGTTATCTGCCACAATTCACCCTTTCGGGAAAAGCAACCTATCAGAGTGATGTCACAAAGCTGCCGGTGGACGTTCCGGGAATCGATATAAAAAGTATGCCCAAAGATCAGTATCAGGTGATGCTTGAAGTGTCGCAGAACATCTGGGACGGTGGAGATATCCGTTCCAAAAAGCAACTGACCCGGGCTACTTCGGAGATAGACCGCGGGAAGCAGGAAGTGGATATGTATGCGCTGAATGATCGTGTGAATCAGCTATACTTCGGTATC
Source organism: Bacteroides cellulosilyticus (assembly GCF_020091405.1). NCBI lineage: Bacteria > Pseudomonadati > Bacteroidota > Bacteroidia > Bacteroidales > Bacteroidaceae > Bacteroides > Bacteroides cellulosilyticus. The sequence goes on from NZ_CP081903.1 coordinate 4,923,354, forward strand.
CTGTTGCTGGACGAACAGTTAAGGCAGAATCAGCTTTTGCAGGAAGACTTGGGACGCACTCATCAGCAAGTATCCAACTATATGGCAAATGGCATTGCCAATCAGAGTGATCTGGATGCCGTAAGCGTGGAGATATTGAACACGAAGCAGAAACGCATTGAACTGGAATCTTCGCGACAGGCCTATCTGACTATGCTCTCTATCTTTATAGGAAAAGAAATTGCTTCCGGAACCACATTGGAGAAGCCTGCCGATGCTTTTGAATCCACTTCATTGGTGAACAACCGTCCGGAACTTCGCTGGTTCGATGCCCAAGGCGGGCAATTGAACGTACAGGAATCTTCATTAAAGACGCGCTTCCGTCCCCGCTTCGGGCTGTTCGTGCAGGGAGCTTACGGAAATCCGGGATTGAATATGTTGAAAGATGATTTCTCCGCATACTATGTAGCGGGCGTCCGTATGTCGTGGAACTTCGGTAGCCTGTACACGTTGCGCAATGATCGCAGGCTGATAGATAACAACCGCCGTAAGCTGGAGACCAGCCGCGATGTGTTCCTGTTCAATACCAACTTGCAATCTACCGGGCAGAGCTCGGCCATTCAGTCCATGCGCCGGCAGATGGTGGATGATGATGAGATTATCCGTTTGCGTGTCAACATTCGCAAGGCCGCCGAGGCTAAAGTGGAGAACGGTACGCTGACCGTAACTGATATGCTTCGTGAAATTACAGCCGAGAATCTGGCGCGCCAAACCAAGGCTTTGCATGAGGTGCAGTTACTGATGAACATCTGGAACCTGAAATATACATTGAATAATTAAAGGCATAAAAATATAGATCATTATGAAATCAAGGAATTTACTGGGACTTTGTTCCCTATTGGCCCTCTTTTCCGCTTGTGGAAACGGTGCCCCGAAATATGATGCAACAGGAACGTTTGAGACTACGGAAGTGCTTGTATCTGCCGAAGCGTCGGGCCGCCTGCTTTATTTCGATATCGAAGAAGGAATGTTGCTGAAGGCCGGTGAAGAAATCGGCGTAGTGGATACCGTACAGCTCTACCTGAAGAAGCTGCAACTGGAGGCAAGCATTAAATCCGTCGAAGAACAGCGTCCTGATATCCTGAAACAGGTAGCAGCCACCAAAGAACAAATATCTGCCGCCGGGCGCGAACGGAACCGTGTAGCGAACTTACTAAAAGTAGGTGCGGCAAACCAGAAACAACTGGATGATGCGGAAGATCAGCTTGAAGTGCTCCGCAAGCAACTTGTTGCGCAAAACTCTACCTTGTCCAACAGTCACCAAAGCCTGACGTGGCAAAGTTCATCTGTCGGTATTCAAGTGGCACAGGTGGAAGACCAGTTGAAGAAGTGCCACATCACCTCTCCGATAACCGGCACTGTACTGGCAAAGTACGCCGAAGCGGGAGAACTGACAGCTATGGGCACTCCGCTTTTCAAAGTGGCCGATACGGAACAGATGTACCTTCGTGCTTACATCACCTCCGAACAACTGTCGCAGGTAAAGCTGGGACAGAAAGTAACCGTCTTCTCCGATTACGGCACCGATGAGCACAAGCAGTATCCGGGCGTAGTAACCTGGATTTCGGATACCTCGGAATTTACCCCGAAGACTATCCTGACTAAGAATGAACGTGCCAACCTGGTGTATGCCGTGAAGATTGCCGTGCACAATGACGGACTGTTGAAGATAGGCATGTACGGGGGAGTGGAGTTTAATAAGTGATAAAGTGACAGGTGATAAAGTGATGAGTTTATGGAACATGCGGTTGTTATAGATAACGTTACCAAGAAATATGGGGCGGTGGAGGCGTTGAAGGGTGTTTCCTTGACGGTTCCTTCCGGAGAGTTGTTCGGCATTATCGGGCCTGACGGGGCGGGGAAGACTTCTCTTTTCCGTATCCTCACCACCTTGCTGCTTCCCGATAGTGGAAATGCTTCGGTGTGCGGTCTGGATATAGCGAAGGATTATAAAGAAATCCGTCGTCGCGTAGGCTATATGCCGGGACGCTTCTCCCTCTATCAGGACTTGACGGTAGAAGAAAACTTGAACTTCTTTGCTACTGTTTTCCATACTACCATTGAGGAGAATTATGAATTGGTGAAAGATATCTACCAGCAGATAGAGCCTTTCCGAAAACGCCGTGCCGGAGCTTTGTCCGGAGGTATGAAGCAGAAACTGGCGTTGAGTTGTGCGCTTATCCATAAACCGGATGTGCTTTTCCTCGACGAGCCGACAACAGGGGTAGATCCTGTTTCCCGCAAGGAGTTTTGGGGAATGCTTCGTCGGTTGAAGGAACAGGGCATCACCATCATAGCCTCTACGCCTATTATTGATGAGGCACGCCAATGTGACCGCATTGCTTTTATCAATGAGGGTCAGATATATGGAATAGATACTCCGGAACGTATTCTGAATCAGTTCGCAAGCATTCTCTGTCCGCCAGGGCTGGAACACGGCAAGGTGGAACAGAAAGATGAGTATGTCATCGAAGTGGATAAGCTCACCAAACGTTTCGGCTATTTCACGGCAGTGGATCATATCTCTTTCAAAGTCCATCGTGGCGAGATATTCGGCTTCCTGGGCGCCAACGGTGCCGGAAAGACTACTGCCATGCGCATGCTTACCGGATTGAGCCATCCCACAGGAGGCACGGCCCGCGTAGCCGGTTTTGATGTTGCCACCCGGACGGAGGATGTGAAAAAGAATATCGGCTATATGAGCCAGAAGTTTTCTCTTTACGAAGACCTGAAAGTGTGGGAGAATATCCGGCTGTTTGCTGGGATTTACGGCATGGCAGAAGATGAAATAGCCCGCAAGACCGATGAACTTCTGGAACGCATCGGGCTGAGTGCCGAACGTGATACGCTGGTAAAAAGTCTGCCGCTGGGCTGGAAACAGAAACTTGCTTTCTCCGTTTCCATCTTTCACGAGCCGAAGATCGTCTTTCTGGATGAGCCGACGGGTGGGGTAGATCCTGCCACCCGTCGCCAGTTCTGGGAGCTTATTTATCAGGCTGCCGACCGGGGGATCACTGTCTTTGTCACCACTCACTTTATGGATGAGGCCGAGTATTGCGACCGTATCTCTATCATGGTGGATGGCGTGATCCGTGCCCTCGATACGCCCGATGAATTGAAACGGCAATTTAAGGTTGCTACAATGGATGATGTTTTCCAGCAATTGGCACGGGAGGCGGTGCGTACTTAGCTACAAGTTACGAGCTACAAGCTACAAGTACCTTTCGGAATATAGCGTAGCCACTTGTAGCTCGTAACTTGTAGCTTATAACTTGTAACTTTCAAAACATAGCGCAGCTACTTGTAGCTCGTAGCTTGTAACTCGTAACTTAATTAACAATGAAACAATTTATAGCTTTTGTCCGAAAGGAATTCTTCCATATCTTCCGCGACAGGCGAACCATGCTGATATTGCTGGGTATGCCTGTGGTGCAGATTATCCTTTTCGGCTTTGCCATAACCACGGAAGTGAAGAACATCCGTGTCGCCATTCTCGACCCGTCGAACGATGTTGTCACCCGGCGCATTATCGACCGTCTGGATGCGAGTGAATATTTCTCCGTCACCACGAATCTGAATACTCCGGACGAGGTTGAGAAGTCTTTCAGACGGGGCGACATTGACCTGGCAGTCATCTTCAGCGAGCAATTTGCGAATCACGTTTATACCGGAGATGCTTGTGTACAATTGGTGGCCGATGCTACCGACCCCAATACGGCAACCACACAGACCGGTTATGCCGCCAACATCATATCCTCTGCCGGACGCGAAATGCTTCCGGCGGGAATGCAGGTTTCCACTATTGTTCCCGAAGTGAAGCTGCTTTATAATCCGCAGATGAAGAGCGCCTACAACTTTGTGCCGGGTGTGATGGGACTGATCCTGATGTTGATTTGTGCCATGATGACTTCCATATCCATTGTTCGGGAGAAGGAGACGGGAACGATGGAGATACTGTTGGTTTCTCCGGTGAAGCCGCTATTCATTATTCTTGCCAAGGCAGTTCCTTACTTTGTGCTTTCGTTTGTCAACCTGACAACGATTTTGCTGCTCTCGGTCTATGTGCTCGATGTTCCCGTGGCGGGTAGCTTGTTCTGGCTGATTGTGGTATCACTGCTCTTTATCTTCGTTTCCTTAGCTCTGGGCTTGCTGATATCCTCGGTGACGCGGACGCAGGTTGCTGCCATGCTTGCATCGGGATTGATACTGATGATGCCTACCATGTTGCTCTCCGGTATGATATTCCCCATAGAGAGCATGCCCTTGCTGCTTCAAGGCATTTCGGCCGTACTTCCTGCCCGCTGGTATATTCAGGCTGTGCGGAAGCTGATGATCGAAGGAGTGGACATCTCACTGGTATTGACGGAAGTCAGTATTCTTGCTGTAATGGCGGTTACGCTGATTACGATTAGTTTCAAGAAGTTTAAGAACCGATTAGAATAGGAGAGTGGTGGTATGATAAAGTTTCTGATAGAAAAAGAATTCAAGCAGTTGCTCCGTAACTCATTCCTGCCGAAGATGATTCTTATCTTTCCCTGCATGATTATGATACTGATGCCCTGGGCGGCAAATCTGGAGATAAAGAACATTAACCTGAACATTGTGGATAATGACCACAGCGTCCTTTCGCGCCGCCTTGTGGATAAGATCGGCGCATCCACCTATTTCCGTACAACGGCCCTTCCTGATACTTACAATGAAGGGTTGCGCTCCATCGAAATCGGTTCGGCGGATATTATCCTGGAGATTCCCCGCGATTTTGAAAAGAACTGGGTGACGGGCAAAAGCCCCCGCCTGCTGGTTGCCGTCAATGCGGTGAACGGTACAAAGGGAGGATTGGGCGGCTCGTACCTGTCTTCCATCATTAATGACTATATCCGTGAGTTGCAATCGGAATCACCGGCAAGGGCAATGTCTGCCGGGATGGGATTGCCCCGGATCGGTATTTCAACGCAGAATCTGTATAACCCGAACCTGAATTACAAGCTCTTTATGGTTCCGGCATTGATGGTGATGTTGCTGACAATGATTTGCGGTTTTCTTCCGGCACTCAATGTGGTAGGCGAGAAAGAGGTGGGCACTATCGAGCAGATTAATGTAACGCCTGTCTCCAAACTGACGTTTATTCTTGCCAAGCTGATACCTTATTGGCTGATAGGTTTCATTGTGCTTACGATATGTTTCTTTCTGGCATGGTTGCTCTATGGTATTCTGCCTGTGGGGCATTTCGTGACGATATACCTTTTTGCAGTGGTCTTCCTGTTTGTAGTCTCCGGATTCGGTCTGGTGATTTCCAATCATTCCGCTACGTTGCAGCAGGCCATGTTCGTCATGTGGTTCTTTATGCTGATACTGATGCTGATGAGCGGCTTGTTCACTCCCGTACACAGTATGCCGGAGTGGGCACAACTAATTGCCGCACTCAATCCGCTGAAATACTTTGTAGAGGTGATGCGTACCATTTACCTGCGGGGTGGTGGCATTGTGGAGTTACTTCCACAGTTGGGAGCATTGACGGCCTTTGCGGTGTTCTTTAATCTGTGGGCGGTGAGGAGTTATAGAAAGAATAATTGATGTACCTTTCAGTAATTCCACATTTTATCCTACTTTTGCATCCAAATTAATTATATCTGATATCCTAATGAACACGCAGACAACTTATCTCGCCTCTAAGCCGCATTATGAAATCCTGGATGGATTGCGTGGAGTGGCAGCTGTTATGGTTGTAGCCTTCCATCTTTTCGAAGCACATGCAGGTGGCAACCATCTCACGCAAATCATTAACCATGGCTATCTTGCCGTCGACTTTTTCTTTATGCTTTCGGGCTTTGTAATCGGTTATGCCTATGATGACCGCTGGAACCGGATGAGTATCGGCACTTTCTTCAAACGCCGTGTCATCCGCCTGCATCCTATGGTAATTATAGGTAGCATTATTGGTGCGCTTTTCTTTTTCTTCCAGAAATCCCCCTGTTTTCCGAATATGGATAATGTATCGGTTGGAACTGTTCTGATAATCATGCTCTATGGTTGTACGCTGCTTCCCCTTCCTTTGAAGTGGGACATTCGCGGGTGGACGGAAATGCACCCGTTGAACGGGCCGGCATGGTCGCTCTATTATGAATATATCGGCAATATCCTGTACGCACTGTTTGTTCGTAAGTTCAACAAGGTTGCTTTGTCCATCCTTGTTTTTCTGGCAGCCTGTGCCACTTTGCATCTCTGTCTTACGGCGCCCAATGGTGATATCGTGGGCGGATGGGCATTGAATTGGGAACAGCAGTATGTGGGCTTTGTCCGTTTGCTCTATCCGTTCTTTGCAGGTTTGCTGCTTTCACGTCTGGGCTGGCTCATACGGGTAAAGAAACGCGCATTCTGGTGGTGTAGCTTGCTGATTGTGATAATTCTTTCCGTTCCCCGTATTGGCGGTGAAGATGGTTTCTGGATGAACGGACTCTACGAGGCATTTTGCATTATCTTTATCTTCCCGGTCATTGTTTCGATGGGAGCCGGTGGCAAAGTAACGGGAAAACGCTCTGTAGGTATCTGTAAGTTCCTGGGTGATATCTCATATCCCGTTTATATCACTCATTATCCGTTGATATACACATATACAGCCTGGGCATGCAACAATAATGCGACCATCACCGAAGGTCTTCCTTATATGATACTGACCTTTGTCGGAGCTTTCGTCCTTGCTTATGCCTGCCTGAAACTCTATGACGAACCGGTACGCAAATGGCTGACCAATCGTTTTCTGAAAGGAGCGCGTAAGGCGAAATAAATACATCCGGAGATATAAAAAGAAACGGGCAACCTCTCTTGCGAGAAGCTGCCCGTTCTGGTTAATACATCTGTTGGGTTCACCGGAAACCTTATTTCACTTCAATAGATTTCTTATTCTTCTGTTTTTCTTCGGCTGAGAACTTCGGTAGATTAATGTTCAGCACGCCATTTTCTACTTGTGCTGCAATCTTTTCCTTGTCCACATTGTCCGGCAATATCATGGTCTGTTGGAACTTAGAGTATGAGAATTCGCGACGCAGATAGCGACCGTCTTTCTTTTCCTCCTTGTTTTCAGTCTTCTTTTCCATGCTGATAACCAGATTGTTGTCTTCGTCGATATGAACATTGAAGTCATCTTTGGTCATTCCCGGAGCAGCCAATTCTACTTTGTACTCCTTTTCCGTTTCCAGCACGTTGATAGCCGGAGCGGTTGCATTGGCTTTTTCCATCCATTCGTTATCAAAGAAATCATTGAAGATACTTGGTAACCAATTTTGAGTTCTTCTAACAGGCATCATAATTTTAGTCTCCTATCCTTTAAGTTAAACATTCGGTTAGTTCTGAACTTCCGGTCTTGAACTGCTTTCGGGAGCCGTTTCTTAATCACTCCCATGCGGTTCTTGAACCGTCGTTCACAAACATAATCGCAAAACGTATGCCAATTGATTTTAGTTTCGCTGATTAACAAAATGTCACTAAAGTTCTGACAAAATTACTTGTTTTATGCCGTTTTGTATATTTGTTATATAAAATTGCTTTCGAATACTATGAATGTGAAATGTTTCGCCTCCGGCTTATTCGTTTCCCTGATAGTCGAAATAATCAAAGTCAGCCTGTGCCTTTGAGGAGGCGGATACGGCATACAAGCCCAATATGATACCGGTAAATCCGCCGGCAGTTTCGGTACTGAGGTAGCGCGTGTTCATTTTTGCTATTTCCTGGAATTTATTTCCGGCGGTGGAATAGCCGAATGAGTAGAACTCATTATTCCCCTTGACCTGCAGCTGCACTTTTCCTTGAGGGATATTGATTTCCTTTTCTATATGTTTCAGCTCTCCCAACTGATATCTCAGGATGATAGACTGCTGTTCCTTAGCATCCTGCCTTACAAAAAGGTCATAGTGCGAATGATTTTCCATGAATACCGTTATTCCGGCTTCGTCCTGCGGTTGTCCTTTCTGTAGTTCAACGGATGTTCCGGCTGTGAAACTGATATGTTGCTGTCTGCGGCCGATGAAAGTGGGAGAGTCCATACTGTTCAGATTGACGGAAGTTGCTTTCAATCGGAGTGTCTTACCGTTCAGGATGTAGTTCTCTTGTTTGGGATTGCGCAGATAGATCCATTCCGGTCCCAGTTTCTCGGTATTGAAGGTGGTGCGGGGAGCTTTCGATACAAAAGGTTGCTGTGGAAGAGTGGGGGCATCCATCTGTAAGGCTATGGTTCCATCTCCGTTTACCACAGGCCAGGCATTCTTATCCCATCGTACAGGTGCAATAAACGTTTCGCGCCCCAACAGATGATGCGAGCCGGTTTGCGGACGGAATGCGAGACATACCATCCACCACGAACCATCGTGAGCTTCTATCAGATCGGCATGACCGGTTCCCTGTATCGGACTGTTCTGTGCGTTTTTGTTTATATGCGTCAGGATGGGGTTGGCGGGATTACCCTCATACGGACCGTCGATATCCCGGCTACGGGCAATGGTTACCTTGTGCCCATATTCAGTACCTCCTTCGGAAATCAGCAGATAGTACCAATCATCTTTCTTATAAATATGTGGTCCTTCCGGATGGCGTCCGCCCGTACCGTTCCAGATACGTTTGGATTCACTTAACTGCTCTCCGGTCATCGGATTTATTTCGCACAGATAGATGCCTACATCCGGATTGCTGACCAAATAGCACTTCCCATTTTCAAAATAAAGGGATGGATCGATGCCTCCTTGCCTTATCCAAACAGGTTCTGACCATTCACCACGTGGATCAGTGGTGTGAACCAGGAAATTCCCCTTGTCCGAAACATTGGTAGTAATCATGTAAAACACTCCCTCATTGTAGCGGATGGTAGGGGCGTAGATTCCGCCCCATGTGCCGGCATTGGTTAACTTTACCTGTGATTCCCGCGTCAGGCAATTTCCAATCTGTTCCCAGTTGACCAGATCCTTACTATGAAACAGGGGTACTCCGGGGAAATAACAGAAACTGCTGTTGACCAGGTAATAGTCTTCGCCAACACGGCAAACACTCGGGTCAGGATGGAAGCCCGGAATGATTGGATTTTGATATCCTTGTTGAGCATATGAGAGAGTTGCCAGTCCCATCATAATAAAGATGGATAAGATGATTTTCTTCATATATGTGCCTTTTAAAATGATATTATTGCAGTTTGAAACGCATTCTCCATCGTTTGGCTTCTTCATTCCAGTCGTGGCTGATGACTTTGAAGGTTCCTACTTCAGAGGTGTTTTTTACGTGCGTTCCCAAACAAAGACATTCGTCATAATCGCCTACTTTCACTATGCGTACGGTTTCCGAAGCATCTTCCGGCAGTCGTTTCAAGTCAAAGCGTCCTTGTGCTTCTTCCTGCGTGATGAATTCTGTGGTAACATCCAATCCTTGCGCAATCACTGCATTTACAGCTTCTTCCAGTCGTTTTACATCTTCTTCGGTAGGAGCAGTTTCCAAAGCATAGTCCAGTTTACTTTTTTTTCTCTCTATATGTGCGGATATTGACCGTCCACAACCGAAAAGATTCATCATGGTACGGTTCACTATATGCTCGCAGGTGTGCATAGGTGGGTATTCCTGTTTGTTGTGATCGTTAAGTTGAATTTGTTGTTCCATATTATTTAGTAACTTTTTATTGTATTCCTATTTCTTAGCTAATCGAAAATAAAAAACATCTTTGGCTTTTTAAGATATCTGTAAGGCATATCTGATCTTCATTATTTACGTTAATGATTAATATCATTAATCTTGCCATAATAATATTTTTGCGTAAAGGTAGGGCTATATTCTGATATTGAAAAGATTTATATTGTAATTTGTGCAGACTGTATTTAATTAAGTTGTATGTATGGACGTGCTACATACGGTCGCCCGATTGTGATTGAAGACAAGGTTTGGATAGGGTATAAATTCCACGATACTACCGGGCGTTAAGATTGGTTACGGAGCCATTGTGGGAGCTGGTAGTGTGGTAACAAAGGATGTTCCTGCTATGACAATTGTGGCCGGCAATCCTGCACGGATCATCAAAAGGATATTTCCTAATTCCGTACCAACTAACAATCATTTAAAGAAGCACTTTTTAAAAGAACTTTCGGAAGTATGAAAATATTACATGACAATGTCGGGACGGAATGTAGTAAAATCGGTCTGTACCCGCTCAGGAGATAGCTGTGACACAACTTTTGTAGGGCTACACCCTTTTTTGTGGATGGTGTAGCCATCACCTTCAAAGGGTGTAGCCATCCGGGGGAAAGGGTGTAGCCCTGCTAGGAGGATGGTTTACTAATAACGGGGAGTGATGAATGTTTTTTGACAAGTAATTCCACATGCTGTCTACAGATTAGACTACGCCTGTTTTCTGGAAGGCTTGTGTACGGTCAGAAGTTCATTCAGGAAACCACTTTTTGGTATTATTTGCCATCCGTACCAGCATAAGCATTACCGGAACCTCCACAAGTACACCCACAACAGTGGCCAATGCAGCACCGGATTGTAAGCCAAAAAGAGATATGGCCACAGCCACAGCCAGTTCAAAGAAATTACTTGCACCGATCATTCCGGCCGGAGCAGCCACATTGTGGGGTAATTTCCACCATTTCGCCCATCCATAAGCGACAAAGAAAATCAGGATTGTTTGCAGGACAAGCGGGATGGCTATCAAGAGAATATGTAAGGGGTTATTCAATATTGTTTCCCCTTGAAAAGAAAACAGGATAATAAGCGTCAAAAGTAATCCTCCAACCGTATAGTTATCAAATTTACGGATAAATACATGGTTGAAGTATTCTATTCCTTTTCGTCTGATAACCCATGTCCGGGTTATCACTCCTGCTGAAAGCGGAATGACAACGAACAACAATACGGATAGAAACAGTGTATCCCACGGAATTATGACACCGCCGACACCCAATAATAAGGCAACAATAGGAGCAAAAGCAACTAATATTATCAAGTCGTTTACAGCTACCTGCACCAGCGTGTAGGCGGCGTCACCTTTTGTTAAATGACTCCATACAAAGACCATCGCCGTACAAGGAGCTGCCCCAAGCAAGACCGCACCTGCCAGATATTCTTTGGCTAAATCTTCGGGTATAAAAACCTTGAAGATGGCATAAAAGAATAAATAGGCTATTCCAAACATTGTAAAAGGCTTTATAAGCCAGTTCGTAACGCAAGTAACGATTATCCCTTTAGGGCGTTTACCCACATTCTTAACGCTCTGAAAATCTACTTTCAGCATCATGGGATAGATCATCAACCATATTAGAATTGCCACAGGTATAGAAACATTGGCGTATTCAAATTTGCTCAAGGTTTGCGGTATCACCGGAAGCCATTGGCCCACGGCAATTCCGGCAATAATACACAAGGTAACCCATAGGGTAAGATATCGTTCAAAAAATCCAATTCCTTGCTTCTTTTCCATTATACGTTTCTCCATTCTATCAGGGCTGCATTGCCCTGTGATAATTGCTCTACTTTCTTAATCCAAGCTAATTCGTTTTGCGCTTTCGCTTTCAGGAACGAATTTTTAGTCTCTGTTAATGAGAGGCAAGCATTTACCACCCACCATTTATTGTTTATCCCGGCACGTTGTAAATCCATCTGAAGGCGTTCCGCTTCGAAGACAGGGGTTGCTTCGGGTAAAGTAACAATCACTACTTCCGTCTCCTTTGAATTACGTAGGCGAGGTAACAGATTGGCTACTGCCCCCATGACTTCTCCTTGGGTACGTTCAACCTCTTTATGATAACTTTGAGTGGCGTCCAAAAGCAATAAAGTATGCCCTGTTGGTGCGGTATCAATCACAACAATCTCAGTTTCAGCCTTATCCACAATCTCGGCAAAAGCCTTGAATACTGCAATCTCTTGTGTGCAGGGAGAGCGTAAATCTTCCTCTATGTACTCCATGTCTTCAGCGGTGACTGCTTCGGCTGCTTTGCTGCGGACTTCGTTCTTGTACTTCTCTAAAACCTCAGCTTCATCAATCCGGCTTACCGTGATACCGGCTTTTATGGCAAGTTCATAATTCAGATGGTTTGCCGGATCGGTAGTTGTCAAATGCACTTTGGCACCGAGCCGGGTTAATTTTAAAGCAATTTCAGTAGCTAATGTAGTTTTGCCTACGCCACCTTTTCCCATTGTAAAAATAACCCTTTTTCCGGATGTATAAAGATCATCCACCATTTCGTCCACATCTTTGGGGGCTACCACAGGCTTATAATTTACCTCATTGGAAAGGCTGTCACTATACAGCATCCGCCGGATATTCGCTATGCTGGATAAATTGTATGATCGCAAAGGAACATGATACAACGGATAACCGGATAGTTCCGCAGGCATACTTTGCAGGGCTTTCTGTTGTCTTTCATGTAGCTGACTGGAAACGCTGTCGTTTTTATCCAACTGTTTCAAAACACCGTTTATTATTAGTATCTGATTTTTAATTCCTAATAATTGCAGTTCGTGAGAAGAACGGGCGGCTTCTTTCAATGGCGCGATTTCGGGACGACTCACCAACATTAGCCGGGTTGTGCCCGTATCGGAAAGTGTTCCAACAGCCTTTTTATAAATTTCTTTTCGTTCTTCCAATCCTGATAACTGGCCTAGACAAGATGCGCCATGAGTACTTTCACTAATGAATGTGCTCCATGCTGATGGTAGTTGCAGCATCCGTAAAGTATGCCCTGTGGGAGCAGTATCAAAGATTATATGGTCGAACTCTAATTGCTTTTGAGCATCGGTAATGAAATCCGAGAACTCATTGAAAGCAGCAATCTCAACCGTGCATGATCCTGACAGTTGTTCTTCCATGTTTTGGATAACACTTTCAGGCAATTTTCCCCTGAAAGGTGCGATCACCCTTTCCCGATATTCTGCCGCCGCCTGTTCTGGATCAAGATTGACAACTGTCAAGCCCGGTATTTCTGTAATCTCTGAACCGTGCCCGTTAAGTGATTGGTTGAAGACGTCCTGTAAGTTGGAAGCAGGGTCGGTACTGATAAGAAGTATTTTCTTACCCTTGTCTGCTAATCCCACAGCCGTAGCGCAAGCGATAGATGTTTTTCCAACCCCTCCTTTTCCTGTGAAAAAGAGATATTTTGTAAGGTCAATATCTGATAAATTAAATGCTTTCATTGTGATGTTATGTTTTTTTCTTTCAAATATTATTTTGTAGACATGAAGTCTAAATTTATGCCGGTCCATTCACTCATCTGTCGGGTGGTGGGGTAGGTTTTAGATATAGCTACTTCACCATCCACCAGGGTAATGGGCAATGCTTCTGCACCGTATTTTTGAAGATAATCATTTATGGTCTGATTGCTTACATATATCTGAGGCTCGTCCCTCAGATTATGGCGGATAACCGTTATTCCTTGTCTTTTTAATGTTTCTATAACGACAGCAATCCGCATTAATTCAGGATTGATGTTTGTTCCACACAAACCCGTAGGACAACACATCGCCGGGTCGAAAATTTCTATCTTTTTCATCTTTACTGTTGATTTGATTGTTAAAACTTACTTTATAGATAATACATGACTGCATAATAAATCCCCACCGCAATAAAGAGGATGGCGACCACTTTACGAAACCATTTCTCGAATACTTGTATTCTGTTATAGAGCTTGCCTAATCCGGCAACACTATATGCCAATACCCAGGCTACGAGGATAACAGGTAATCCGGTTGCAATCGCATAAACCACCGGTAAAAGATAGCCGCCTGTTTCTGCTGCCGACATTGGCATAAGCATGCCGAAATAGAATATTCCGCTTGTAGGGCAGAAAGCAAGGGAAAATAAGATTCCTAAGAATAGTGCACCCCAGCTTCCTTTTGTTTTTCTCTTCAGCTTATTCCCGCTAAAGTTGATTTTAGGCAAATTGAGCTTGATGATGTCGAGCATATAAACACCAATCACTATTAATAGCGGGGCAATTAGCATTTCTCCATACTTGCTTACAACCTTTTGTACGGAAAACATACTTGCACCTTCGCGGAGAATGGGAATAAGGATAAACCCAAGAACCGTATAAGTTATTATTCGGCCTAAAGTATAAAGCAAACCATTAATAAATATACAGTGGTGGTTTTCAATATCCTTGCCGATAAATCCTATCGCTGTTATATTAGTAGCTAACGGGCATGGGCTTATAGCTGTTAATATTCCAAGTATAAAAGCTGTTATGGCAGGAATGGAAGTACTGTCTAATATTGATTGAAGAAAGTCCATTGGTATCTTATTTTAGCAATTCATCAATTTTATCTTTTATACCATTCTTAAATTTGCCGGGATGACTTTTTGCATTGGCAAAACTAAACTCTGTCATATTATTGACCTTCTCCTGACCGCTCTTCCATCCATTTACAAACAAGGACGACCATGTCACTTCGTACTTATCTGCGATCGGCTCATTCTTCTTTTGAGAAATATCAATTATCCTATAGACGATTCTTCCCGATACTATTTCCTTTGAATAAAGACTGTCTAAAAGTGCTTTTGTGTTAGTTTCAATAGCCCGGCAGGTTATACATCGTTGTGCTCCATGAAAATAAAGCACTTCCACGCGGTCATTCTGCATAGTTTCGCTGTTTGCTGTTTCTGTTTTCTCTTTGGCTCCATTTCCGCAGGAAATTAAAATAATTCCTGCAATGAATACATGGAATAACTTTTTCATGGCATGTAATTATTGGGTTAGTAATTCTTTTACCTCTTTCAATGACAGCTGTTTACCTGCCGAAACGACTTTCCCGTCTATAACCAAGGCCGGAAGGCTTAATATATTATATTCGATGATTTTCAATAAATCTTCCTCTTTTACCAAAGTGGCATCACTTCCTAATTCTGCAATAGCCTGTTGGGTGGTTTCGTACAAAGTTTTGCAACTGGGGCAACCTGTACCTAATACTTTAATTTCCATTATCAGATAGCTTTAAAATGAATAATATACATAATCGTAGTTCGTAGAATAACGAACATTGTTTATAAAAAAAGGTGCTGTTTATTCACAGCACGAAGTACATTTACACTCATTGAAGAATCCGGTAAACAACTTGCGGGCAAGTTCCCAGTTTTCACGGTTAATGCAATACTTGACTTTCGGTGTTTCTATTTCACCTTGAATCAGTCCGGCATCTTTCAGCTCTTTCAGGTGTTGGGAAACTGTCGCTTTGGCTATTGGCAGTTCTTCGTGAATGTCTCCGAAGTAGCAACTTTCCTGCCTGGTTAAAAAATTAAGGATAGCCATTCTTGCAGGGTGTCCCAGTGCTTTTGCAAAGCGAGCTATCTGTTCCTGCTCTGTTGTGTACTGTTTGGTTTTCACTTTATATCTCTTTTATTTGTTGTTCGCAAAACAACGAACAATATTTGAAATAGCAAAATAAATACGGTTATTTTTTAGATTAATTAAATGAATATTTGTCTTGCGGGGATTTTAATCTCTCTGTTTTTAAAGAATCCCCTTACTAATACCCGCATGTCGGTGCTATTTACATATACATGTTGGCTATACTTACATGTACATGTAAGTATCTTCATCTTTTAAAAAAGTATCGTTTTTGGTTTAAAGATATTGTGATTTAAGTGCTATCCGCATGGGATTCTATCAAATTTTACTTATTTTTGCATAGAACTTCTTGCAGAAGTAACCTTTAACCAATCGAAACTCAGATGAAGAAAATATTCACATCCTTATATCTATTATGTTGTGTATGTATGTGTCAGCTCCATGCCGCCAACAATGTTGTAGACTCCCTCTTATCCCAACTGGATCATGTAATTCAAAACCGCCATGTATACATTGAGCAAAAAGAAAAGAAACTGAACGACCTGAGACAAGCCTTGAGACAACGCATTTCTGATGAAAATCGCTTTACCCTGTTGGGGGAATATTTGGATGAATATCGTTCCTACAACACTGACTCTTCGCTTTACATCTCACGCGAGAGATACCAGGTAGCCCTGCGACTGAAAAACAAGGAACATCAGGACAACGCCCTCATGAACACTGCCGAGATTATGGGCACGGCAGGCATGTATAAAGAAGCAGTTGACCTGATGCACAACGTACAAATCAATTATCTATCGGATGACCTGCACCCGTATTATTACCATATTTACCGTACAGTCTATGGGCTCATGGCCGATTACGCCGTTACGGAACAGGAGAAGAAACTCTATGCCGAGATCACGGATAGATACCGTGACTCCCTGTTACTGGTCAACAAAGACAATCTTTTGGTGTACACGCTGATTCAGTCCGACCAGCACAATGTGCGGGGCGAGTTCGATAAAGCTATCCAGTTATTGACCGACTATCTGGCGGGACAGATAGACAATGTGCACGATGTGGCAATCTGTGCCTACACTTTATCAGAGTCATATCGCCTGAAAGAAGACACTGAAAAAGAGAAGGAGTATTTGATTCTTTCCTCCATTGCAGACATGAAGTCCGCAGTGCGCGAATATATTTCTTTGAGGAAACTGGCTGTGTTGCTCTATCAGGAAGGAGACATAGACCGTGCCTATTCGTATCTGAAACTGTGTATGGACGATGCCGTGTTCTGCAACGCCCGGTTACGTATTCTGGAAATCCTGCAAATCTTCCCCCTCATCAACGACACTTACCAGCAAAAGGCTGAAAAACAACAGGAACAAATGAAATGGGCGTTAATCTCTATCAGCCTGCTGTCCATTTTCCTACTGATCGCAATCTTCTATGTGTATAAGCAGATGAAACGCGTAGCAGCTGCACGCCATGAAGTGATAAATGCCAACAAGCGTCTGAAAGAATTGAATGAAGAACTCCACCGCTACAATCTGCAACTGAAAGAAGCCAACCACATCATTGCCGAAAACTCCTACCTGAAAGAGGAATACATCGGCCGCTATATGGACCAGTGTTCCGTATATTTGGAAAAGATGGACAACTATCGCCGTTCGCTGGGCAAGATAGCCGCTACGGGCAAGGTAGATGAGCTATACAAAAACATCAAATCTTCTAAGTTCATAGAAGAGGAGCTGAAAGAGTTTTATGCCAATTTTGATAATACCTTCTTGCAACTGTTTCCCACTTTTGTAGAAGACTTCAACACCCTGCTTGCTGAAGGGGAGCAGATTTACCCCAAGGCCAACGAACGAATGAGTACCGAACTGCGTATCTTCGCCCTTATCCGTTTGGGAATTACCGACAGTGTGAAGATTGCCCAATTCCTGCGCTATTCTGTGACTACCATTTATAATTACCGTACCAAAGTTCGTAATAAAGCTGCGGGCGACCGTGACCAACTGGAACAGGAAGTAATGAAAATAGGTAAGTCGAGAGACTAAAACCACACTTTTAAGGCATATAAGTGTCTTTTTTACGCTTATATTTTTACTACTTTTTTGGTACAATGCATCTTTTTGATAGTGTTGATTATTAGTGTTTTATACCTTGTAAAACGTCTTAAGCTACTACTTTTTCACTCTTTTCCCCCTTATTGCTTCCTCTTATCCGATACATTTGCATTGTTCCTTCCACGGAGGGGACAAATGCATGTGAATCTATATTTTTATTACTAACTTTAAACTCTTATATTATGCAAAAGTACAAAATGCCGATCAGGCTTCGAATCATGGTTTGTCTGATAGGAATGTTACTTCCGATGTGCATGTTCGCACAGCAAATCGCAGTACAAGGTGTAGTGAAAGACCAGACCGGAGAAACCGTTATCGGGGCCAGTGTGGTGCAGAAGAACACAACGAACGGTACGATAACGGGTATTGATGGCGACTTCTCGCTGAATGTGCCTTCGGATGCCGTTATAGTAGTTTCATTCGTGGGCTATAAGTCTTTGGAAGTTCCCGTAAAAGGACAGAAACAGATTATGGTAACACTCTCGGAAGACAGTGAGATGCTGGACGAAGTGGTGGTTATCGGTTATGGAACCATGAAGAAAAGTGACCTCACCGGTGCTGTTTCCTCCTTGGGAAGCAAAGACATCAAAGATGCTCCCGTTTCTAATCTGGGACAAGCCATTCAGGGCCGCATCTCCGGTGTGCAGGTAGTGGATGCCGGAAAGCCCGGCGATAATGTATCTATCAAGATTCGTGGTCTGGGTTCCATTAACAACTGCGATCCGCTGGTGGTGATTGACGGTGTGCCTACCGACCTGGGTCTGTCTTCACTGAACATGGCGGATGTGGAACGCCTGGACGTATTGAAAGACGCATCAGCTACAGCCATTTACGGTTCGCGTGGAGCCAATGGGGTAGTGATGATCACCACCAAGCGTGGAACGGAAGGGAAAGGCAAATTGTCGGTATCGGCTAATTGTGCTTTCCAGAATGCCACGAACGTTCCTTCTTTGCTGAACGCAAGCCAGTATGCCGATTTGAGTAATGATATGATGGTGAACAGCGGTCGCAACCCGAACCCGAATTGGGCAAATCCTTCGGAACTGGGTGCAGGTACCGACTGGATGGACGAATTGCTGCGCACGGGTGTGATGCAGAACTATACGGTAAGTTATTCCGGAGGAAATGAGAAGTCTCATTATTATGTGTCCGGTGGTTTTCTCGATCAGTCGGGTACAGTGCGCAGTGTAAACTATCGCCGTTTTACGTTTCAGTCCAACAGCGACGCGCAGGTGCTGAAGTGGTTGAAGTTCTCCAATAATATCACTTTCAGTACTGATACGAAGGATTCGGGCAGCTACAATATCGGTGATGCATTGAAGGCTCTTCCCGTTCTTCCGGTGAAGAATGAAGACGGTTCATGGAGTGGTCCGGAAGGTAATTCGGAATGGTACGGTAGCATCCGCAATCCGATAGGGCCTACGCAACTGAACAAGAGTCAGACGAAAGGTTATAACTTCCTTGCCAACCTGACGGCGGAACTGACTTTTACCAAATGGTTGAAATTCAAGAGTACTTTCGGTTACGATGCCAAATTCTGGTTCATCGATAACTTCACGCCGAAATATAACTGGAAACCTATTCCGACGGAAGAAACTTCACGCTACAAGAGCGATAATAAATCATTCACTTATCTGTGGGATAACTATTTCCTGTTCGACCATACCTTTGCAGAAAAGCATCGTGTGGGAGTAATGGCGGGTTCGTCTGCACAGTGGAATGAGAATGATTACCTGAATGCGCAGAAGAACGTCTTCATGTTCGACAATGTGCATGAAATGGATAACGGTCAGGAGATGTACGCCATTGGTGGCAGTTCCAATGAATGGGCGTTGCTCTCTTACATGGCACGTATCAACTACTCTTACGAAGACCGCTATATGCTGACGGCAACTGTCCGTCGTGATGGTTCCAGTCGTTTCGGTAAAAAGAACCGCTGGGGTACTTTCCCTTCTGTATCTGCCGCATGGCGCATTTCGCAGGAAAGCTGGTTCCCGAAGAACGACGTTGTGAACGACCTGAAAATACGTGCAGGATATGGAGTGACGGGTAGCCAGGCAAGTGTCGGTAATTATAGTTACCTGGCATCTTACAATACCAGTGTATATCCATTCGGAACAACGAGCGGCAATCAGACCGCATTAGTTTCCTCTACGCTTGCCAATCCTTACATTCATTGGGAAGAGGTGGCACAGACGAATATCGGTTTTGATGCTTCCCTGTTCAATTCACGGATCGTATTCTCACTGGATGCTTATCTGAAAGAGACAAGGGATATGCTGGTAAAGGCATCCATCCCCATCACATCGGGATTTGAAGATACCACCACCACTTATACGAATGCCGGTAAAGTGCGCAATCAAGGCTTGGAAATGAGTCTGCACACTATCAACCTGACCGGAGAACTGGGTTGGGAAACGAACGTGACCGCCACGTACAATAAGAATAAGATTAAGGACTTGAACAGCGCGGTTCCTTACTATATCAACCAGATCAATAACTCGTATGTGACGATGCTGGCAAAAGACTATCCGATTAATGCCTTCTACGGCTACGTGACGGACGGCTTGTTCCAAAATCAGGCGGAAGTGGATGCGCATGCCGTGCAGCCGGGAGCTGAACCGGGCGATATCCGTTTCAGGGATTTGAACAACGACGGTGTCATCAACGACAGTGACCGCACGGTGATTGGCAATCCCAATCCCAGTTGGTTCTTCTCAATGAACAATAACTTGTCTTATAAAGGATTTGAGCTTTCCGTATTCCTTCAGGGAGTGGCCGGCAATAAGATTTATAACGCCAACAATATTGACAACGTCGGTATGGCTGCCGCATACAACCAGACGACTGACGTGCTGAACCGTTGGCGCGGGGAGGGGACAAGCTACTCCATGCCGCGTGCCGTGTTCGGTGATCCTAATCAGAACTGCCGTGTATCCGACCGCTTTGTAGAAGACGGATCTTACTTGCGTGTGAAGAACATCACACTCTCTTATACTTTCCCGAAACAATGGTTGCAGAAGTTACAGATAGAGAATGCACGCCTTTCCCTTTCCTGTGAGAATGTGGCTACCATTACCGGATATTCCGGCTTCGATCCGGAGGTGGATATCAACGGTATTGATTTATCCCGCTATCCCATTTCCCGTACATTCAGTGTAGGATTAAACTTTAACTTTTAAATAGATTCGGATATGAAAAAGATAACAAACTTACTATACGTGCTGGCTGTATTGATGCTGGTATCATGTAACGACTTCCTGGATAAGTCGCCCAAATATGCCGTTGATCCTGAAACAACCGTGACCGATGATGTGGCCGTGGCACTGACAAACGCTTGCTACAAGGCGCTTCAGTCTTCCAATCTCTACAATCAGCGTATGTGGTCGCTGGATATCGTTGCGGGCAACAGTCTGGTAGGTGCAGGCGGTGGTACGGACGGTCTGGAAACCATACAGGCATCCAACTTTATCACGCAGAGTGATAATGGGATGGCTCTGTATATGTGGCGTTCTCCGTGGGTAGGCATCGGGCAGTGCAACATTGTGCTGACCAGTCTTCCGCAGGCCGAAGCCGTATCGGAAAGCATAAAGAACCGTTGTATGGGTGAGGCATATTTCCTTCGTGCCCATTACTATTATATTTTAGCCCGTTTGTATGGCGGCGTTCCTTTGCGTCTGGAACCTTATACTCCGGGTGGATCTACTGCAATAGCACGCACTACGTTGGATCAGACTTATGAGCAGATCATTTCGGACTGTAAGAATGCAGTCGATTTGCTTCCGGCGAAAGCGGAATATAATGAAGAAGAAAAAGGACGTGCCTGTAAGGATGCCGCCCTTGCCATGCTGGCGGATATCTACCTGACACTGGCTCCCAACCATACGAGCTATTATGAAGATGTGGTGGAACTGTGCAATGAGATTACGAACCTGGGTTACGACCTTTCCACCTGCAAGTATGAAAACAACTTCGATGCTACCATCAATAACGGTCCTGAATCTTTGTTTGAGGTGCAGTATTCCGGAAGTACGGAATATGATTTCTGGGGAACGGACGGGCAGTCTTCCTGGCTTTCCACTTTCATGGGCCCCCGTAACTCGGACTTTGTTGCAGGCAGCTACGGCTGGAACCAGCCTACGGAGGAATTTGTGAGCCAGTATGAAGAAGGTGACAAACGGAAGGAGCTGACGGTTCTTTATGCAGGTTGTCCGGACTTCGACGGGAAGACTTACAAGAGTTCTTATTCCAATACCGGATATAACGTGCGCAAATTTCTGGTGTCCAAGACTATTTCGCCGGAATACAATACGAACCCCAATAACTTTGTTGTGTACCGCTATGCGGATGTCTTGCTGAAGAAGGCGGAAGCGCTGAATGAAATGGGACAACCGGGGCAGGCTGCCACCCCCCTGAATATAGTTCGCAAACGTGCCGGATTGCCTGAAGTTTCGGGCCTGTCGCAGGAGGCGATGCGTGAGAAGATTATTCACGAGCGGCGCATGGAACTGGCTTTCGAAGGACATCGCTGGTTCGATATGATCCGCGTCAATAATGGAGAGTATGCCATCCGCTTCCTGCAATCCATCGGGAAGAACAGTGTGAACAAGAATCGCCTGTTGTTCCCCATTCCGCAGACGGAAATGGATGCGAATATACTGATGACACAGAATCCGGGTTATTAATCACTTAAATCAGAAGAAGAATATGAAAAGATATATCTCACATCTAGTATTTGCATTGCTGGGTTGCATGGCATTGTCTGCATGCGTGGACAATGACTATATGGAACTGGACAAGGGGCACAATGAACTGGCGCTTTCCACCAGCAACACGGAAGTCGTTTTGGACGAACAGGCGCATGGCGATGATGCCCTGGAACTTTCCTGGACAACGGGCACGAATTATGGTACGGGAAATAAGATTTCCTATACACTGGAACTAGCCAAGGCGGGCAGTAATTTTACCGCTCCTTATGTGGCTTTGGAAAATGGCGTGCAGGAATATACCTGGAAGAAGAGCGTGGAGGAATTGAATAACATCCTTCGTGAGCATTTCGGTGCGGAAGCTACTGAAAACATCTCTCTGGAAGCACGCCTGACAGCCAAAGTAACGGATCGGGAAGAGACGCAGGTAGCCACCACCTCTTTTAGTGTCACTGCCTACAAACCGTTGACTTCCACTCTTTACCTGATAGGTGATGCCACTCCCGGCGGTTGGAGTGCGGACGATGCAACGGAAATGACCCGGAAAGACAATGGTATCTTTACATGGACGGGAAAAATGACTGCGGGTTCCTTCAAGTTTATCACTACGCCGGGGTCTTTCTTGCCGTCGTACAACAAAGGAACTGACGGAAAGCTGGTGCTTCGTACCAGTGCCGATCAGCCGGACGAACCGTTTACGATTGAAGAAGAGTTCAACTATGTTGTTGAAGCGAATCTGTTTACCGGTGTTGTCACTCTGACTCAGACCGAGAACCTCAGACCGGCTTACGATCAGCTTTATTTCGTTGGAGGTATGAACGACTGGGGATTTGTGCCGATGAAAAAGGATGTGCTCGATCCGTTCCTGTTCCGCTATGCCCGTTTGTTCGATGCAGGCCAGGGCGGGGAATTCAAGTTCGGAACTTCGGAAGGAAGCTGGGAGAGCATGTATAAGGCAAAGAATGCCGACGCCGCTTACACCGATACGGAAATGGTATTTGTGAAAGGGTTCGATCCTGACAATAAATGGGTGCTGAAAGATGCCGAGTGCGGTAAGGCCTATAAGATATGTGTCGATATCCGTGCAGGGAAAGAGCGTATGATGATGAGTGAATTTGTTCCTTATGAGATGATTTATATGGTAGGGGATGCTACGCCTGCGGGATGGAGCATTGGAGATGCCACGCCGATGCAGGCCACGGATAATCCGTATGTATTTACCTGGCAAGGTGTACTGAATGTGGGTGAGTTGAAGCTGACCTGTGATAAGAAAGATGACTGGAACGGTGCCTGGTTTATGCCGACCGTAGCCGACCGGCAGCCTTCGGGCGAGACGGAACCGATGTTGTTCCTGGATAAGGCCAGCGATGCTTTCAAAGCCCAATATCCGGATGTAATGATTGGAGGCATCGACCTGAAATGGAAGATCACGACGGCAGGTTCTTATAAGATTACCCTGAATCAACTGGAAGAGACGATTTCGATTGTGAAATAGCTACAAGCTACTAGCTACGAGCTACAAGTGCCTTTCGGCATGATAGCCGGGTTATTAGCCCACGAGTACAGCGTAGTAACTTGTAGCTCGTAGCTAATTAATAATTCAATAGGATGAAATATATAGTTTATGCAATGGCTGCCACGTTCTTTTTGGCTTCATGCAGCAAAGACAATGATGAAACCGGCGGTGGTAACGGTGGTGGAGGAGAAACAGGAGGAGTGACTGATGTCACTCCCGTTACCTCCGATTTGACTGTGAACCTGACCACTGACAAGGCTTGCTACCGACCGGGTGAAACCGTTTCCTTCACAGCCGATGCCCTGCCTGCGGGAGCGAAGGTACGTTACCGCACCTTGAACCAGGTAATCTCCGAACAGGCAGCCGCAGGCAGTTCCTGGACGTGGACTGTCCCTGCAACGGATTTCACCGGATATCTGGCGGACGTTTATCGCACTAAAGAAGACGGTACGGAAATCATTCTCGGTACTATTGCCGTCGATGTATCCAGCGACTGGACCCGCTTCCCGCGTTATGGCTTTGTCGCCACCTTCGACGCTTCTAAAACGGAAAGTAAAATTCAGGAGGAAATGGCTTTTCTGAACCGTTGCCATATCAATGGTGTACAGTTTCAGGACTGGCACAACAAGCACCACTGGCCGCTGGGCGGTACGCGCGAACATCTCGATGCAGTATATAAAGATATCGCCAACCGGGATATCTATACACAGTCGGTAAAGGATTATATCCGCATCCAGCACTCGTATGGAATGAAGGCGATGTTCTATAATCTTTGTTTCGGTGCGCTCGATGATGCAGCCGGTGACGGTGTGAAAGAAGAGTGGTACATCTTTAAAGGCACAGGACATACGGATAAGGATGCCCATACGTTGCCCGACAGTTGGAAGAGCAATATCTATCTGCTCGATCCGGGTAATGCCGAATGGCAGGCATATATTGCCCAACGCAACGATGATGTCTATGCCAGTCTTGACTTTGACGGCTATCAGATAGACCAGTTGGGCAACCGTGGCGACCGCTATGATTACAGGGGGAATAAGGTGAATCTGCCTAAGACTTATGTTTCGTTTATTGAAGCTATGAAGGGGAAACATCCTGATAAACGACTGGTGATGAATGCAGTAAGTAGCTACGGGGCATCCCAGATTGCAGGTACGGGCAAAGTCGACTTCCTGTATAATGAAGTTTGGGGGGATGAAGCTGATTTCACGGACTTATATACGATCCTGAAAGCGAACCATCAGTACGGAAATCAGGCACTGAAGACGGTGTTTGCGGCTTATATGAATTATGAGAAGGGTTCCGGCGAGTTCAATATGCCGGGAATCTTGCTGACGGATGCGGTGATGTTTGCCCTTGGCGGTTCCCATCTGGAACTGGGAGGCGACCACATGCTGTGCAGCGAATATTTCCCGAATACCCGTTTGCAGATGAGTGATGCCTTGAAGACGGCCATTGTGCGCTATTATGACTTTATGACCGCTTATCAGAATCTTCTTCGCGATGGCGGGGAGGAGGAGAAGGTAACGCTGGTATGTACGGATGCAAGCAAGAATCTGAATCTGAACACTTGGCCGCCACAGAAGTCAGCCATAACTTCTTTTGCCAGAAGGGTGGGTGGTAAGCAGGTGGTTCATCTGCTGAACTTCCTGAGTGCAAACAGCCTGTGTTGGAGAGATCTGAACGGGACAATGCCCGAACCACGGTTGGTGACTAAAGTGCCCTTGAAGCTGAATGTTGCGGGGAAAGTGAGCAAAGTATGGGTGGCTACTCCCGACACCCATGCCGGAGCCTCGCAGGAACTGGCTTTCGAACAGAAAGACGGAGCGATAACCTTTACGCTTCCTTCATTGAAATACTGGACGATGATTGTGATAGAATAAAGCTGTTAATGGAGTGGATTTAAGACTGGTGTGGATAAATTTCCCTAACCCCAGAAATCCGAATTTCCACACCCCGCGAAACCAAAATTTCGCTACCCCATACACCGAGGCTTTCACCACCCCATGAAAGCATAGGGGTGCGGAAGGGCTACAAGCTACGAGCTACAAGTAGCTGCGCTATGTTCCGAAAGGTACTTGTAGCTTGTAGCCTGTAGCTCGTAACTGATTAACAATAAAGAATGTAAACCATGAAAATATACATATATCTATTAGTAGTATTGTGTTTCCTGTCTCCGTATTCATATAGCGGAAATGTAACGGGAAACTGTATTTCCTATTCCAAGGAAGGGAGAAACGTTACCTTCCACCTGAGCGATAGTTCAGCGGTGCAATTGCAACTGTGCAGCCCTTCCGTGGTGCGTGTCTGGTTTTCACCGGACGGGAAACTGCAACGGGGAACCCCTTCTTTTGCAGTCATCAATGAAGAACTGGAAGATGTGGGCACCGTTCAGGTGGACGAGCAGAATGCCTGTTATGAGATGTTCACGCCCAAACTCCGCATCCGGGTGAATAAAGCCCCGTTCAGCTTGCAGATATTCGACAAGTATCAGAAACTCCTGTTCAGCGATTATGCAGATAAAGGGCATGTCTGCGAAGGAACCCGCAAAGTGGAATACAAGACCCTCCGCCGGGACGAACACTTCTTCGGTCTGGGCGAGAAGACCGGCAAACTGGACCGCCGTGGTGAATCTTATAAGATGTGGAACAGCGATAAACCCTGTTACAGCGTTGTAGAAGATCCCCTGTACAAGAGTATCCCTTTCTTTATGAGTAGTTATCGTTATGGTATATTTCTGGATAACACCTATAAGACAGAATTCAAATTCGGTACCGAGAGCCGCGATTATTACAGCTTTGAAGCTCCCGGTGGAGAGATGATTTACTATTTTATCTTTGGTAAGGATTACAAGGAAATCATGAAGCAGTATGTCGCATTGACCGGACAACCCATCATGCCTCCGAAGTGGGCACTGGGCTTTGCACAATGCCGCGGCCTGCTGACCACCGAGAAGCTCTCTTATGAAATAGCCGAAGGATACCGCAAGCGTGGTATTCCTTGCGACATCATCTATCAGGACATCGGCTGGACACAATACCTACAGGACTTCAACTGGCGGAAAGAAAACTATCAGAACCCGAAGAAGATGCTTGCCGACTTGAAAGGGATGGGCTTCAAGGTGATTGTTTCGCAAGACCCTGTCATCTCCCAGGCCAACAGGAAGCAATGGGAAGAAGCGGATCGCCTCGGCTATCTGGTGAAAGACTCCACCACGGGCAGAAGCTATGACATGCCCTGGCCCTGGGGTGGCAACTGCGGTGTGGTGGACTTTACCATTCCCGAAGTGGCGGACTGGTGGGGAGCCTATCAGCAGAAACCGATAGATGACGGCATTGCCGGCTTCTGGACGGATATGGGCGAACCTGCCTGGAGCAATGAAGAACAAACGGAACGTCTTGTCATGAAGCACCACCTCGGTATGCACGATGAAATTCATAACGTGTATGGTCTGACTTGGGACAAGGTGGTAAAGGAACAGTTTGAGAAACGGAATCCGGATCTTCGTGTCTTCCAGATGACACGCGCCGCCTATGCAGGATTACAGCGTTACACCTTCGGCTGGACCGGAGATTGCGGCAATGGAGATGATGTGCTGCAAGGCTGGGGACAGATGGCTAATCAGATCCCGGTACTTTTATCTGCCGGACTGGGTGTGATTCCTTTCGTGGCATGTGACATTTCAGGTTATTGCGGGGATATTGAAGATTATCCCGCCATGGCGGAACTTTATACCCGTTGGGTACAGTTGGGAGCGTTCAATCCTCTGAGCCGTATTCACCATGAAGGAGATGTGGCGGTAGAACCGTGGCTCTTTGGGGAAGAAGCGGAGAAGAACGTTAAAGCTGCCATAGAAATGAAGTATCGCTTGCTGCCTTATATTTATACTTATGCCCGCGAAGCGCATGAAACGGGTTTGCCGATTATGCGCCCCATGTTTATGGAATATCCGGCAGATTTGGAAACGGTCTCTACGGATGCACAATTTATGTTTGGCAGCGAATTGCTGGTGGCTCCGGTGGTGAAGAAGGGGGCAACTAATAAGAATGTTTATCTGCCCGAAGGTATCTGGATTGATTATAATGACAAGCGCACGGAATATAGCGGCGAACAGTGGACTACGGCAAATGCTCCGCTGAATACCATTCCTATGTTTGTGCGTAAAGGAAGTATCATCCCTCAGATGCCTGTGATGAATTATACGGATGAGAAGCCCGTTTATCCGATTACATTTGAGGTATTTCCGGCTGCGGCGGGCGGTGAAACGTCTTTCTCCCTGTATGAAGATGCAGGAACTGATCTGGGATATCAGCGTGGAGAATTTATGCGTACTCCTGTATCTTGCCGGACAACGGAAAAGGGATATGTGCTCGAAGTCGGGGAAAGGGCGGGAGAGAAGTATGCCCTTCCGGGAGAACGCAACCTGATGTTTTGCATTTATACCAGTCAGATGCCGAAGGAAGCGCTTATTGACGGACAAAAAGTAAGGAAGATGAAAGCGGAAAAACTGAATGAAGGGATGGAAACGGAGTTCAAGGTTACCGCATGGTGTCCGGATAAGAAACAGAATCTTTGTATGTTGAGATTGCCGGATGACGGGGTGAAACACACGATTGAATTTATTTATTAAACCATATTCCGCATGCTGTTATACGCTGATAGTGTGTATAGGGTAGCATGCGAAACTTAAATTATAAAATAGTATAGTTATGAGAAAGTTAATGCTTAGTACAATTTGTCTTCTTTTTGCCTTAGTGGGGAAAGCCGAAGGAGTGTCGTCTCCTTCGGGCCAGGTGAAGCTGGATTTCGGATTATCAAAGAATGGCGCTCCGACCTATCAGGTGGAGTATAAAGGGAAATCCGTGATTAACCCCAGCACCTTGGGACTGGAATTGAAGAATTCCGATAATCTGCTGGACGGTTTTGAAGTCCTGAAAGCTTCTACCTCTACCTTCGACGAAACCTGGCAACCGGTGTGGGGAGAGACGAAAGATATTCGTAATCACTACAACGAATTGCTGGTTGAATTGAAACAACCCGTCACGGATCGTTATATGAACCTTCGTTTTCGTGTATATGATGATGGTGTAGGATTCCGCTATGAGTTTCCGCAACAGAAGAATCTGGTTTACTTCGTGATTAAGGACGAACATACCCAGTTCGCTATGACGGGCGATCATACCTCCTGGTGGATTCCCGGTGATTACGATACTCAGGAATATGATTATACGGAATCCAAACTTTCGGAAATTCGTGGTTTCATGCAGGGAGCCATTACTGATAATGCGTCACAAAACCAGTTTTCACCGACAGGTGTACAGACTTCCCTCCAGATGAAAACGGCTGACGGAATCTATCTCAATCTCCATGAAGCCGCTTTGGTGGATTATTCGTGTATGCACCTGAATCTGGATGATAAGAACCTTATCTTTGAATCTTGGCTGACGCCGGATGCACAGGGCGATAAAGGGTATATGCAGTCACCTTGTCACACTCCGTGGCGTACGGTGATAGTCAGTGATGATGCCCGTGAAATGCTGGCTTCCAATCTGATACTGAATCTGAATGATCCCTGCAAATATGAAGATACATCCTGGATTAAGCCTGTGAAGTATGTAGGCGTATGGTGGGAAATGATTGCGGCAGGCAAGCCGTGGGCTTATACATTTGATCTCCCTTCCGTAAAACTGGATGAAACGGATTATACGAAAGTGAAACCGAACGGCATTCACCCCGCCAATACGGAGAATGTAAAGAAGTACATTGATTTTGCTGCGGAGCATGGTTTCGACCAGGTATTGGTAGAAGGCTGGAATACCGGTTGGGAAGACTGGTTCGGCAACAGCAAGGATTATGTTTTCGACTTTCTCACTCCATACCCTGATTTTGACATCAAATACCTGAATGAGTATGCTCACTCCAAAGGTGTCAAACTGATGATGCATCATGAGACATCGGCTTCCGCACGCAACTACGAACGCCACATGGAGGCTGCCTATGACTTGATGAACCAATACGGTTACAATTCCG
The DNA here is from genome assembly GCF_020091405.1 of Bacteroides cellulosilyticus. Classification (NCBI taxonomy): domain Bacteria; kingdom Pseudomonadati; phylum Bacteroidota; class Bacteroidia; order Bacteroidales; family Bacteroidaceae; genus Bacteroides; species Bacteroides cellulosilyticus. The sequence continues at coordinate 4,953,064 of NZ_CP081903.1, forward strand.
TGAAAAGCGGTTATGTGGGCAATATCATTCCACGCGGTGAATATCATTATGGGCAGTGGATGAACAACCATTACCTGTATGCCGTGACCGAAGCTGCCAAGCATAAAATTATGGTGAATGCCCACGAGGCTGTACGGCCTACTGGTTTGTGCCGTACGTATCCGAACCTGATAGGAAATGAATCTGCCCGTGGCACGGAATATGAAGCTTTCGGAGGCAGCAAGCCTTTCCACACGACCGTTCTTCCTTTCACCCGTCTGCAAGGCGGACCGATGGATTATACGCCGGGTGTCTTTGAAATGGATATGAATAAACTGAATCCGAATAGTCACGCTCATGTAAACTCTACATTGGCGCGTCAGTTGGCACTCTACGTCACGATGTACAGCCCCCTGCAAATGGCAGCCGATCTGCCTGAGAACTATGAACGCTTTATGGATGCTTTCCAGTTCATTAAAGATGTGGCTCTGGACTGGGATGACAGCCGATACCTGGAAGCAGAACCGGGACGCTATATCACGGCTGCCCGCAAGGCGAAAGGTACGAATGATTGGTTTATAGGTTGTACCAGCAGTGAGCAGGGGCATGCTTCTACTCTGAAACTGGATTTTCTGGATGCTGATAAACAGTATATAGCTACTGTTTATGCGGACGCAAAGGATGCTGATTATAAAACGAATCCGCAGGCTTACGTAATCCGTAAAGGGATTGTTTCTCCTAAGACCGTGCTGAAATTGAAAGCGGCTCCGGGTGGTGGTTACGCTATTAGCATTATGGAGGTGAAAGATAAATCTGCAGTAAAGGGATTGAAAACACTAAAGGTTGCTCAATAAAGTTGCTTTGCTTGTCAAGTGCATAATTACAGAACATTAACAGAATGGGAGGGCTTTAGCTTTCCCATTTTTATTGTGTGCTGCGCACACAATAAAAAAAGGAGTACCGCTGTACTCCAATCTTTGTTAACCTTAAATCTAATACTATGAAAAACACAGTGCAAAGGTACGGATATTCTGCGTATTTCCAAATGATTAGGCCAATATAAGTGTTTTTATAACACTAATTAAAAGATAGACATTATTTCTTTACTTTTTTTCAAGGTTTTATTCGTTAATACGCTCTTTTATCTTTCCCCAGGCGTGTGTATCGAACAGGCAACTTTCGCGCATGGTGTGATACATTTCTTTGAAGCGGGACATGGGAATAGTGAAGCTCAACAGATTGGCTTCAAAGTGGGGACGCACGGACGGATCGAAGAAGCCGAGGAAACAGCGCTTACCATCTTTTTGGTTTTCGAGAACAGTGAGGGTTACAACGGAACTGCAACCGGAACCGAAAGGAGTAGCTACGGTATCGAATGCATTCGTATCATAAAAAGCCCACGTGGTAAGTCCTGACAGGATATCAGGCGTAGCAAGGAACAGCAAACCCTCTACATCATCGAAAGAAGCAAGTTTATCTATCCGGGCAAAATGCAGATAGGCCTTTTCCGTACGCGGTACCTGGATTTGCTTTATGAAATCTGTTACCATTTCAGGAGTCTTTTTGTACTTCTCTTTCAAAGATACGAAGTTAGGTACGTGTATAGGCATTTCCGTGAAACCGGTGTAGAATTTTCCGCCGCCACATCCTATGACGTCGCTGTTCAGGCTGATGGTTTTACCTTCCCTTACCTGTTGCAGGCCCTTGAAGAAGCAACCGCCAATTTTTTCTGTTTCGCTTTCCTGTTTATCGGAGTACCAGAAGGCGATGGGAAGTTCGGCGCGTTCACCAAATGCTTCCCGATAATTAGTCATAAAAGTATGTATATCCATGATAACAGAGTTTTGGTTTGGAAGTAAAGATAACAATTGATTGCCGGATTATTGAGGATTTTACTTATTTTTGCATAGAAAACTATAATTCCATATTGATTATGAAAGCACGTATTTCCTGTTTCTTTCTACTTGTTTTTTTCTTTGTGCAGATGGTGAAAGGAGAAGATGACACTTTGTGGCAACTTCATGCCTCTGATATAAATGCTCCTTATGTAGGCGCCCCTATGGCGAATGGCGGAATCGGCATTCTTCCCTGGAAAGAACCTTTCTCTGTGCGGCAGGTGATACTGAATCATGTGTTCGATACGGACGGCCCTCAGGGGGTAAGCCGTGTGTTGAAAGGAATCAATCCTTTCCAGATGTCGATGGATGTCGATGGAAAAGAGGTGAATACGGAATGTATCACAAACTGGAAACAGTGTGTTGATATGAAAGAAGCAACTCATAACAGTAGTTTCCGGGCAGCCGGGAAAGTTGATGTGGATTATAGCATTTGCGCTTTAAGAAATATGCCTTATGCGGGGCTTATCCGTGTGGATGTAAAAGCTCTGTCCGATGTATCCCTGAAAGTTGCTGCCCGGATGGATATTCCCCAAGAATACAGTCAGCCGACACAGCGCTTCCGGAAAATGAGGGCGGATGATACACAAATGTATATGCTGCAATCTTATGCTGTATCTGCTCATCGGCAACAAAAAGTTTCCGCTTCTTCCGCTTTTATTTTTAATAAAGGAGAAGCGCAGGAGCCTCTTTATGATGAAGTGACTAAAGAGATGTCTTTTGTGTTGAATCTGAAGAAAGGAGAGCAGATGTCTTTTGCCTTGGTGGGTTCGGTATGCTCCGCCCGTGACTTTAGCGATCCGTATAATGAGGCTGAACGGCAGGTGATTTATGCTATTCATGAAGGTACAACTTCACTGATGACCGCACATCGTAGTCTTTGGAATGAATTGTGGGAAAGCGATATCCTGATAGAAGGGGATGACGAAGCACAACGGGCGGTTCGGTTTGCACTTTTCAACCTTTATTCTTCTTGCAGAGAAGGAAGCGGATTGAGCATCTCGCCCATGGGACTTTCTTCGCAAGGTTACAATGGACATATATTCTGGGATTCGGAACTTTGGATGTTTCCCCCGATGCTGTTGCTGAATAAGGGAATTGCCGAATCTATGATCGATTATCGTATTGACCGCTTGATGGCTGCCCGCAAGAAAGCAATGGCATACGGCTTCAAGGGAGCTATGTTTCCCTGGGAGAGTGATGATTACGGGGAAGAATCAACTCCTACTTTTGCTTTGACAGGCCCTCTGGAACATCATATCACTGCGGACATCAGTATTGCCTGCTGGAATTATTATTGCCTTACCCGTGACGGACAGTGGCTACGGGCGAAAGCATTTCCGCTGATGAAAGCGGTTGCTGACTTTTGGGTAAGCCGTGTGACGCGTAATGATGACGGTTCTTATTCCATTTGCAATGTAGTGGGAGCCGATGAATATGCAAATGGGGTGGATGATAATGCTTTCACGAACGGTGCGGCTATCCGGGCTTTGGAATATGCTTGTGAGGCGGCAAAGATATGTAATGAGCCTGTTCCGGAAATATGGGAAGAAGTGGGCAAGAACATCCGTATTCTTCGTTTTAAAGATGGAATCACTCGTGAGCATGCCACATACAACGGTGAGATGATAAAACAGGCTGATGTGAATTTATTGGGATATCCATTGTATTTTGTCGGGGATGCTGAATGGCAAAAGAAGGATATGGAATATTATGTTGATAAGATTGATCCGCAGAATGGTCCGGCCATGTCTTATTCCGTATTCTGTGTGCAGTATGCCCGGATGGGGGATGCGAAGCGTGCCTATGAGATGTTCTGTCGTTGCTATCAGCCGAACTTGCGTGCTCCTTTCGGTGTATTGGCGGAAACACCCACCAGTGATAATCCTTACTTTATGACGGGAGCAGGCGGATTACTGCAAGCTGTTATAAATGGTTTCTGTGGATTACAGATAACGGATGGCGGTGTGGAGCAATTATCTTCCGTACTTCCTGCACATTGGAAAAAGGTTACGGTGAAAGGAGTAGGACCGGAGAAAAAGATGTATGTACGTGAGAGGTAAGAAACGTACGGGCATAAAAAAAAAGGAGTACCGCTGTACTCCAACCTTTGTTAACCTTAAATCTAATACTATGAAAAACACAGTACAAAGATACGTACTTTCGGGATAACAGCAAATTATCCAAATAAAAAAGCATGTTCTATAACATTAATTAAAAACATAGACTTGATCTTATATCTTTGTTAACCTTTAGCCTCCTGATACATAAACCGTTTAATAGATTTTTTGGCTGTCTTTTCAAACTCCTCAAAATGTATCTTCACCTTTGATATCTGGCAATAAGCCGGTAATTGCTGATTGAGTTCGTTACGGTTAGCTTCCATCATACGCTCTACATCTGTTTGTTGCAGTCCATTGGCAAATGCATCGTCAAAGTCCGGATAAATCAGTGCTACCAGTTTTTCTTTTTGCAACACAATGAGTGACTCGGAAACGTAAGGCATATTATTCAGTTTGCTTTCAATCTCTTCCGGATAGATGTTTTGTCCGCTGGAAGTGAGCAACATATTCTTGCTGCGCCCGCGCACAGTTACATAACCTTCTGCATCCATTGTGCCTAAATCGCCTGTATGCAGCCAGCCATTTACGTCAATGATTTGTGACGTTGCTTCCTGGTTCTTATAATATCCCAGCATCAGGTTGGTACCTCGACAAATGATTTCTCCCGCCATCTTCTCCGGATCAGACGAATCTATCTTCACTTCCATGCGTGTGGTTGCCTTACCGCATGATGCCAGCTTCAGGGTTTCCCAGCGGCTGGAACAGATGATTGGACCACATTCTGTCATACCGTAAGCGATGGTGTAGGGGAAGCCTATCTGTTTGAGGAAGCGCTCGACTTCTGCATTGAACGGGGCTCCACCGATGATTATTTCATCGAAGTTACCGCCGAATATTTCCATTGCTTCTTTGCGGGCGAGGGCTCTGATCTTGTCATTGATGATAGGAAGACGAAGCAGCAACTTACCTATTTTATTATCTACACGGGGCAGAATATTCTTCTTGATAATCTTTTCTACAATCAGAGGCACGCATGAGATGACGCGTGGTTTGATTTCAGCGAAAGACTGTGCGATAATTTTAGGAGTCGGCATGCGAGTGAGGAAGTAGAGGTGTGCCCCGGCTGAAAAACCGTAAAGGAAATCGTAAGTCATTCCGAACACATGTCCCATAGGAAGCATGGCAACCATATTATCGCCCGATTTCACCGGAAGCATCTCATGGCAGTAATTTACGTTGGACCAAAGGCTGCGATAGGGGAGCATAACACCTTTGGAATATCCGGTAGTACCCGAAGTATAATTAATGATGGCAAGTTCTTCCGGTTCATCCTTCCGATAACAGATGTGTTCGGGACGGAAGTTTTTAGGATAGCGTTGTCCGTAGAGAGTATTGCGGTGCTCGAAAGCTTCCATCAATCGTTTGTCGCGACAGACTACAGGGGTGAATTCCGTCATCAGAATAACGCCCAGCAATTGCGGCATGGCGTCTTCATTCAGGTTTTCCCACACCTGGTCTCCCACAAAAAGCAGTCTGGCTTCTGAGTGATTGACGATATTATGTATATTATCCGCTTTAAATTCGTGAAGGATAGGCACAATAACAGCTCCATAAGTGATGGTTGCCAGGAAAGTAACTGCCCAGTGTGCGCTGTTACGACCGCAGACGGCAATTTTATCACCCGGCTGGATACCGGCACTTTCCAGTACAATATGGAATTTTGCAATCTTGCGAGCCACGTCTTTATATTGGAGAGTAGCACCTTTGTAGTCAGTCAAGGCGTTTAAGTTCCAGTTCCGAATGATGCTTTGTTCAATGTAATCAATGAAGTGTTGTTCCTGTTTCATCTGTTAAATTTGCACACTTTAGTTAAAACTGCGCAAATATAGAGCTAAATGTGATGTCGTGCAAGTTTATATATTTATTCTTTGGTGGGAGGCGAAAGAAAAAGAAAAAATAACCAATTGTACTTTCTTTTGCATCAAGGCAAAAGAAAGATACCAAAGAAAAAAACAAGGCTGCACTTCCGGGGCTACTCCGAAAGTATTTTCAGCTAAAGGGCAGGAACTCGCTTCGCTCAAACAGCCTACCCTTCTTAACGTTGAAAATACTTTCTACGCTTAACGCCCCTACAGTGAGGCCGGGAGACCATTCGGCGTGAATGGGGAAATATTACGTGATTTTGTATCACATAGGTGCTTCACAGTCTTGTGCGCACAATGCTTTATTGCGCAGCACTCTACCGCGCAGCCTTCGGGCATAGGCGTAGGTGCGTCAGGCGGAGATATTATCAGGCGCAGGTAAGGGGCGATTTGTCTGAGCGTAGCGAGTTCAAGCCCCGTCTGCGCTTAATCACTACTCTTCTTATCCGAAATCAGCAACAGCTTATCCCCCAAATGCAATTTCAGTGATCCGTTCGGTATCAGGAACTCCGTGCCTCGTTTCACAATCATTACGAGTGCCCCATTAGGCAGGGTTATATCCTTCAGGGTATCGCCTTCTTCCAGCATCTCCGTGGTAACGGTCATATCACTGAGGTCACTGTCTATTTCTTCGGGCAATTCCACACCGAATTCATTACCGGTCTTCTCCAACGGAGTAGAAAGTTTCAGCAAACGGGCGGCCAAGGAAACAGTAGTACCTTGGATAACGAGAGAAACAATCGTGATAAAGAATACGATATTGAAGATCACATCGGCACCCGGTACTTGCGCTACTACCGGATAAGTGGCGAAGATGATAGGCACTGCACCACGCAAACCTACCCAGGAAACAAAAAGTCGCGAACGGTTTGTGATCTTCTTGCCGAAAGGTAGCAAACAGAGGAAGACACTGAGCGGACGACCAATAACAATCATAAATACACCGATAAGCGTTGCTACCAAAGCAATATCGAGTAATTCGTGAGGATTTACCAACAAACCGAGGCAAAGGAACATGATGATTTGGAACAGCCAGGTTAATCCATCCATGAAAGTATAAATCTCTTTGCGATGCATTATCTTGTTGTTACCTACCATAATACCGGCAATGTAAACAGCGAGGTAACCATTTCCTTTCAGAAGATCGGTAATGGCGAAAGTGAAAAATACAAATGCAAGCAGAAGGATGGGATAAAGAGCCTGATTATCAATATTAAGCTTGTTCAGCATGAGGATGGCAAGTTTGCCGAGAAGGTATCCGGCAGCTGCACCTACTATGAATTGGATAACGAACGAACCGAAGATACCTCCAATACCCATTCCACCGGATTGTATGAACTGTATCAGCACAATGGTAAGCATGTATGCCATCGGGTCATTACTACCACTTTCAAGCTCCAGCATGGGGCGAAGATTGTGTTTCAGATTCATTTTCTGCGAACGTAAGATGGCGAATACAGAAGCGGAATCGGTAGATGACATGGTAGAGGCAAGCAGTAGGGATGTAGTGATAGGAAGATAAATATTTGACCAACTCATGCCAGCAATCCACCAGATGAAAAATCCCGTAAAGACGGCAGTAAGCAGTACGCCGAATGTGGAGAGGACAATACCCGGAACAAGAATCGGTTTAATTTCGCTGAATTTAGTATCCATACCGCCGGAAAACAAAATAACGCTAAGAGCAACCATACCAATAAATTGTGCTTCTTTAGCGTTATGAAACTGTAGTCCGAAACCATCGCTACCGAAAATCATGCCGACGACAAGGAATAGTAACAGGGCAGGGACTCCGAATCGATAGCCAGTCTTGCCGACAATAATACTAATGAAAAGTAAGATAGAACCAATTAAAAGAATGTTTTCTGCTGTAAAAATCATAAATTTAGGTATTATTTAAGTTGTTTATTCAAGGATTTAGTTATCGCAAAGCGAAGTTACACCTATTTCTAAACAATTGCAAGGTGTAAAATGTTCAGATTGGTGCGGAAAGGAATGAAGTTACGAGCTACAGGCTACAAGCTACAAGTAGCTGCGCTATGTTCCGAAAGGCACTTGTAGCTTGTAGCCTGTAGCTCGTAACTGATTCATAACCCGACAATAATGAACATAATCCAAATCTTGATTCGTATTATTAGTCTATTATTGAATTATTTTTCTCCTATTGGGAAAAAGTTTTTCTCCAGTAGGAGAAAAAATCCATTAATACCACTTTGTCTTTTAGATGTTACCTAATTGAATTTCAGTACAAACATGGTTTCCTTTCCGGGATGCAGGGAAAGACTGCCACCTGACAGCCGCATAATTTGACGGGAAATACTCAATCCGATGCCGCTGCCACCTTCTTTTGTGGTGAAGAAAGGTATGAAAATGTGTTCTGCTACTTCAGGAGGAATAGTAGGACCGTTATTGGACACTTCGATGAGTACGGCTTCATTTTCATTACAATAAGCGTGTAAGGTGATGATGCCTTCCGGAATTCCTGCCGCCTCGATGGCCTGAATGGCATTTTTCAATAAGTTGATGAATACCTGTGAGATAAGGTTTTCATCTGCATAAAGAATAAGGTCATCCGGAGTGATGTGGGAGTGGAAATTGATATGTGAATCAGGATATTGATGCCGTGCCAATTCCACCATGCGATTGATAAAACCTTTGACGTAGAACAAGGAAGGTTCCGGTTTGGGGATACGGGTGGAACGGTGGTAATTTTCTACAAAAGAGAGAAGTCCTTTGCCCGTAGTGCTGATGGTGTGCAGGCCATTGCGGATTTCGTCAGCAGTTTCTTTGTCGGAAGAGATGGATTCACTTTTCGTTTTTAATTCTTCGCTTCCTTGTATCAGTGTCAGCAATGTGTCGCTCAGTGAAGTGATGGGAGTGACGGAATTCATAATTTCATGTGTCAGTACACGGGTCAGGCGTATCCAAGAGTCGATTTCCTTTTCGTCCAGTTCGTTATTGATATCATTCAGGGCAAGGATGCGGAAATGCTCTTGACGGATGGTTATGTCGGAGACGCGGATGGAGAGATTGACTGTGCCGCGTTCGTTGGACAGACGGGTTTGCAACTTATCTCCGGGGCGGCAATGGGTGAAAAGTTCCATAAGGTTTACATCAATACGGCTAAGTTGGCTGACATGGGTGAAGACTTCCAGCCCTAACAGGCGGAGGGCTTCATTATTTTTTTGGTAAACAGCACCTGTATCGTTCAGTACTAGGATACCGGTATTGATGCAGTCGAGAATGAGTTCGTAATACTTTTCCTGTTGTGCCGTTTCACTTTTTACATTATATAATATAGAAGCAACGCGGTTCAGGGCCTGGTTTACAATACGGTTGTCCGGAATATCTTCGTGTTCGGAGAAATGGATGGATGCATCGTTGTTTTCAATGGCATCGAGCAGAAACAGGACTTTCTGCGTATGCCGACGATACAGTTTCCATTGCCAGCACAGACTCGTCAACAGCAGCAAGGAAGAGATGACGATCCATAGAAGGTCTTTATAAATAATGGATACCGTAACAGCTCCCGCCAGCAGGAGAGAGATGACGATACGGAAAAGGTAGCGGTCGGTGATGTATCGGTAGTAATGTTTCATAATCCGAACTTTTTCATTTTGTTATAGAGAGTCTGCCGGGTGATGCCGAGTTGTGCGGCAACAGCGGATAGATTGCCGTTACAGGTATCCAGAGCTTTCTGTATCATTTTCCGTTCCATTTCTTCAAGGGTGGCTGCTTCTGTACCGGCATTGCTTCCGGTGCGTGAGGTTTCGGGACGCTTAGGCAACTGAAACAGTTCCGCCGGCAGTTCGTTACCGTCGCAGATAATGACTGCTTTCTCTATGGCATGCTCCAGTTCGCGGATATTTCCGTACCAGGTGTGTGTGTGCAATTTGGTACAGGCAGCATCGGAAAGCCGTAATAATGCTTTGTCATATTGCTTGCAGAAGCGCGTTATAAAGCGTTCGGCAAGAGGAAGAATGTCTTCCGGCCGTTCGCGCAAAGGCGGAATTTCAAGATGGATAGTATTGATGCGGTAAAGCAAGTCTTCACGGAATTCATTGCGTTGTACCATCTCGTTCAGGTTGCGGTTGGTGGCACAAATCAGACGGATGTCGACAGCAATAGGCTGGTTGCTGCCTACACGGACAATATTGCGGCGTTGCAATACGGTCAGTAGTTTGGCTTGCAGGTGATAGGGTAAATTGCCGATTTCATCGAGAAACAGTGTGCTATGGTCTGCAGTTTCGAACTTACCGGGACGGTCAGCGTATGCATCTGTGAAAGAGCCTTTTGTATGCCCGAAAAGCTCGCTTTCAAAGAGGCTTTCGGTGATGGCTCCCATGTCTACAGCAACCATTTCCTTCGTACGGCGGGAAGAAAGTGCATGAATTTCACGTGCCAGCATCTCTTTTCCCGTACCGTTTTCTCCGGTGATAAGGATATTTGCATTGGTTATGGCGACTTTCTCCACCAGTGAGCGCAGTTGCTGCATGATGGGACTTTCTCCCCAATACATGGCAGGGGTTACGGGCGAGGCATTTTTTCCGTTATTCTTATTATAAATGGCTTGGGCTGCATTCAGTAAGGTTTCCACCAGCTTTTGATTATCCCATGGCTTGACAATAAAGTCTGTAGCCCCTTCTTTAATGCCACGCACGGCAAGATCAATATCTCCATAAGCAGTGAAAAGAACCACAGGCAAGGAGGGACGAAGGCGTTTGATCTCCTGCAACCAGAATAATCCTTCGTTTCCGGTATTGATGCCTGATGTAAAGTTCATGTCAAGTAACACCACCGATGGAGTTTCTTCACGCAACACAGAGGTAAGTGTGACAGGTGAAGTGAGCGTGATGATCTTTTCGAAATGGGGTTTCAACAGCAGTTGCACGGCGGTGAGCACACCGCGGTTATCATCGACAATGAGGATATTTCCAGGCTTTTTCATACGAGAGTTTCTTTTGAGGGAGTAAAGATAATGCAAATTGAAGGTATAACTTTCATGCTTGCATGAAAAAGTTATGCTGAGATGCAGCTTATCTTCTGTAAAGATAAGGAAGTTCAGCGAAAAAAATGAAAGATACTTGTCATATTTTCTACATACCGGTGTAATACGAATAACTGACCTTTGCCTGCAACTAAAAATACAGACACTATGAGATTACGTACTTTTTATTCTACCATTGTGTTATGGCTGAACCGTATTTATAATGTGTATCGTGCCCGGCATGGACAACCTTATTATTCTTTGTCACAAGCGATTAAACAAAAAGTAAAATCCGCTGTTTCTTATATTTCCGATTTTGAGAAGGAACTGGTGAAGTTTGCCCGTACACGTAAATGCGACGGTATCATTTGCAGGCACATTCATCATCCGGCAAATACTTATTATGATGATATACATTATCTTAACTCCGGTGACTGGGTGGAAACTCTTTCAGCACTCGTAGAGGATGAGGGCGAAAATTGGGAAGTGTTACGGTACGAGGATATGCTGATGAAAGAAAAGCCTGAAGAGCGCCTCTGTAGTTAAAATCGTGAGTTGTAAATTACTAAATTATAAATATAAAGATGAAAGTTCTTTTTATTGTTCAAGGAGAAGGCCGCGGTCATCTGACGCAAGCCATCACGCTGGAAGAAATACTACGGCGCAACGGGCACGAGGTAGTAGAAGTATTGGTGGGGAAGAGCAATACCCGTCGCCTGCCGGGTTTCTTCAACCGCAGCATACAGGCACCTGTGAAACGCTTTCTCAGTCCGAACTTTCTGCCTACACCTGCCAATAAGCGGGTCAGCATGTCTCGTAGTATCGCATATAATCTGATGCAGGTTCCTGCTTATCTGCGTAGCATTTGTTATATTCACCGGCGTATCCATGAAACTGATGCGGACCTCGTAATCAACTTTTATGAGTTACTGACGGGCTTGACTTATCTTTTTTTCCGCCCCTCTGTACCGCAGATCAGCGTCGGTCATCAATATCTTTTCCTGCATCATGACTTTGAGTTTCCCCAAAAGAATCCTATGAGCCTGCTGATGCTCCGTTTTTTTACACGACTCACGTGTATCGGAGCCAAAGAGAAGCTGGCTCTCTCATTCCGTCCGATGGAAACGGACGAAGAAGCGCATATACGCGTGGTACCGCCTTTACTGCGGCGCGAAGTGCTTTGTTGTGAAGCTGCTTCCGGAGAGTATGTACACGGTTATATGGTTAATGCCGGATTTGGAGAAAGTATCTCCCAGTGGCATGAGCAGCACCCTGAAGTGCCTTTGCACTTCTTCTGGGACAAACCGGATGAGCCGGAAGTGTGCCGGATGGATGAAACATTGTCATTTCATCAGTTGGATGACGAAAAATTCCTTCGCTATATGTCGGGTTGCCGGGCGTATGCCACTACGGCAGGCTTTGAATCCGTTTGTGAGGCTATGTATCTGGGTAAGCCTTTGTTGATGGTGCCAGCGCACATCGAACAGGATTGTAACGCTTATGATGCGGCACGAGGCGGAGCAGGTATTATTTCCGATAATTTTGAGGTAGACCGTTTGTTGGAGTTCGCCCGGAGTGAGTATCAACCCGAAGAGAATTTCCGTAGCTGGGTGCGTAGTTGTGAGTGGCGGTTGCTGAACTGTATAGAAACAGCGGAAGGAATAGGCTTTATAAATGATTATAAATTGATATATGAATAAGAAAATAGCCTCTGCTCCACATATAGATCGTGATTTAAGCTGGATGTATTTCAACCGTCGCATCTTGCAGGAAGCGATGAAAACGGACGTTCCTTTACTTGAGCGACTTTCCTTTCTTGGAATTTATTCGAATAATCTGGATGAATTTTTCCGTGTACGTATGGCAACCCTCAGTCGCATAGCCGAGTGTGAGGATAGAAGTTTGCGCTCGGAAAGCGAACATGCCAAGCAGCTTATCAAGCAAATCAACAAACTGAATAACAGGTATGCCCAAGAGTATGAACGGGCTATCCACGAAGTGACCGACCGCTTGCGTGAAGAGAACATCTTTCTTTTAAAGGAAACTGAGCTGGACGAAGAACAACAAATTTTTGTCAGTGACTTCTTCCGCCGCCAGCTCAGCGGTTTTGTCAGTCCCGTTTGGCTTTCTGCCGTGAAACAACTGACGGAAGCAACGGATGAGAATATCTATCTTGCCATAAAAATGCAAGTTTCCGAAGCCCGAAAGGTATCCGCTGCACGGAAATTACCGTCTCGTACCGATTATGCTCTGATAGAGCTTCCGGTTCCTGTTTGCGGACGTTTTATTCGTCTGCCCGATCGTGAAGAACGCAGTTATCTGATGTATCTGGATGATGTGATCCGTTTTTGCCTGCCGATGATTTTCTCCGGTATGGAATACGATTGCTTCGAGGCGTATGCTTTCAAGTTTACAAAAGATGCTGAAATGGAGATAGATAATGACCTGCGCAATGGCACGCTTCAGAAGATTTCGAAGGCGGTAAAGAGCCGTAAGAAAGGAGATGCCCTGCGGGTTATCTACGATGCGGAGATGCCAAAGGATTTACTAAAGAGGGTGATGAATCGCCTGAATCTGGATAAGTTGGATACTGTGCTTGGCGGAGGGCGATATCATAATCATAAAGACCTGATGGCTTTTCCCGATTGCGGGCGTTGCGATTTGAAATATCCGCGCTGGCTTCCTATATTGAAGCCGGAACTGAAAGAGAATGTGAGTTTGCTGCGTCTTATTCAGAAGCAGGACAGATATATCCATGTACCTTTCCATAGTTTTGATTACTATATCCGTGTGCTTCAGGAGGCGGCTCTTAGTAAGGATGTCAAGAGTATAAAGACGACTCTTTACCGTCTGGCAAAAGACTCTAAAGTGGTGAAAGCGCTGATTTGTGCTGCACGGAACGGTAAGAAGGTGACTGTAGTAATCGAACTCCTGGCACGTTTTGATGAAGCATCCAATATCGATTGGTCCAAAAAAATGCAGGATGCAGGCATTCATGTGATTTTTGGGGTGGAAGGGCTGAAAGTCCATTCCAAAATAACCCATATCGGAATGAAGACGGGAAGCGATATTGCTTGTATCAGTACAGGGAACTTCCATGAGGGAAATGCACGCATGTATACGGATTATATGCTGATGACGGCATCCCGTTCCGTAGTACGTGATGTAAATTCTGTGTTCACTTTTATAGAGAAGCCTTATTCGCCCGTTCATTTCAAAGAACTACTGGTATCTCCCAATGAAATGAAACTACGCTTTATCCGCCTGATTAATGATGAAATAATGAACCGGCAATCAGGGCGTCCGGCGTATATCCGCGTGAAAGTGAACCATATAACGGATTCTGCTATTGTCAAGAAGCTATATGAAGCTTCGGCTGTCGGAGTACCTGTAGATATGTTAGTGCGTGGAAATTGTTCGCTGGTAACGGGGATTCCCGGAATAAGTGATACTATCCATATCAGTGGTATTATTGACCGGTATCTGGAACATTCACGCATCTTCATCTTTGCTGCCGGTGGTGAGAATAAGACATTTATTGGTTCGGCGGACTGGATGCCCCGCAATCTCGATAATCGTATAGAAGTGATAGCTCCTGTCTACGATGCCCGGATCAAAGAAGACTTGTGGAAGGTAATAGATTTCGGCTTACATGATACTTGCCAGGGAAGTGTTGTAGATGGGACAGGGGAGAATCGTCCCTGGATGGGAGAAGATGGAAGCGGTGCGTCGTTCCGTTCACAAGAAGAATTATATAAATATTATCTTGCAGTAAATGAATTATAGTTTATCTGCATAATTTTAATAAATAGATATGCCAACTACTCATACTTGCTATGCCGCCATTGATATCGGCTCTAATGCCGTGCGGCTTTTAATTAAGAAAGTAAAAGAAGACGAGACTGTATTGAACAAGCGTCTCTCAAAAGTTTTGTTGCTTCGTGTGCCATTACGGCTTGGTTTCGATGTGTTTTCTTTAGGCGAAGTGTCCGAAACGAAGGCTGTAAAGCTACGCCGGTTAATGAAAGCTTTCCGCCAACTGATGAAGATTTATGATGTGACGGATTACCGTGCTTGCGCCACTTCGGCCATGCGGGATGCCCGTAATGGGAAATCCATTATCAAGAAGATATTGAAAGATACCGGTATCTCTATTGAAGTCATTGACGGTCAGGAAGAAGCTAGAATGATCTACAACAACCATATCGAGTGTATGGCCGACCGTACAGGTAATTATATTTATGTAGATGTCGGTGGTGGCAGTACTGAGATCAATCTGCTAGTTGACGGAGAACTGCAACATTCCCTATCTTACAACATTGGTACGGTACGTATGCTTAGTGGCGCGGTCCGCGAGGAGGTGTGGGGACAAATGCATGATGATCTGGAGCGATTGACTGAAGGTTTGGGAGAGGTGAATATCATCGGTTCCGGTGGCAATATCAATAAGCTCTATCGATTGGCGGAGAAGAAAGATAAGAAGAAGCTGCGTTTACCCGTCACTTCGCTGCAAACTCTGTATGATAAACTGGTGCCTTTGACACCTGAACAGCGTATGGATACATTTAGTTTGAAAGCTGACCGTGCAGATGTTATAGTTCCTGCTGCCGAAATCTTTCTGACTATTGCCAAGGTGGTACATTCCGAATATATACATGTTCCGGTGATTGGATTGGCGGATGGTATTATAGATAGTTTGTATGAAAATAAAGAAGGGGAAAATTAACTTCCCCCTCTCTTTTCTTTTGCTTTTGCTGCCGCCTGGGTAGCAGTGGTTTCAGTTTCTTCGGTTTGTTCTTCGGTGTTCTTTTCCGCTTCCTTTTGTTCCATTTCCCGTCTCAGTCTTTTCAACCTCCATTTATTCCAGAACATAAGCTCTTTCCATCGGTTGAAGTCCTTCTTGAAAATGATACCGATGCCTTGCGTTGTCAGATTGGTCCTTGTGTAATAGCGGTCGTTCGTCTCATTATACGCTTTCAGTCGGATATCTCCGCTACGGTTCACAAGCCATTCTGCTTCAAAGTCACCTACAAAGTTTGTATTTGCCATCGGATTGTCGCGGTATCCGAAGTTACCATTGATAAGCAGACGATTGTTCAGTAATTGCCCCGATAGCATTCCTTCGAATTCCATATCCGTCCAGCCTTTTTCTCCAGTGCTGAGGTTGGTACCTATATTCCAGTTGTTACTATTAATAATGTTGGAAAGTGCATTATTTAGTTGTCCCGAAAGGGTGGATGAAAGCACAGAAGTCATCATATTCGAGTTTTGTGTGGCATCTACATTCTCGGGTGTATAGAATTTGCCGATACCTAACAGATAGAGAATCTGCATATTCATTTGTTCGTCCGTTGAAATGTAGTTACGGATAAGGGCTTGCACTTCATCCCGTTCATTAGGCACTTCCAGACTTAATTTGATGTCAGGAGAAGTTAGTTGTCCCGTCAGGTTCATGATACAGTTTACACGGATACTCGTTGGAATTCCGTAGTTGCTTACATTCGGTACCAAGTCATTCAAGGATGCGGAATTCACCATATAACTTGCTTGGATATCCATGGTGGCATCCAACGGAGGACCGTTGAAACTGATAGTACTTCCATCTTTGATGGTAAAGTCCTTGCGTATTACCTCTTGCAGGCTGAATTTATAAACTCCCTGACTGATACGATAATTACCGAACATCTTCACATCGTCAGCCTTGTTATAAAATTCCGTGCGGATATTTCCGGATCCTCGTCCACTGATGTAATCACCGGCGATGGGATCCATCACTATCTTCATGCTTGCATCCGGTGTCGCTTCTACAAGCAGGTTCAGGCGGATATCCGTGTCACTTTCTTCCTCCTGCTGTATCTCCTGTTGCGCCAGTTCATAGTCGGAAATCAGATTGATAGAATCCAGCACAGCCCGGCGCGGTGTCTTGTCCACGAATTTGATGAATTGGTTGCTGGCGGCTGAAGATACATTATCCTTTATATATACGAAGTTGGTATTCCGGTTGGTCGTCATGGCTACATCGATATTGACTCCATCCCTTGCGTTACCTGCTATCAGGGCATTCCCCGTTCCGTATACCGTTCCATAAAAAGGAAAATCCAGTGACTCCTTCGTATTCATTACCAGCATGTTGTTCACTCCAAACTGGAAATGGTATTCCAGGTTCTTGAAGTGCTCATAATGCAGATAACCGTCTACATGTCCTTGATTGCCTTGTGTATCGAATATCCGGTTATCTTGGAAAGTCAGCCCATTCGGTTCTATACGAATACTGTCTTTTATAAAGAAAGTGGTATTCAGTACGTCTACCTTCATGGAAGCATTGCCAAGTACGCGCCCTTCCATGGTGAGCCCTTTGAATTTGCCATAGAAATGTACGTGACCGCTGGCACGTCCGTTAAATTCAGGTGTGATACTGCTCATGTAGTGTTCTATGAACTTTAGATTGGTGTTGTCAGCTTCAATCTGTAAGTCAAGCGCACTTTTAGGTTTTATGGGATATATGTAGCCATATACATGACTTTTGGCTGTATCTTTTTCATGGATATGGGCATCGAGATAGATGCCTTCTACTTCATGATGCCATTCTCCGTGAATGTTGGCATCGCCCAATAAACCGTCATTTAGTCCAAGGCCCCGGATGAAAAGGTCAGTATACATAACAGGCTTCTCCAATACTCCGCTGGCATAGGCAGGACCAGTAGCTTCTCCTTTAAAATTCACTCCAAGGTCGGCAATATCAAATACGTAGCCTATATTGATATCTTTTAAATCCAGGCGTACCGTATCCTGAGGTTGTTTTGAGATAGTTCCGTTGATGCGCAGGTATCGGTCTTTATGGCTGAAATAAAAATCGTCTATATATATCTTTCCGGAGTCGATTACCACTTTTGACGGATGTATTTCCCATAAAGTGTCATTCAGGATAATATCCGTTTTTTGAACATCGACGACAGTTTTCAAAGCCGGAATACTCTTGTTTGAGCGGGAACGCTTTTTGCTCTGATCCTCAGCTTGTGTGCGGATGAAATGTGTAGCAGCAGCTAATTTGCCACTATATGTGACAGCGCTACTGTTTCCCCAATTCAAAGAGGTCTGAATAAGGTCATCTTTGGCTTGTGCATCTAACGATACGTTGATGGAACCTTCCGGTTTGCGATTGCTGAATCGTACACGTGCATGAAATTTATCACCGGGATTCTCACACAAGATCATACCCGATTCAAGGAACTTGTCTCCATAGCGCAGACGCGGGAAATATCCTTCTACTCGCAGGCGCTGTGCTTTGTCATTAAAGTATCCTTTTAGGGTAGAATGTGTATAGACCTTAACCGGAATATTAAAAATGGTGGAGAATAAATCCGTATTAAAGATATTTATGTCGAAATGGAAGTTATTCTCACTTTCTATAGGGGTTTTGTCCGGCAATATTAGAGCAGGAATATATCTTCGCATGATGTTCAGTACACTGGCGGGCAGTGTACGATAGGAATAATCTCCTTCAATACTTGCATTCAGGAAATTAGAGGCTATTTTTAATTGTTTATGCGATTCGTCTTCCCGGGTGGCGGTTATTTTTAAGTTGTCCAGAAAATAGTTTCTATCGGGTGCTGTGAATTGCAGGCTGTCAATATTGATCTCTCCATTCATTTCATCGATGGAACCACCGGTGAAATCAGCCGTTAACTGAATAGAAACTGCCGTATCTTCATATTTAGGTGTCAGGTGAAGCTCGTGGGGGCGTACATTACGGATATCGGCATGGAAATTAAAAGTCGGTACACGGCTGGCTGTATTAATGCTACCATTTAGCAGAACAGAACCGTTTTCGTCATCCAATGCTACCTTTCCGTTGAAACCGCCTTGTTTATATTCTCCGTCGAGTGTGATGTTCTCATAGTTATAATCACTATAGTCGATGGAAGCGATTAATCCCTTCATTATTATGGAAGGATATTGCTTTTCGTAGTGGCTGCCTTCGACTTTGAGATTGAATGTGACCTTTCCTAACTGGTCGTTTGCCAGCATATTGCCTAATTCAAACTCTTCTGTCTTTACTGCACCCGAATAAGAAAAATAACCTTTTTCTTTATTTGAACTTAATTTTAAGTCGGTCTTGATAGAACCTATATCGGTACGCACCAGACCATAAGTTACAATATCTGTGAAATATCCCGAGACTTCCCCATTAAACGAGATGGTGCCTAAGCGTTGCAGTACCGGAGGAACACCTTCGTAGTTCTTACTTAAATTGCGAACGAAAAATGCAATGCCTTCCGGATCAGCATATAAACTGGAAAGGTTGCCGAATACGAATGCATCCTGAGGATGCGACAGGTCTTGCAAAGAAACATCTCCCCTTAAATGAAAATGTTGGTTTCCTGTAATCGACAAATGAGGACAATTCAACTGATTGATAGTACCGTTAGCTTCCAAAGCCACTTGCAAATTTTCCTTGAAAGGGGAAAAGGCCGGAACAAAGGGGGCGAGGTCACAAAGAGTAATGTCCGAAGGCAATATCCGCAAGGAAAAGCGTACATCATTGGTAAAGTTTCTAAAAGCTCCCAAACTGTCATACTCCATACGGATGGTATCCATTGCAAGCGAAGTATTCGGCAAATCAATCGCGAAGTTCTCAATGCTCATCTTCTGATTGTTTGCTACAATCTTGAGACTTAGTTTTTTTAACTCAAAACCGGAATTTTCTTCTTCAATGCTCAGGCGCTTCACTGCTGCATTGACAGAGTCATTTTGGAGCGCTTTCAACGAGATATTGGCGATGATGTTTCGTAGCTGTATATGCTGTGCATTGAATTTTCCGGGCGTCTCTTCTGCCGACAATACGTTATAAGACATCTTACCGCGTCGTATCAGTAACGAGTTGATACGTATGTCCAGATTACTTTCCTTTTTGATGGTATCTTTAGAGGCAAATGCATCGAGTACGAACTGGAAGTTAGGTATGTCTTCCGGTGTCTTTTTTTCCAGGTTGATGTTGAAGCCGAATAACTGTACGTTACTGATCGATACTTTGCCCTTGAACAAGGGAAGTATATCGAATTTTGCAGAAAGGCGGGATACTTTTAGCATTTCCTTGCCTGACTGGTCGTTTAACAATAAATCGTCAATAATAATGCGGTTCAGTAGTCCCATATTGATCCGCCCGATGGTTAGTTGTGTACCCAGTACATTAGCCAGTTCGTTCGCAACGAGCACAGATATTTGTCGCTGAACGTAAGGAATGTTCAACAACAATATAGTCCCGATATACAAACTAAGTATAATACCGAGCACCCAGCGAACTGTCTTCTTTAACTTTCTGATAGGCGGTTTGTTTGAATTAGCCAACAAAAATATGAAATAATACGTTATCAATCCTACTTTTATCACTACTTTTGCAGCGTTTAAACGTAAATAACGATATGAGTACAATAATTTTAGGAATAGAAAGCTCTTGTGACGACACCTCTGCTGCCGTCATCAAAGATGGGTATCTGCTATCGAATGTCGTTTCCAGTCAGGCGGTGCACGAGGCCTATGGCGGTGTGGTTCCCGAATTAGCTTCACGTGCACATCAGCAAAACATCGTTCCAGTGGTTCATGAAGCATTAAAACGTGCCGGAGTAACTAAAGAAGAATTGAGTGCGGTGGCGTTTACAAGAGGACCGGGATTGATGGGTTCTTTGTTGGTAGGCGTGTCGTTTGCCAAAGGCTTTGCCCGTTCCTTAGGTGTCCCAATGATTGATGTTAATCACTTGACTGGTCATGTGTTAGCTCATTTTATTAAAGCAGAAGGTGAGGATGCTATTCAGCCTGAATTTCCTTTCCTTTGCTTGCTTGTATCAGGGGGAAATTCACAGATTATCCTGGTGAAGGCATACAATGACATGGAGATTTTGGGTCAGACAATTGATGATGCTGCAGGGGAAGCTATTGATAAGTGTTCGAAAGTGATGGGGCTTGGGTATCCCGGTGGTCCGATTATCGATAAACTGGCTCGCCAGGGCAATCCGAAGGCTTTTACTTTCAGTAAACCTCATATTCCCGGATTAGATTATAGTTTCAGTGGTTTGAAAACCTCATTTTTGTATTCTTTACGTGATTGGATGAAGGAAGATCCTGATTTCATCGAACATCATAAGGTTGATCTGGCTGCTTCACTCGAAGCTACTGTTGTAGATATTCTGATGGACAAACTTCGTAAGGCTGCAAAGGAATATAAGATTAAGCAAGTAGCCGTGGCTGGTGGGGTTTCTGCTAATAACGGCCTGCGTAATGCTTTCCGTGAACATGCTGAAAAGTATGGATGGAAGATATTTATCCCTAAATTCAGCTATACAACAGATAATGCTGCCATGATTGCCATTACCGGTTATTTTAAATATCAGGATAAGGATTTCTGTTCGATAGATGCGCCGGCTTATTCGCGTGTCACATTGAAGTGAAAGGAGTTTTAGAACATTTCTTTGTCCGCACCGCACTCGGTTCGTGTCTGGGCCGTACCTGCTCCGTATCTGCTCCAAAGCTATAGATACGGAGCAAATACGGTCCGGATACGGGCCTGGTAATATCAGCAGGAAAAATAGAACAAAAATATAAATTATATATAATAAGGTATATGAAACTGGAAGAAGAGGTCGGGGAATTACTAAAATCGAAGAATTTATCCCTTTCCACCGCAGAAAGTTGTACAGGAGGAGGTGTTGCTGCTTTAGTGACTTCTGTTCCGGGAAGTTCGGAATACTTCAATGGGGGAATTGTGGCTTATTCCAATGAGGTAAAGATATCTCTGCTTCATGTTTCTGCTGAAACATTGGAAAGGCATGGAGCCGTCAGTCAGGAAACAGTGATTGAAATGGTGAAAGGTGCGATGAAAGCATTGAAAACGGATTGTGCTGTTGCCACATCCGGGATCGCCGGCCCGGGAGGAGGTACATCTGAAAAACCTGTCGGAACAGTGTGGATTGCGGCTGCCTATAAAAATGAAATTGTAACTTTCAAACAAAAGGGGGATGACGGAAGAGCCAGGAATGTGCAAAATGCTATCCAGAATGCTTTAAAGATGCTCCATATATGCTTAAAATGAAGAAAAAATGCTATCAGACAGTGAATTATTTTATGAAAAACTTGTTTGGTATCGATAAAAGTACTTACTTTGCGCTCTGTTTGAAATAAGTATAGATAAAAACTATAAAAATAAGATAGAAATGTCGAAGATTTGTCAAATTACCGGAAAGAAAGCCATGATTGGCAACAATGTTTCACACTCAAAGAGAAGAACTAAGAGAACCTTTGATTTGAACTTGTTTAACAAGAAGTTCTACTATGTAGAGCAAGATTGCTGGATCAGCCTTAGCATTTGTGCTAACGGTCTGCGTATTATTAATAAGAAAGGACTGGACGCTGCTTTGAACGATGCAGTAGCAAAAGGTTATTGTGATTGGAAAAGCATTAAAGTAATTGGCTAAAAGTAGAGGAGAATACTGATTATGGCAAAGAAAGCAAAAGGTAACAGAGTACAGGTGATTCTGGAATGCACAGAACACAAAGATAGTGGTATGCCGGGAACCTCTCGTTATATCACTACAAAAAACAGAAAGAATACAACTGAAAGATTGGAATTGAAGAAATACAACCCGATCCTGAAGAGAGTAACAGTACATAAAGAAATTAAATAATAAGGTATAACCCATGGCAAAGAAAACTGTAGCAAGTTTGCACGAAGGTTCTAAAGAAGGTCGTGCTTATACAAAGGTTATCAAGATGGTTAAGTCACCCAAAACTGGTGCTTACACTTTTGATGAACAGATGGTATTGAACGAAAAAGTGCAAGACTTTTTCAAGAAATAAGATAGTCCGTCGAAAGACGTTTGAATATAAAATCCTCTTATCGTATTCCGATAAGGGGATTTTTTTTGTACTTTATCCCTGTACTTTCATTACTTTGTTATATCTTTGTGGCATAATGTATTGTATTAATAGATAGAATATGGGATTTTTTAGTTTTTTCTCAAAAGATAAAAAGGAAACATTAGATAAAGGATTATCTAAGACAAAGGAAAGTGTGTTCGGAAAAATTGCCCGTGCTGTGGCAGGAAAGTCGAAAGTGGATGATGAAGTGCTTGATAATCTGGAAGAGGTGTTGATAACATCGGATGTAGGCGTGGAAACGACATTGAATATTATTCAACGTATAGAGAAACGCGCTGCGTTAGAGAAATATATGAATGCGCAAGAATTGAACACCATTTTGCGCGATGAAATCGCTGCCTTATTGACGGAAAATAATTCAGATGATGTGGATGACTTTGAAGCTCCGATTGAGAAGAAACCTTACGTTATTATGGTAGTGGGAGTGAATGGAGTCGGTAAAACGACTACTATTGGTAAATTGGCTTATCAATTTAAAAAAGCTGGTAAAAGTGTTTATCTGGGTGCTGCGGATACTTTCCGTGCGGCAGCTGTCGAACAATTGGATATTTGGGGAAGTCGTGTAGGAGTACCTGTAATCAAACAGAAAATGGGCGCTGATCCAGCTTCTGTGGCTTATGATACTTTGAATTCTGCTGTTGCTAATAATGCCGATGTGGTAATCATTGATACTGCCGGACGTCTTCATAATAAAGTTGGCTTGATGAACGAGTTGACTAAGATTAAGAATGTAATGAAGAAAGTGGTTCCTGATGCTCCTAATGAAGTTTTGCTGGTTTTGGACGGTTCCACCGGACAAAATGCATTTGAGCAGGCTAAACAGTTCACATTGGCTACGGAAGTGACTGCGATGGCTATTACTAAATTAGATGGCACTGCGAAAGGGGGAGTTGTTATTGGCATTTCCGATCAGTTCAAAATACCGGTAAAATACATTGGTCTGGGTGAGGGTATGGAAGATCTGCAGGTGTTCCGTAAGAAAGAATTTGTTGATTCATTGTTTGGAGAGAATGCATGAAGCGGAAAACCATTGATATTATAACGTTAGGATGTTCTAAAAACCTAGTGGACTCGGAACATTTGATGCGGCAATTGGAAGAAGCCGGATATCATGTGACTCATGATACGGAAAAGCCTGAGGGAGAAATTGCAGTGATCAATACTTGTGGTTTCATCGGTGATGCAAAGGAAGAGTCCATCAATATGATTTTGAAATTTGCACAGGCAAAGGAAGAAGGGGATTTAGAAAAATTATATGTAATGGGATGTCTTTCGGAGCGTTATCTGAAAGAATTAGCTATCGAAATTCCACAAGTAGATAAATTTTATGGTAAATTTAACTGGGCGGAGTTGCTGCAGGATCTTGGTAAGGCATATCACGAAGAGCTTCATATAGAACGTACACTTACCACTCCTAAGCACTACGCATATCTGAAAATATCAGAAGGTTGTGATCGGAAGTGTTCGTATTGTGCTATTCCTATTATTACAGGAAGACATGTCTCACGTCCGATGGAAGAGGTCTTGGATGAAGTTCGTTATCTGGTAAGTAAGGGAGTGAAAGAGTTTCAGGTTATTGCTCAGGAATTGACATATTATGGAGTGGATTTATATAAGAAGCAAATGCTCCCCGAATTAATAGAACGTATTTCTGAAGTCCCTGGTGTGGAATGGATTCGGCTGCATTATGCTTATCCGGCACATTTTCCTATGGATTTATTCCGGGTCATGCGTGAGCGTCCTAATGTGTGCAAGTATATGGATATAGCCCTTCAGCATATCAGTAATCCGATGCTGGAGAAGATGCGGCGACATGTGACTCAGGAAGAAACCTATCATCTGATAGAGCAATTCCGTAAAGAAGTACCGGGTATTCATCTGCGCACTACTTTGATGGTAGGATATCCGGGAGAAACGGAAGCTGATTTTGAGGAATTAAAAGAGTTTGTTCGTAAGGCTCGTTTCGATAGAATGGGGGCTTTTACTTATTCCGAAGAAGAAGGTACTTATGCTGCTGCACACTATGAAGATGAAATTCCTCAGGAAGTGAAACAAGCACGCCTGGATGAGTTGATGTCAATTCAGCAAGGGATTTCGGCAGAACAGAGTGCAGCAAAGGTCGGTCAATGCCTTAAAGTAATTATCGATCGTTTGGAAGGAGATTATTATATTGGCCGTACGGAATTTGACTCCCCAGAAGTAGATCCGGAAGTTCTGATAGAACAGGGTAAACAGAAATTGCTTATTGGTAACTTTTACCAGGTAGAGATTATAAATTCCGATGATTTCGACCTTTTTGGACGAGTTATTTAAATAATTTTCCTGAAGAATTTGTGTATGTGCGGAAGTTTTGCTAATATAGCACCGAACTTTATAAAAATAGCTGGATTTTGAATAATAAAGAATTTACTTCAGAATTGTCACGAAGATTGGGTTATACCATAAAGGATACATCCGAATTGATTGCATCTTTGCTGTCGGATATGACGCAACAGTTGCAAGAAGGAAATGCCATTTCTGTACAAAGTTTCGGTACGTTCGAGGTAAAGAAGAAAGCGGAGCGTATCACTATCAATCCTACAACCAAATTACGCATGTTGGTTCCACCTAAATTAGTATTAACATACAGACCCAGCACGGCTCTGAAAGATAAGTTTAAGTAATCCTCTTTTACTCAAGTAATCTTCCATAAATATGAATGAGAAGCTGAATATACAGAATTTAATAGAATTGCTCGCAGAAAAACATGGCATGGATAAGGCGGATGCCGAGAGCTTTGTGAAAGAGTTTTTTCAGTTGATTGAAGAATCGCTGGAGAATGATAAGTATGTAAAGATTAGAGGCTTGGGCACATTTAAACTGATTGATGTAGAGAGCCGTGAGAGCGTAAATATAAATACAGGAGAACGATTTGAAATACAGGGGCATACAAAAGTTTCATTTGCTCCGGAACCTGCCTTGAAGGACTTGATAAACAAGCCTTTTTCTCACTTTGAGACTGTGGTATTGAATGATGAAACCGTGTTAGAAGATGCACCGGTGGAGGATAATTCCGAAGAGGAGGAAAAAGAAGAGGTGTTTGTGGAAGTGGTAGAAGTGCCAACTGAGGTCATTGAGGAAACTGCTGAAATTGTTAAAGAAGAATCTGTAGTAGTAGCTGAGGAACATATTCAGGTAGTTGAAGAAGTAATAGAAACTACAGAACAACCTGTTCGAGAAAAAGAAATTCAGGTTGATCAGACGGAACCCGTCATTCAGATTGAAGAGTCAGAACAGTTTGTAGAGGCACCTGTCGTTCTATCTGGAGAAGTGAAACAGCCTGTAACGGAGGTAATTACTCCGGTGGATGAGTGTGTAGAAGAACCTCTGACAGAACAAAAGGATCAAGAAGATTTGGTGCCTACTTATGAAGTTCCTGAACCTCCATCACCTCCTGTGAATAAAGCAGATAGTTCTACGATGAAGTTTTTCATTGGAATCGTAGTACTTGTTGTATTATTATGTGTAGGTGCTGTTACTTTTATGTATTATCCGGATTTATTTGACAGAATATCTCCACCGCCAACAGAGAAAGTTGCTGATGAAAAGGTGGAGAAGCCGGCCGCTCCGGTCGCTCTGACGGATAGTATTGTTCGGAAAGATACCGCAACTGTGGTTGCGAAGAAAGATACTGTGGCAGAAGTTGTTACTCCTAAAGTTGTTGAAGAACCGAAGCCGGTTGCAAAACAGGAGACTCCTGCTACTGCTCCTAAAAAAGAGACAAAGAAAGCAGCTGCAACTCCTTTTGAGCCAGACTCTGTAAATTATAAGATTGTAGGTACGAAAGCTACCTATACTATCCAGGAAGGAGAAACTCTGACAAAGGTTGCACTTCGCTTTTACGGAACTAAGGCCCTGTGGCCCTATATTGTGAAGTATAATTCGGGTGTTATAAAGAATCCCGATCATGTGCCGTATGGTACTGTAATCAAGATACCGGAGCTCGAAAAGAAATAAAAGAAAATATTGCACCCCTGCAAGTTGATAATACTTCACTTGCAGGGGTGATTTGCTATTTATTCTTGTCTGCGAATTTGAAATTCTTTTCAGAAACTATTGTTAACTACTAAACTCTATGAAAGTAGTTTAATCTAATTGTTTTTTAATAAAAATTAGTTGGTATGGTTAATTTATTCCTGTACTTTTGGGAGCGAAAAAATAATTACCAGTAGCATACTGGAGAAATCAATGGAATTTAAACAATAAAAATAATAGTATTTATGGCTGAAACAATTGATATCCGCGAACTGAACGAGCGGATTGAAAGACAAAGTTCTTTTGTTACCAATCTTACTGCTGGTATGGACCAGATCATCGTAGGACAAAAACATCTGGTAGAGTCATTGTTAATCGGTTTGCTGTCCGATGGACACGTATTATTAGAAGGTGTGCCCGGTTTGGCAAAGACATTGGCGATTAAGACGCTTGCCTCGCTGATCGATGCACAATACAGTCGTGTACAGTTTACTCCCGATTTGCTGCCTGCTGACGTTATCGGTACAATGGTTTACAGTCAGAAAGACGAAACATTTCAAGTAAAGAAAGGACCTATTTTTGCCAATTTTGTTCTGGCAGATGAAATTAACCGTGCTCCGGCCAAGGTGCAGAGTGCTTTGCTGGAAGCTATGCAGGAACGCCAGGTAACTATCGGTAAGGAAACTTTTCCTCTACCCGAACCTTTCCTTGTACTTGCTACACAGAATCCTATTGAGCAGGAAGGTACTTATCCGTTGCCTGAAGCCCAAGTGGACCGTTTCATGCTGAAAGTGGTTATTGACTATCCGAAGATGGAAGAAGAAAAACTGATTATCCGCCAGAATATCAATGGCGATAAATTCGATGTGAAGCCTATTCTGAAAGCTCAGGAGATTATTGAAGCACGTAAAGTTGTTCGTCAGGTATATCTGGATGAGAAGATTGAACGCTACATTGTTGATATTGTATTTGCTACCCGTTATCCGGAGAAATATGATCTGAAGGAACTGAAAGATATGATTGGTTTCGGTGGTTCTCCCCGTGCCTCTATCAATCTGGCACTGGCTGCCCGTACTTATGCTTTCATCAAACGTCGTGGTTATGTGATTCCTGAAGATGTTCGTGCTGTGGCTCATGACGTATTGCGTCATCGTATCGGATTGACTTACGAAGCAGAGGCCAGCAACCTGACTTCTGACGAGATCATCAGCAAAATACTGAATAAGGTTGAAGTACCTTAATTAAGTAAGCATTTTTAAAAAGGTCTCCCGAGACCTGTTAATAAATGATGTGAACGTTTTTAAAGAATCTTGCCAACGTTTTTAAAAAACGTTGCCGGTATTTATTAACGGAATTATTTAACGATATAGATGGAAACAAGTGAACTGTTAAAAAAAGTCCGTCAGATTGAAATCAAGACGCGCGGATTATCCAACAATATCTTTGCCGGTCAGTATCATTCGGCCTTCAAGGGTAGGGGTATGGCATTTTCCGAGGTGCGCGAATATCAGTTTGGCGATGACATACGCGACATTGACTGGAACGTGACCGCTCGCTTCAATAAGCCTTACGTGAAGGTGTTCGAAGAAGAGCGCGAGCTGACCGTTATGTTGCTGGTGGATGTTTCCGGTAGTTTGGAATTCGGTACGGTGAAGCAGATGAAAAAGGATATGGTGACGGAAATAGCTGCAACATTGGCTTTTTCGGCTATACAAAACAACGATAAAATCGGGGTTATCTTTTTCTCTGACCGGATAGAGAAATTCATTCCGCCTAAGAAAGGGCGTAAGCATATCTTATATATTATTCGCGAACTGATTGACTTTAAAGCGGAGAGTCGGAGGACTGATATCCGGCTGGGACTAGAATATCTGACAAACGTAATGAAGCGTCGTTGTACAGCCTTCCTGTTATCCGATTTCATTGATCAGGGGAACTTTAAGAATGCAATGACTATCGCCAACCGGAAACATGATATGGTGGCTATCCAGGTGTATGACCGCAGGGTAGAGGAACTGCCGGCTATCGGTTTGATGAAGATAAAGGATGCTGAGACCGGACATGAGCAGTGGATTGATACTTCGTCGCGTGCTGTTCGTCGTGCTCATCACGACTGGTGGGTGAATAAACAGGTGGAACTGAACGAAACATTCACTAAAAGTAATGTCGATAATGTGTCGGTACGCACCGATCAGGACTATGTCAAAGCATTGATGAATTTGTTTGCGAAACGAAATTAATCGGAAAAATGAAAAGATATCTATTTCTGATAACCCTATTGGGGATGTTGACTGGCAAGGCAGTGGCTCAGTCGGTAACAGTGGATGCTACCATTGACTCTCTGCAAATTTATATCGGTGACCAGGCGAAGATTAAACTTCAGGTAGCCTTAGATGCCGATAAGCGGGCTATTTTCCCTGTTTATATGGATACACTGGTAAGTGGTGTGGAGATTATAGATGTTGCAAAGCCGGATACGCAGTATATAAATGATGATAAGCGAATGTTGATTACGCAGGAGTATACTGTTACATCATTCGACTCGGCATTGTACTATCTGCCACCGATGGAAGTATTGGTGGATAATAAGGCATATCGTTCGAAGGCATTGGCACTGAAGGTATATTCGATGAATGTGCCATTGGATCCTGAGAATCCGGAACAGTTTTTTGGTCCGAAGACAGTAATGCAACCTCCTTTTGTGTGGGAAGACTGGTATGGGATTATCACCTGTGGCATATTGCTTATTCCGATTGCATTATTACTTATCTATCTGATCATGCGTATCTGTGACAATAAACCTATCATCCGTAAGGTAAAGGTTGAACCGAAGTTACCTCCGCATCAACAGGCTATGAAAGAGATAGAGCGCATAAAGGGTGAGAAAGTATGGCAAAAGGGACAACCAAAGGAATATTATACCGAATTGACAGAGACTTTGCGTACGTATATTAAAGAGCGCTTTGGTTTCAATGCTTTGGAAATGACCTCTTCGGAGATTATAGAAAGAATGCTCGAAATGCAAGATAAAGAAGCTATTGCAGATTTACGCTCTCTTTTTGAGACTGCCGATTTGGTGAAGTTCGCTAAACATAATCCGTTGATGAACGAAAATGATGCGAATCTGATCAATGCCATCGAATTTATCAATGAAACCAAGGAGAAGGAAGTGGAGAATGCAAAACCGCAACCCACTGAAATTACCATCATTGAGAAACGTTCATTGCGTACTAAAATATTGTTGGGCATAGGCATCGTAATATTGTCGGTTGCCTTGATTGGTTCGTTCGTTTATATTGGAATGCAGTTATACAATTATTTTGCATGATAGCAGAATTTAAGGGTAACTCCAATCTTAAATTGTAAATTGTTAAATAGTAAATACAATGGTTTTTGCCAATATTGAATATTTGTTTTTGCTGCTGTTGCTTATACCTTATATAGTATGGTATATCATGAAGCGGAGGAATAATGAAGCTACACTTCAGATTTCGGATGCTCGTGTATATGCTCATACGCCGAAGAGTTATAAGAACTATTTGTTGCATGTGCCTTTTATGTTGCGGATTATTGCCTTGGCATTGATTATCGTAGTGTTGGCGCGTCCTCAAACTACTAATAGCTGGCAAAACAGTGAAATTGAAGGTATAGATATTATGATGGCCATCGACGTATCTACCAGTATGCTGGCAGAGGACTTGAAACCGAATCGTCTGGAAGCTGCTAAAGATGTGGCTGCGGAGTTTATCAATGGTCGGCCCAATGATAATATCGGTATAACTTTATTTGCCGGTGAAAGTTTTACGCAATGTCCGTTGACGGTGGATCATGCAGTGCTTTTGAATCTGTTTCAAGGCATTAAGTGTGGTATTATTGAAGATGGAACAGCAGTCGGTATGGGTATTGCTAATGCAGTTACTCGCTTGAAAGATAGTAAAGCGAAGTCTAAAGTAATCATTCTATTGACGGATGGTACAAATAATAAAGGAGATATATCTCCGCTGACTGCGGCAGAAATAGCTAAGAGTTTTGGTATCCGGGTTTATACAATTGGTGTAGGTACAAACGGAATGGCTCCGTATCCTTATCCGGTGGGTAACACTGTGCAGTATGTCAATATGCCAGTGGAGATTGATGAAAAGACACTGACGCAGATTGCGGCTACCACAGAAGGTAATTATTTCCGTGCCACCAGTAATTCTAAGCTGAAAGAGGTATATGAAGAGATCGATAAGTTGGAGAAAACCAAGTTGAATGTGAAGGAATACAGCAAGCGCCAGGAAGAATACCGTTGGTTTGCTTTGGCGGCGTTCTTGTGCGTGTTACTTGAAGTATTGCTTCGTAATTCTATCTTGAAGAAGATACCTTAAAACAATGC
The DNA here is from genome assembly GCF_020091405.1 of Bacteroides cellulosilyticus. Lineage (NCBI taxonomy): Bacteria > Pseudomonadati > Bacteroidota > Bacteroidia > Bacteroidales > Bacteroidaceae > Bacteroides > Bacteroides cellulosilyticus. Next base: position 4,984,233 of record NZ_CP081903.1, read on the forward strand.
ATTAATTGTAAATTACTAAATTGTACATAGAAAGATGTTTCGATTTGAAGAACCTACATATTTATACCTGTTGCTCCTGTTGCCTTTCTTGGTGGCTTTCTACCTGTACTCCAATTATCGGAGACGGAAAGCGATCCGCAAGTTTGGCGATCCGGTGCTAATGGCACAGTTGATGCCGGATGTATCTAAATATCGTCCGGATGTGAAGTTTTGGCTGGTGTTTGCTGCAATCGGACTGTTTGCCGTATTGCTGGCACGTCCGCAGTTTGGCTCTAAGCTGGAGACTGTGAAACGTCAGGGGGTAGAGGTAATGATTGCTTTGGATATTTCTAACTCTATGTTGGCACAAGATGTACAACCCAGTCGTCTAGAGAAAGCCAAGAGATTGGTAGCACAGTTGGTTGACAAAATGGAGAATGATAAGGTAGGTATGATTGTGTTTGCCGGTGATGCCTTTACACAGTTGCCTATTACAAGCGATTATATTTCTGCCAAGATGTTTTTGGAATCTATTAATCCGTCGTTGATATCCAAGCAGGGTACGGCTATCGGTGCAGCTATTAATCTGGCTACCCGCAGTTTTACACCCCAGGAAGGAGTAGGGCGTGCCGTCATCGTTATTACTGACGGTGAAAACCATGAAGGCGGAGCTGTGGAGGCTGCCAAGGCTGCTGCAGAAAAAGGTATTCAAGTCAGTGTTCTGGGGGTGGGTATGCCTGATGGTGCACCTATTCCCGTAGAAGGAACCAATGACTTCCGCCGTGACCGTGACGGAAATGTGGTTGTAACCCGCTTGAATGAGCAGATGTGTCAGGAAATAGCTCAGGCAGGAGATGGGATTTATGTGCGTGTAGACAATTCAAATGCTGCGCAAAAGGCAATTGCTCAAGAGATTAATAAAATGGCGAAAGCGGATGTGGAAACACAGGTTTATACAGAGTTCAACGAACAATTCCAGGCTGTTGCATGGATTATATTGTTACTGTTGTTGGCTGAAATGCTGATTTTGGAACGTAAAAACCCGTTATTCCGTAATATCCATCTGTTTAAAAAGGAAGAAAGGTATGATGATGAGAAATAGAACTATCGGAATTATCTTGCTGCTACTGACGGCTATTTCAGTTTCTGCACAGAAAGCGGAACGCGACTATATTCGTAAGGGAAACCGTGCTTATAAAGATAGTACGTATGTAAATGCTGAAGTGAATTATCGGAAAGCTATTGATGTGAATCCGAAGTCAGCGATATCCATGTATAATCTGGGTAATACGCTTATGCAACAGAATAAGTTGCAGGAGGCTATGGAACAGTTTGTTGCTGCCACTAAAATGGAGAAAGATAAGGGTAATCTTGCTCAAATCTATCATAATATGGGAGTAATATTCCACTCCGGTAAGGATTATGCCAAAGCTGTGGAAGCATACAAAGAGTCGCTACGTAATAATCCGAAAGATAACGAGACGCGTTATAACTTGGCTTTGGCTCAGAAAATGCTGAAAGATCAGGAACAGAATCAGCAGAATCAAGATCAAAACCAAGATCAGAATCAGGACAAAAAGGAGCAGGAAAAAGAACAAGATAAAGACAAACAAGACCAAAATCAACAAGATCAGCAGAATCAGGATCAACAGCAGCAACCTCCTCAGCCACAAGAAAATCAGATGTCAAAGGAAAATGCTGAACAACTTTTGAAGTCGGTGATGCAGGATGAGAAAGATGTACAGGATAAGGTGAAGAAACAGCAAGTTATCCAGGGTGGTCGTTTGGAAAAAGATTGGTAAATAATAAAAGATACGATAATATATGAGAAAATTAATTTTCTTATGGATAGCACTGGTAGTAGTCAGTCTGCAAGCTTTGGCTAATGACAAGGTGTCATTTACCGCGTCAGCTCCTGATGCTGTAGCGGTGGGTGACCAGTTCAGACTGGCATATACAGTGACTACACAGAAGGTGAGAGATTTCCGTGCTCCCTCTATTAAGGGATTTGACGTACTGATGGGACCCAGTCGCTCTCAGCAAAGTAGTATGCAAATAGTTAATGGGGTATCGACCTCAACCAGCAGTATTACTTTCACTTATATACTGATGGCTACTTCTGAAGGTAGTTTCACAATTCCGGGAGCTACTATTACGGCTGATGGTAATCAGATGGTTTCTAATTCTGTGCAAATCAAGGTTTTACCAGCGGATCAGGCTGGAGCAGCTTCTTCAGGCGGAGGTAATAGTAGCCAGCAGGGTAATACCAGCCGTGCTTCTTCAGGAACTTCTGTTTCCAATCAGGACCTCTTTATTTTGCCTACTATTAGTAAGACCAATGTGTATGAACAAGAAGCATTCTTGCTGACTTATAAAATTTATACTCTGGTTGACCTTCGCGGTTTTGACAATGTTAAACTTCCTGATTTTAAGGGATTTCATTCACAAGAAGTAGAACTTCCGGGTGATAGAAAATGGAGCTTGGAACATTATAAGGGACGGAATTATCAAACTACCGTTTACCGGCAATTTGTGCTGTTTCCGCAGCAGTCTGGTAATTTGACTATTGATCCGGCACGTTTTGATGCTTCTATTGCTAAAGCTACTCATGTATCTGATCCGTTTGAAGCTTTCTTTAATGGTGGCAGTAACTACATTGAAGTCAAAAAGACATTGATGACACCGAAACTAACTGTAGATGTAAAACCCTTACCAGGCGATAAACCTGCTGATTTTTCCGGTGGAGTGGGAGAGTTTAGCATTTCTTCTTCCATTAATAGTACTAATGTAAAGACAAACGATGCTGTAACTATTAAACTCGTTATTTCCGGTACAGGCAATTTGAAGTTAATAGGTGATCCTGAGGTGAAATTCCCAGATGACTTCGAGGTATATGACCCTAAAGTTGATAATAAATTCAGGCTGACAAGTGCAGGACTTTCGGGTAGTAAGGTTATTGAATATCTGGCTATTCCACGCAATGCCGGAACATTTAAAATACCAGCGGTGAAATTCAGCTATTTTGATATCAAATCCCGTACTTATAAGTTATTGACTACCGAAGAGTATGAATTGCATGTAGAGAAAGGTGAAGGAAATGCAGCGCAAACTATTGCTAACTTTACGAATAAAGAGGATTTGAAAGTCTTGAATGAGGATATTCGCTTCATCAAGCAAAATGATGTAACGCTTTCTCAAAAGGGAGACTTCTTCTTTGACTCTATGTTGTACTGGTTGCTCTATTTAGTACCTGGTGTTGCGTTTATCATTTTCTTTATCATTTACCGTAAGCAGATAGCAGCTAACGCTAACGTTGCGAAAATGCGTACGAAAAAGGCAAATAAGGTTGCTGTTAAACGTATGAAGTTAGCTGGTAAGTTGTTAGCTGAGAATAAAAAAGATGTTTTCTATGACGAAGTATTGAAGGCTCTTTGGGGATATATAAGCGATAAATTGAATATTCCGGTTTCTCGACTTTCAAAAGATAATATTGAAGAGGAACTTCGTAAATATGGAGTGGAGGATACTTTGATTAAAGAATTCCTGGCTGCATTGAATGATTGTGAGTTTGCCCGTTTTGCTCCTGGCGATGATAACCAGGCTATGGATAAAGTCTATTCGGCTTCATTAGCAGTAATAAGTAAAATGGAGAATTCGATTAAACATTAATTAGGAGGCTATATGATGAAAAAAATACTGTTTTTTACTTTTGTTGGCCTGTTAATGGCATTGACCTCTTTTGGACAGACTGCATCGGATACATTACAACAAGCGAATGATTCGGTAACAATAGGTTCACACACTGAATTTTCAGCTGCTGCGCAAGAGAATAGTGTGACAAAAGCAGAAGGAGATAGCGCATATATGAAGAATGATTATGCCTCTGCTATTCAGATATATGAAGCTCTGCTGAAAGAAGGAGAAGCGGCTGAGGTATACTATAACTTAGGAAATAGCTACTATAAGGCTGGTGATATAGCAAAAGCCATTTTAAATTATGAGCGTGCACTTTTAATACAGCCAGGCAATGCTGATATTCGGGCTAATTTGGAGATTGCTCGTGCAAAAACAATTGATAAAGTGATTCCCGTACCCGAGGTTTTCTTTGTATCCTGGACGAAATCGTTGATTAATTGTTTGAGTGTGGATGCTTGGGCAAAGGTAGGCGTTGTTTGTTTCTTTTTGTTGCTTGCATCTCTTTATTTCTTCTTCTTTTCCAAGCAAATCGTGTGGAAGAAAATAGGATTTATTGCAGGGATAGTATTTCTGGTGTTAGTTATATTAGCGAATGTCTTTGCTTTTCAACAGAAAAATGAGCTATTGAATCGTAACAATGCTATCGTACTAACTCCAAGTGTAACAGTACGTAGTACTCCAAGTGAAAGTGGCACCAGTTTGTTTATATTGCATGAGGGACGGAAGGTCGAAATTAAAGATAACTCCATGCGTGAATGGAAAGAAATCCGCTTAGAGGATGGTAAAGTAGGATGGGTACCTGCGTCATCTGTTGAAGTTATCTGATAGATATAATTCTTTCATAATAAGATAGTTAATAATAAAAAGAAGCCTGTTGAAAGGAAAAATATAAATCTCCTTTTGACAGGCTTCTTTATTTTTGTAAAAAAGACACTGAAATAGTTTGTTTTATCTTTTTTTTTCCTTAAGTTTATAGCGTGATAAGTGAAACTCACAGAGTTATTAACCATTAAATTTATAAATATGAGAACAATAACATTTAATGAACTTCGCAGAATTAAAGATTCATTACCTACTGGTAGTATGCATAGAATAGCCGATGAGCTCGGATTGAACGTCGATACAGTTAGAAACTTTTTTGGCGGTCACAATTTCAAAGAGGGTAAGAGTGTTGGGATACATTTAGAGCCTGGTCCGGATGGTGGTTTGGTTATGTTGGATGATACTACCGTCCTTGATAGAGCTCTAAAAATTCTAGATGAAATGAATGCCAGTGCTGAGCCTGTTCGAGCTTAAGAAAAGAAAGTTATAAATGAATCCCAATTGATAGACAAACAATTGGGATTTCTTATTTGTTTATAAAGTAAAAACTGTTGATTATGGAAGACAAGTTAGTAACCTTAGCTATTCTGACTTATGCAAAAGCTCAGATATTGAAGAATGTGCTTGAGAATGAAGGTATTGAAACCTATATTCATAATGTAAATCAAATACAACCTGTAGTGTCTTCAGGTGTGCGCTTACGTATAAAAGAAAGCGATCTACCGCGTGCATTGAAGATAACTGAGAGCTCGGCTTGGCTTTCTGAAGAGGTAGTGGGAGGGAAGTCACCCAAAGTAGAAAAGGAGAGTAACAAGGTCTTAATTCCTGTAGACTTTTCTAATTATTCAATGAAGGCATGTGAGTTTGGTTTTAATTTTGCTCAGAATATGGGAGCGGAAGTTGTGCTGCTTCATGTTTACTTTACACCAATCTATACCACATCATTACCTTATGGAGATGTTTTTAATTATCAGCTTACAGATGATGAAAATGTAAAAAACATATTACAAAAAGTTCATGCAGACTTAAACTCTTTATCTGACAAGGTAAAAGCAAAAGTAGCTTCAGGAGAGTTTCCGAATGTAAAATATAATTGTGTGTTGCGTGAAGGTATTCCAGAAGAGGAAATTCTTCGTTATTCGAAGGAATATCGGCCACGTATTGTTATTATGGGGACTCGTGGTAAAAATCAGAAAGATATAGATTTAATTGGTAGTGTAACTGCTGAGGTAATTGAGCGAAACCGTGTACCAGTTTTAGCCATTCCCGAGAATACTCCATTTAAACAGTTGGCAGAAGCTAAACGTATTGCATTTATCACCAATTTTGATCAACGGGATTTAATCGCATTTGATTCTTTGATTGCTGCTTTAAAGCCATTTCATTTCTCTGTATCTTTGATTCATCTGTCAGATGTTAAGGACACTTGGAATGAAATTAAATTAGGTGGTATTAAGGAATACTTTCAAAAGCAGTATCCGGACCTGGAAATTCATTATGATGTTGTGATGAATGATGATTTCTTGAACAGCTTAGATAATTACATAAAAACTAATCATATTGATATAATTACGTTGACTACTTATAAACGGAATATATTCTCTCGCTTATTTAATCCAGGTATTGCTCGGAAGATGATTTTTCATTCTGATACACCGTTGTTAGTTATTTATGGACGCCCAAGCTAAAGTAAATAGCGCAAGCATTTCGAATTATTATTATCAATATCATGATTATGTTTAATATATAATACTAGTTGCAAAATTAAAGCCAACTTCTTGGGGCTACCCATATCTTGCGATCCTGCCCTGCCCCCGGTGTGTTGGGATTGACGGAGTGACGCATAGCCCTTATTGCAGGTTAAACGTACCCAGCCCTCACTTATACGGCATGTGTACTTAATCATATAAAATAAACCCTAAAAGTTTTTTGTCTAACTTTTAGGGTTCACTTCAAAAAATCTATTTTGAGACAGCTGTTTTTTAAGTTTATACTTTACATCAGCTTTTCAATTTCTTCAAATTCTGGTCCCATATCTAAATTATAATATACTCTGTAAAGACCATTCAACCATAAATCCTTTTGGTCAGGTTTTAATTCTCTTGCTTTTTCATAGCAAGGTTTTGCATTTTCATAGAAAGCTTTCAAAGTAATCTGATCTTCTTTATATTTAGGATCATTAACGTCAGTAGTAGCTTTTTCTGAGAAGTCTTGAGCTTGGAGACAGTAGATCAGTCCTAAATTGGAATAAGCTTCTGCATAAGTAGGATCTACTTCAATTGTCTTTTTGTAGTATTCAATAGCCTTATCATAATCCTTCATATTATGGTAAAGATATCCTTTTACGTACAGATAGAATGTATTATTGGGGTCTTTAGCTAACATTTCATCAGCGAATTGCATAGCTTCATCGTATTTATTGTTATTGCTATAATAATCAATTAAATGACCGAAGAAGAATGAATGTTGAGGGTATTTTTGCAAACCTTCTTTCAATGAAGCAATCCACTTAACAGTATCACCTTGTGCTTTTAAAGCTGTAGAGATGAACTCCATAGCATACTGACCTACTTCTTTGTCGTTCTGTGCATAAGGAGCATATTTCAGAACACTGGGATAATCCTCCATCTTTGCTGCTGCCAAGCTTGCATAATAAGCAATCTGAGCTAAGAGTGTATCTGTCTGCAAGAAATTTTCCTTTTCAAACATCGGATTCTGAGCAATTTCAATATAAGTTCCAAAGAAATCTAATGCTTCTTTGTTCTTCTCTAAGTTATAATATTGAATACCGCCATTGATCAAGTTTGGGCGTTCTGCTACAATAGCAGCAGCATTGGGTTTTCTGTACTTGTTCTTGATTTTTCCCTTTTCATTTGGAACCTGTGCGAGTTCATCGCACTTAAGGTAGTATTTGCACATATTCAATGCGCTATTATATACCTTAAGAGTATCATAAGGTTTTCTTAAATAGGCATTTTCCATCTGTTTTTCATTAATCCTTTTCTGAATAAAACCTGCTACATCCCAAGTATCGGCATTATCCTTTGTTTCAGGATTAGTCAAGGCTTGATTGATGAGCTGCTCGGCCTTATTAAAGTCCGGATTCACTTCATTTGCAATGCTTTTAGCTTCTTTCACAGTCTTTTCTTGAGCGAAAGTGAAGCCTGCAGCGAGCAATAAAATCACTGAAAATAATACTCTTTTCATGATAGTTGTAAAATTAAAATTAATATTATGTCTATTCTTCATCTTCATTATTGACTTTATTATCAGAGTTATAGTTTTCCTCCTCTCCTTCTACCTCATTTATAGTGGGAATCGGAGAATTTTCATCATCAACAGGAATCTCATCTTCCATGCTTTCTGATGTAACTTTACATACTGAACCGATCTCATCGTTTCTCTTTTCAAGATTGATCAGACGAACACCCTGGGTAGCACGACCCATAATACGGACATCAGCAACTTTCAGACGAATGGTGATACCAGATTTATTGATAATCATCAGGTCATTATCATCTGTTACAGACTTGATTGTTACCAATTTACCTGTTTTATCGGTGATATTCATCGTCTTAACACCCTTGCCACCACGATTAGTCTTACGGTAGTCTTCGATATCAGAACGTTTACCATAACCTTGTTCAGAAACGACCATAATGGTTTCTGCTTCAAGATCTTTAATACAAATCATTCCTACGACTTCATCTTGTCCGTCTTCGTCAAGCGTCATACCACGTACACCGGTTGCAGTACGTCCCATAACGCGTACAGCACTTTCGTGGAAGCGAATAGCACGTCCATTACGGTTGGCAATGATGATTTCATTGTCACCATTAGTCATACGTACTTCAATAACGCGGTCGTCCTCACGGATAGTAATAGCGTTTACACCATTCTGGCGAGGGCGGGAATACTGTTCAAGTAATGTCTTCTTAATAACACCATTCTTGGTACAGAATAAGACATAATGACTGTTAATGAAGTCTGTGTCAGAAAGGTTCTTCACACGCAGATATGCATTTACAGCATCATCAGAATCAATATTCAGCAGGTTCTGAATAGCACGTCCCTTGGAATTCTTGGTACCTTCAGGGATTTCATATACTTTAAGCCAATAACACTTACCCTTTTGAGTAAAGAACATCATGGTATTGTGCATGGTTGCCGGATATATGTGTTCAATGAAGTCTGCATCGCGGGTATCTGTACCCTTGGAGCCTACTCCACCACGGTTTTGAGCACGGAACTCACTCAATGGAGTACGTTTAATATAGCCCATATGAGAAATGGTGATAATCATTTCGTCATCTGCATAGAAATCCTCCGGATTGAATTCTTCGGATGAATAAACAATCTCAGAACGACGTTCATCTCCGTATTTTGCTTTTACTTCAATTAATTCATCAGTAATAACTTTGCGGCAAAGTTCGTCATTCGACAGAATTTCTTCGTAATAAGCAATCAGCTTCATTACTTCTTCATATTCAGCGTGGAGCTGATCTTGCATCAGTCCGGTCAATTGGCGCAGACGCATTTCTACGATGGCACGAGACTGAATTTCTGTTAATTGGAAGCGTTCTATCAAGCCGGCAATAGCATCATTAGGTGTCTTTGCGGCACGGATGATACGGATTACTTCATCGATATTATCTGATGCTATGATTAAGCCTTCCAATATATGAGCGCGTTCTTTAGCCTTACGTAAGTCATATTGAGTACGACGGATAACCACCTCATGGCGATGTTCTACGAAGTACTTAATCATGTCTTTCAGATTCAGCAAACGGGGACGTCCGTGTACCAATGCTACGTTGTTCACACTAAAAGAAGTCTGTAACAACGTCATTTTATAGAGCTTATTCAAGACTACGCTGGCGTTGGCATCACGTTTGATATCAATCACGATACGCATACCTTCACGGTCAGACTCGTCATTGGCATTAGAGATACCTTCTATCTTCTTATCATTGGCTAAATCTGCGATATTCTTGATCAGTTCCGCCTTATTGACACCATACGGGATTTCCGTGATGACAATTTTGTCATGTGTAGAACTGGTTTCAATTTCTGCTCTTGCACGCATGATAACGCGACCGCGACCGGTAAGATATGCCTCGCGTACGCCACTCATACCATATATATATCCTCCTGTTGGGAAATCAGGAGCTTTCACATAGTTCATCAACTCCTCTATCTCAATATCGTTGTTCTCGATGTATGCAATGCAAGCATCAATAACCTCTGAAAGGTTGTGGGTCGGCATATTGGTTGCCATACCTACAGCAATACCAGATGCACCGTTTACCAAAAGATTTGGGATACGGGTAGGCATAACGGTAGGTTCCTGCAAAGAATCGTCGAAGTTGCTCTGCATATCAACGGTTTCTTTGTCGAGGTCTTGCATCATATCTTCACCGATCTTGCGCAAGCGACACTCGGTGTAACGCATAGCTGCTGCGCTATCGCCGTCTACCGAACCATAGTTACCCTGGCCATCTACCACCATGTAACGCATTGCCCAAGGCTGTGCCATACGAACTAATGCACCGTAAACGGAAGAGTCACCATGCGGGTGATACTTACCCAATACTTCACCTACAACTCTGGCTGATTTTTTATAAGGTTTATCAGACGTATTTCCCAGTCCCATCATTCCGAAGAGAATTCTACGGTGGACAGGCTTAAAACCATCTCTAACATCCGGAAGGGCACGCGAAACGATGACCGACATGGAGTAGTCAATGTACGATGACTTCATTTCCTCCTCGATGTTAATCTTTATAATTCTGTCTTGTTCAAGCATTTAAAAAGATTATTAATTATACATACTTTGGTTCATGAAAAACCACGCTAAAGTACTGCTTTTTTACGATATACAAAAGTTTTCGCCCATAAACTTTATTTCAGAACCATTCTCTCACCTACTTTGTTCTTATAATATATAAATAAGGTATTAATAAGGAGCTTTTTCCCAAGAATGAAAGTACTTTAGTATGATACTGGTGAACGGATATTAAACTGTGGCACGGGTTTTGTATATAAATAATAAATAAAACGATAGAATACGTACTGGAAATTATAAATGCGTATCTTTGTATTAAGTAACACCTTAGAATAAGGAAGGAGAATATTAAGTATGAATAATCAGTTTTCACAAAGAGTTTCTGACATTATCACTTACAGCAAGGAAGAAGCTAACCGGCTGAAGAATAGATATATCGGTCCGGAGCATCTTCTACTCGGCATGTTGCGAGACGGCGGAGGGAAAGCTATAGAAATATTGCAGAAACTGGATATAGACCTAAACAGAGTTAAGAAACGTCTGGAAGGTTTTTTAAAAGAGATTGAAGATGATAACTTGTTGCCCGATGCAGACATTCCATTGTCTCCTATGGCAGCTAAGATATTGAAAATGTGTATACTCGAGGCTCGTCTGCTGAAGAGTGCCACTGCTGATACTGAACATGTATTGCTGGCTATCTTGAAAGACGGTAATAATTTGGCCGCTACGGTATTGGAAGAAAATAATATAGATTATAAGTCAGTGTTCGAACAGCTTTCTATGAAAGCCAGCCCTAACGCAGGTATGGGATTTACGGAAGATGATGACGAGGAAGAAGATGAAATGAACATGTCTTCACGTTCTTCTCAAAGTGGTAGTTCACAGTCTTCTACGCAAACAGCGTCTAAGAAACCATCCAATGATACTCCGGTATTGGATAACTTTGGTATGGATATGACCCGGGCTGCGGAAGAAGGTAGGCTGGATCCTGTGGTAGGTCGTGAACGTGAAATCGAGCGGTTGGCTCAGATATTGAGCCGTCGTAAGAAGAATAATCCGGTATTGATAGGTGAACCTGGTGTAGGTAAATCAGCTATCGTAGAGGGATTAGCATTACGTATTGTTCAGAAGAAAGTATCCCGTATTTTGTTTGATAAACGTGTGGTAATGCTTGATATGGCTTCTGTAGTAGCTGGAACCAAGTATCGCGGCCAGTTTGAGGAACGTATTCGTTCTATCATTAATGAGTTACAGAAGAATCCGAACGTAATTCTGTTTATTGACGAGATTCACACGATTGTGGGGGCCGGAGCAGCTGCCGGTTCTATGGATGCTGCCAATATGCTGAAACCTGCATTAGCACGTGGTGAAATACAATGTATAGGCGCCACTACCCTTGATGAATACCGGAAGAATATAGAAAAAGACGGTGCTTTGGAACGCCGTTTCCAGAAAGTGATTGTTGAACCGACCACTGCCGAGGAAACGCTCCAGATATTGAAGAATATCAAAGAGAAGTACGAAGACCATCATAATGTGACTTATACGGATGAAGCGCTGGAAGCATGTGTCAAGTTGACAGACCGCTACATTACTGACCGTAATTTCCCGGATAAGGCTATTGATGCTTTGGACGAAGCCGGTTCGCGCGTCCATCTGACAAACATTACTGTTCCAAAAGAGATTGAAGAACAGGAGAAACTGATCGAAGAAGCCCGTCAACAAAAGGCGGATGCGGTGAAATCGCAGAATTTCGAACTTGCTGCCAGTTTCCGTGATCATGAGAAAGAGTTTTCTGTTCGTTTGGAAGAGATGAAGGCTGAATGGGAAGCTCGCTTAAAAGATGACCGTCAGATAGTTGGTGAGGAAGAAATTGCGAATGTGGTTTCTATGATGTCCGGTGTGCCTGTACAGCGTATGGCGCAGGCTGAAGGCATCAAGTTGGCGGGTATGAAAGAAGAGCTGCAAGCTAAAGTCATAGCTCAGGACCCGGCTATTGAAAAGGTGACGAAAGCTATTCTGCGTAGTCGTGTAGGATTGAAAGATCCTAACCGTCCTATCGGAACATTCTTGTTCCTGGGGCCTACGGGTGTAGGTAAAACTCACTTGGCGAAACAGTTGGCGAAATATATGTTTGGTTCTGCCGATGCGCTGATACGTGTGGATATGAGTGAATATATGGAGAAGTTTACCGTTTCTCGCCTTGTTGGTGCACCTCCGGGATATGTAGGATATGAAGAAGGCGGACAGTTGACAGAGAAAGTGCGTCGTAAACCTTACTCTATCGTATTGTTGGACGAGATTGAGAAAGCCCACCCGGATGTATTCAACATCTTGTTACAACTGATGGATGAAGGTCGTCTGACTGACAGTTATGGCAGAACTGTAGACTTCAAGAATACAGTGGTTATCATGACTTCAAATATCGGTACACGTCAATTGAAAGACTTCGGTCGTGGTGTAGGTTTTGCTGCCCAGAATCGTACGGATGATAAAGAATATTCACGTGGCGTGATACAAAAGGCTTTGAATAAGTCGTTTGCCCCTGAGTTTCTGAACCGTGTCGACGAGATTATTACTTTCGACCAGCTTTCGCTGGATGCTATCGAAAAGATTATCGATATCGAGTTGAAAGGCTTGTATGAGCGCATGGAATCTCTTGGATATAAGCTTGTTATTGATGCTAAAGCCAAGACGTTCATGGCATCTAAAGGATATGATGTGCAGTTTGGTGCCCGTCCTTTGAAGCGTGCCATCCAGACTTATCTGGAAGATGGACTTTCGGAATTGATTATTTCTTCCGAATTGCAGACAGGTGATACGATTTCTGTCTCTTTGAACGAAGGAAAAGGAGAACTGGACATCAAGAAAGCATGAAAATGAAGTCTTCTTAGAAGATGATAAACAGTCAAAATGTCAGTCCTTATGGGCTGGCATTTTTTTTGCATTACACTTGCCAAACGATTAAATATATAAACTTAAAAATATAAATCATAAGTAGTATGCAAAAAGGAAATATTGGGGTAACAACCGAAAACATTTTCCCCGTTATCAAAAAGTTCTTGTATAGCGATCATGAAATTTTTCTCCGCGAGTTAGTTTCTAATGCCGTAGATGCTACGCAGAAGTTGAAAACCTTAGCCTCTATTGGCGAGTTTAAAGGTGAGGTTGGCGATTTGACCGTACATGTGTCTTTAGGAAAAGATACAATTACTGTTTCAGACCGTGGTATTGGTTTGACAGCCGAAGAAATCGACAAATATATCAACCAAATTGCTTTTTCAGGTGCCAACGATTTCCTGGAGAAGTATAAGAATGATGCTAATGCAATTATCGGTCACTTCGGTTTAGGCTTTTATTCAGCTTTCATGGTGGCTAAGAAAGTGGAAATTATCACGAAATCCCATAAAGAAGGTGCTCAAGCAGTGAAATGGAGTTGCGATGGCAGTCCGGAGTTCACCATTGAGAACATTGATAAAGCTGACCGTGGTACAGATATAGTACTTTATATTGACGATGAAAGTAAAGAATTCCTGGAAGAGGCCCGTATTTCTTCTCTGCTAAAGAAATATTGTAGTTTCCTTCCCATACCTATTGCTTTTGGTAAGAAGAAAGACTGGAAAGATGGAAAACAGGTTGAAACAGACGAAGATAACATCATCAATGACAGCAATCCGTTGTGGACATTGAAACCCAGCGAACTGAAGGATGAAGATTATAAGAAGTTCTATCGTGACCTGTATCCAATGTCTGATGAACCTTTGTTCTGGATACATCTAAACGTAGATTATCCGTTCCATCTGACAGGTATCCTCTACTTCCCGAAAGTAAAGAGCAATATCGAACTGAATAAGAATAAGATACAGCTTTATAGCAACCAGGTATACGTTACGGATTCAGTAGAAGGTATCGTACCTGACTTTCTGACACTGTTGCATGGTGTGCTCGATTCTCCGGATATTCCGTTGAATGTATCCCGTTCTTATCTGCAGAGCGACTCTAACGTGAAGAAGATTTCGACATATATCACAAAGAAAGTATCTGATCGTCTGCAATCTATCTTTAAAAATGATCGCAAACAGTTCGAGGAAAAGTGGAATGACCTGAAGATTTTCATCAATTATGGAATGCTTACCCAGGAAGACTTCTATGACAGAGTAAAAGATTTTTCCCTTTTCACCGATACGGATGGTAAATGCTATACATTTGAAGAGTATCAGAAGCTGATCAAAGATAATCAAACTGATAAAGATGGCAATTTGATCTATCTGTATGCTAATCATAAAGATGAGCAATTCAGCTATATTGAGGCTGCTAAGAATAAGGGATACAATGTATTGCTGATGGATGGTCAACTGGACATTGCTGTAGTAAGCATGTTGGAGCAAAAGTTTGAGAAATCTCGCTTTACCCGTGTAGATAGTGATGTTATCGATAATCTGATTATCAAAGAAGATAAGAAAGGTGAAACTCTGGAAACAGGCAAACAAGAAGCTCTTTCTGCTGTGTTCAAGAGCCAGTTGCCTAAGCTGGAAAAGGTTGAGTTTAATATCACAGCGCAGGCTTTGGGTGAAAACTCTTCTCCTGTGATGATTACTCAAAGCGAATATATGCGCCGTATGAAAGAAATGGCTAATATTCAGGCGGGTATGAGTTTCTATGGAGAAATGCCCGATATGTTCAACCTGGTGCTGAATTCAGATCATAAATTGGTGAAAGAAGTTCTTGCAGACGAAGAAAAAGAATGCGACTCTGTTGTAGCTCCTATTCAACAAGAAATGAATGACGTAGACAAACGTCGTAATGAGCTGAAGGATAAACAAAAAGGTAAGAAAGACGAAGAAATTTCTACTGCTGAAAAGGACGAAGTGAACGGATTGGATCAGAAGTGGGAAGAACTGAAAACAAAGAAGGACGAAGTATTCGCTGGATATGCAGCTAAAAATAAAGTTGTCCGCCAATTGATTGACCTGGCATTGCTGCAAAATGGCATGCTGAAAGGTGAAGCTTTGAATAACTTTGTGAAGAGAAGCATCGAGCTAATCTAAATACGCCCTTTATTCACAATCTATATGCCGGGAGCATTGCAACTTTTATAAGAGTTGTAATGCTCCTTTTTTCGTATATTTTGTGTGGGAACGCTTGTTTTTTAGCGTTGGATACGTTCAATTTCGAAACAATTGCATATATTTGAGCTTTAATAATAATATATTTTTCAGCTCGGAACTTTGAAGTATGAAAAGAATTCTTTTGCTTTTATCGTTTTGTTTCTTGTTGCTGCCCATGTTGCATGCCCAAAAAGTTGGACTTGTATTGAGTGGTGGTGGTGCGAAAGGTATGACGCATATCGGCATCATTCGGGCTTTGGAAGAAAACAATATCCCTATCGATTATATTACCGGTACATCCATGGGAGCCATTATCGGTTCGTTGTATGCCATGGGATACTCTCCCGATGATATGGAGACTTTGCTGCGTTCAGAAGACTTTAAACGCTGGTATTCTGGAAAAGTAGAGCCTAAATACGCCTATTATTTTAAGAAAAGTATCCCCACGCCGGAATTTTTTAATATCCGCTTTGATTTTAAGGACTCCTTGAATGTCAAACCGCAATTGCCAACCAGTATGGTTAACCCCATCCAGATGAATTTGGTATTTGTGGAGCTGTTTGCCCGTGCTACGGCTGCTTGTGACGGTGATTTTGATAGGCTGTTTGTTCCTTTCCGCTGTATTGCTTCTGATGTATACAATAAACGGCAAATAGTGTTAGGGAAAGGTGACCTGGGAGATGCTGTCCGTGCTTCCATGAGTTTTCCGTTTGTTTTTAAGCCTATTGAGATAGATAGCGTGCTGGCTTATGATGGTGGTATTTACAATAACTTTCCAACGGATGTAATGCGGGATGATTTTCATCCGGATATTATTATTGGTAGTGTGGTGGCCGCTAATCCATCCAAGCCTAAAGAAAATGACCTTATGAGTCAGATTGAGAACATGGTGATGCAGAAGACGGACTATTCTATTCCGGATTCTGTCGGTATCCTCATGACATTCAAGTATGATGATGTGAACTTACTTGATTTTGACCGTCTTCAGGAACTCCATGATATAGGTTACAATCGCACTCTTAGCCTGATGGATTCTATAAAGGGGCGTATTCATCGTAGGGTGAATGCAGATAATGTGCGTTTACGCCGTCTGGTTTATCGCAGTAATCTGCCGCAGCTCTATTTCCAGAAAATTTATATTGATGGAGCTAACCCCCAGCAACAGGCTTATATTCAGAAGGAATTTCACGATGAAGAAGATGAACCATTTACCTACGAAGATTTGAAGCGTGGATATTTCCGTTTACTTGCGGATAACATGATATCGGAAATCATTCCGAAGGCGGTATTTAATGAGGAAACCGATATGTACGATTTGCATCTGAAAGTAAAGATGGAGGATAATTTCTCTGTCCGCTTGGGTGGTAGTGTATCTACGACGAGTTCCAATCAGATATATCTGGGACTGGGCTATCAGAACTTAAATTATTATGCCAAAGAGTTTACGTTTGATGGCCAATTGGGTAAAGTTTATAATAATGCCCAACTGATGGCGCGTATAGATTTGCCTACTCATATTCCTACTTCATATCGGCTTATTGCGTCTATTAGTACTTTTGATTATTACAAGAAAGAGAAACTGTTCTCTAAAAACGATAAACCTTCCTTTAATTCAAAGGATGAACGATTTTTGAAGTTGATTATCGCTTTACCATTCTTAGCGAATAAACGGGCTGAATTTGGCTTTGGTATTGGAAAATTGCAAGATAACTATTTTCAATCCAGTGTGATAAACTTTGAAGAAGACCGTTCGGACAGGAGTTTATACAGGCTTATAGGCGGTTCTATTAGTTTTTATGGAAGTACACTGAATTCTCGTCAATACGCTACAAAAGGATATAACGAGAAATTAATAGCTCAGATTTTTACGGGAAAAGAAAGATATAAGCCTGGAAATCCGGCAGAACAGCCTGTTACACAGGAACGGCAATCATGGTTACAGATTTCTTATATGAAAGAAGCATATCATAGTATGGCGCCTAAATTTGTTTTGGGGTGGATGGCGGAAGCGTTGTATTCATCAAGGAACTTCTCGGAGAATTTTACGGCAACAATGATGCAGGCTGCAGAGTTTTCACCGACTCCGCATAGTAAGTTGATGTATAATGAGGCTTTCCGTGCCAATCAGTTTTTGGCTGCCGGTATCAAGCCTATGTTTATTTTCAATGATATGTTTCATCTGAGAGGAGAATTTTATGGATTTATGCCTATTTTTCCTATCGAGAAGAATACGCAAAACAAAGCATTTTATGGAAAAGCTTTCTCAAAGGTAGAATATATGGGAGAAATTTCTGTTATTTGCCAATTACCTTTTGGAGCGATCTCTGCTTATGTAAATCATTATAGCTCACCGAGAAGGGAGTGGAATGTGGGGCTGAGTATCGGCTGGCAACTGTTTAATTACCGTTTCATCGAATAATTTTCTTCAAAAAAAGTTTGTAGAATACTTGCAGTTTCGGAAAAAGTCCGTATCTTTGCACCCGTTAAACAAAAAGGCCGCGTAGCTCAACTGAATAGAGTAGCTGACTACGGATCAGCCGGTTACAGGTTTGAATCCTGTCGCGGTCACATCTTTTTAACAACAAGGTCGCGTAGCTCAACTGAATAGAGTAGCTGACTACGGATCAGCCGGTTACAGGTTTGAATCCTGTCGCGATCACGAAAAACCTCTGCAAAGTAATTTGCAGAGGTTTTTTGTTTACATCGTAGGGTAACAGTTATATCGGGTCAGTCCGAAAACGATATATGGTTTTACTGATGAGAAAGTGATTCAGGACTTTCCTCTGCGTGGCAAACCTGTTTATCTCCACGTAAGACGTCGTCGCTGGTATGACAAAGCTACCGGGGAAACGTTTTCCTATACCTACGATGATCTTACGGTCGAAGGGACGAAACTCACTCCTGAGTTCGTTGCTTTTTTAAAAGAAGAAGATTGAAACTACTGCGGCTAGCATAAGCTCCATTGCAGATGCTTATGGGGTAAAGGGGAAACAGTTAACTTCACAGTACAAGGAGTTTATCAGCGCATACAGACAGTGGGACCAGTTAGATCATGCCACAGAATATGTCCTGTTCAAACAGAACATAGGTCCTAGCCTTTGTATTGACGAGACTTCTTTGAGCTGCGGAGAATTATATACTGTTGTCACTAACCGTGCGGGACGTGGTGGCAAAGGTACGCTTGTGGCCATGATACGTGGCACGAAGTCTGAAGACGTCATAAAGGTGCTTGAAATGATTCATGTCTCCAAGCGCAAGACAGTCAAAGAGGTCACTTTAGATCTTTCGCCGACCATGATGCGAATGGCGATACCCGTAAGCAGCTGCTGGAAGGGCTAAACATGTACTTGTCAAGCATTTTAGTAAATGGACTGAATCCCAAAGAATACGTGCGGAAATCATATAATTTCTTTCCTGAGATGAATAAATCTGTCTCATGAGACGAAAAAAAACATTCCCTGAGATGAAATAATCTATCTCAGGGGATGTTTTACAAAGAAGTATCTTCGTTTTTTTCTTAGCACTTAATGTTTAACTCATCCAAAATCTTCCGCATGGCTTCAAAAGTAGTAATCCTAGTAGGCACAAGCGGAAGGCGGAGTTTATTCTCAATCATTCCCATAACGTTCAACATTGCTTTTACGCCTGCCGGATTGCCATCCACAAAAAGAAGCTTGAATAACTCGGCAAATTTATGGTGGATAGTCAATGCATTTGCATAATCTCCTTGCAATGCCAGTCTTACCATGCGGCTAAATTCGCGTGGAAATGCATTTCCGATGACTGATATGATTCCAACAGCTCCCAAAGTAATCAAGGGGAAGGTAATACCATCATCCCCCGAAATAACGTCAAAATTGGCCGGTTTATTCTTGATGATATCATCCATTTGAGTGATGTCACCGGAAGCTTCCTTGACAGCAATAACATTTTTGAAGTCACGGGCAATGCGCAGCGTGGTTTCTGCTTTCATATTTACACCGGTACGACCGGGAACATTATAGAGTACAATTGGGAGCTCTGTAGCCTCTGCAATTGCTTTATAATGTTGATAAATACCTTCCTGAGAAGGTTTATTATAATAGGGAACAACAGACAGAATGGCATCTATTCCGGTAAAATCGTCGTTTTGAAGCGTATCCACAATGGCGCGCGTATTATTTCCACCAACACCGAGCAGGATAGGTATCCGACCATTTACGCGTTCGATGACCATTTTCTTGATTTTCTTTTTTTCTTCTTCCGTCAGTGTCGGAGTTTCTGCCGTGGTGCCCAGCACACACAAAAAATCAGTATTGTTTTGAAGTTGATAGTCCACCAAACGTATCAATGCATCGTAATCAACGCTTTCATCCTCTTTAAAAGGAGTAATCAGCGCTACCCCCATTCCTTTCAATTTAGTCTGTATCATGAGTGAAATTTAAGTAATCTCTAATTAAATGACTCGCAAAAGTACGAATATTTTCGATTTCTACAGCAAATATAAGCTATAAAAAAGATTTCACTGGAAAAATGTTACGAAATGAGCGCTAAAAACTCATCTTCGCTCATTATCTGTACACCTAGCTTTTGCGCTTTTTCCAATTTGGCGGGTCCCATATTTTCGCCTGCCAGGATAAAACTGGTCTTGGCAGAAATGCTACCTACATTTTTTCCTCCATTCTTCTCTATCAAATCTTTATATTCGTCTCTGGAGTGATGGGTGAACACACCACTGATTACAATAGACTGTCCGGCAAGCTTATTAGTATAGCCGCTCAGATCTTCTTCCTTCCGGTTAAACTGTAATCCGGCAACTTTCAGTCGCTCTATTAATTCTCTATTCAGAGGATTAGCGAAGTAGGAAATGATGCTTTGCGCTATTTTCTCACCGATTTCATCGATATTTATCAATCTTTCAAGATCTGCATTTTCCAGTTCTTCTATGTCAGTGAAGGACTTAGCTATTTTCTTTGCTACAGTTTCACCGACAAAGCGGATACCCAGGGCGAACAACGCTCGCTCAAAAGGTACTTCCTTACTTTGAGCAATACCCTTGATGATATTTTCCGCCGACTTATCTCCCATACGGTCCAGATTCCTGATATCGTCTACAATCAGCTTGTACAGATCTGCCGTATCCTTAATGAGTCCTAACCGGTAGAACATATCTACAGTTTCCGGGCCTAATCCGTCAATGTTCATAGCCTTCCGGCTGATGAAATGCTCGATCTTTCCTTTTATCTGAGGTGGACAAGCCGTTTCGTTGGGGCAATAATGCGCAGCTTCTCCCTCGTAACGGATTAATTTGCTGCCACATTCAGGGCAATGAGTGATGAACTTCACTTTTTCACCTACCATCATACTTCGGGCATTTTTATCTACTCCGGTAATTTTGGGTATGATTTCGCCACCTTTTTCTACATAAACCATATCGCCGACATGCAAGTCGAGCCCTTCGATGATATCCGCATTATGCAGAGAGGCGCGTTTCACGATAGTACCCGATAATTGTACCGGATCCAGGTTGGCAACAGGGGTTACTGCTCCGGTTCTTCCCACCTGGTAAGTCACCTTGTTTAAGCGGGTCAATGCACGCTCTGCCTGAAACTTGTATGCGATGGCCCAACGAGGAGATTTTGCGGTGAAAC
The DNA here is from genome assembly GCF_020091405.1 of Bacteroides cellulosilyticus. NCBI lineage: Bacteria > Pseudomonadati > Bacteroidota > Bacteroidia > Bacteroidales > Bacteroidaceae > Bacteroides > Bacteroides cellulosilyticus. The sequence goes on from NZ_CP081903.1 coordinate 5,005,253, forward strand.
CGAGGTTTTTCTGCTGTTTCAGGCTATTAACTTTCAAAACAATGCCATCCGTGGCTACAGGTAAATTTTTCCGTTCCGTATCCCAATAATGGATGTAATCAAACACTTCCTGCAGGCTGTGACACTTCTTCATATGGTCGGAGATTTTGAATCCCCATTGTGCAGCTTTCTGCAGGTTTTCATAATGTCCGTCGCAAGGAAGTTCTTCGCCTAATAAATAATAAAGGTAGGCATCCAGTTTGCGGGAAGCAACTATAGCAGAGTTTTGTAATTTCAAAGTGCCTGATGCGGCATTACGCGGATTAGCGAAAAGAGGTTCTTCGCGTGCCTCTTTTTCGCGGTTTAGTTCCTCAAAGACTTCCCACGGCATTAGTATTTCCCCTCTGATCTCAAATAATTGGGGATAATCACCATGCAAAACAAGGGGGATAGTACGGATTGTCTTCACATTATCCGTTACATCATCGCCTTTTTCACCGTCGCCACGGGTTACGGCACGTATTAATTTACCGTTTTCGTATGTTAGTGAGATGGAAGTACCGTCATATTTAAGTTCGGCACAAATTTCAAAATCTTCGTTCAGGGCTTTTTGAGTGCGATCATAAAAGTCAGATACCTCACCTTCGGAATAGGTATTACCCAACGAAAGCATTGGATATTTGTGTGTCACTTGCGTGAAATTCTTATTCAAATCGCTTCCTACTCGCATGGTTGGTGAATTTTCGTCCTGATATTCAGGATGTTCTCGCTCCATCTCCTGCAATTCCCGCATCATGTCGTCGAACTCTTTGTCGGAGATTTCGGGAGCATTCAACACGTAATAATTGTAGTTGTGCCGATGCAGTTCGGCACGGAGTTGATCTATCTTTTCTTTTGCAGTCATAGCTATTTCAGATTGTTTGAACGCAAAAATACAGGTTTCTCCTCTAATATTTGTACTTTTGCAGAAAATTAAAATTAATATGCGCATTGATATAATAACAGTTCTACCGGAGATGATTGAAGGCTTTTTCAATTGCTCCATAATGAAACGTGCTCAGAATAAAGGGCTTGCAGAAATACATATTCATAATTTACGTGATTATACTGAAGATAAATATCGACGGGTGGATGATTATCCTTTTGGCGGTTTTGCCGGAATGGTGATGAAAATAGAGCCTATAGAGCGCTGTATCAATGCCTTGAAGGCAGAACGGGAGTATGATGAAATCATTTTTACGACTCCTGATGGTGAGCAGTTCAATCAGCCAATGGCCAATACACTTTCACTTACCCAGAACCTCATTATCCTTTGCGGACATTTTAAAGGTATCGATTATCGTATTCGCGAGCATCTGATCACTAAAGAAATCAGTATTGGAGACTATGTGCTGACCGGTGGAGAACTGGCGGCAGCAGTGATGGCGGATGCTATTGTCCGCATCATCCCCGGTGTTATTTCCGATGAGCAATCAGCGTTATCCGACTCATTCCAGGATAATCTTTTGGCTGCTCCGGTCTATACAAGACCTGCCGATTACAATGGTTGGAAAGTTCCGGAAATTTTATTGTCCGGGCATGAGGCTAAGATTAAGGAATGGGAGTTGCAACAGTCTTTGGAACGGACGCGCAGACTCCGCCCGGATTTGCTGGGAGAGGAATAAAACAGTTGTATAAAAATGGAAAAAGGACATTCGTAATGAATGTCCTTTTTTATGTAAAAGAGGTGCGAATGATATTCACTTGTTATTGGTTATACCTCAAGCGCACCGATAATTTCTTTCACGGACTTGTATCCATGTCTATCGAGATAGTCATTTATACCTTCCGCTACTTTAATTGTAACTGCCGGATCGATGAAATTTGCCGTACCGATTTGGATGGCTGAAGCTCCGGCAAGCATAAATTCCACTGCGTCTTTCCAGTTCATGATACCTCCTAAACCGATGACAGGTATTTTTACCGACTGAGCTACTTGCCATACCATGCGGAGTGCGATTGGTTTTACTGCTGCGCCGGACATACCACCTGTTACTGTAGAGAGTATAGGGCGCCTGCGTTCCGCGTCTATAGCCATTCCAAGCAGTGTATTAATTAATGAAACGCTGTCTGCACCGCCATTTTCTACTGCACGGGCTATTTCAGCGATGCTTGTCACGTTGGGAGACAGCTTTACGATAAGTGTCTTTTTGTAAGCTGCACGCACAGCTTTCACCACTTCTTCGGCTCCTTTTGCAGTGACGCCAAAAGCCATTCCACCTTGCTTTACATTGGGACAAGAGATGTTCAATTCAATGGCAGGAATTTTGTCAAGTTCATTAATGGCTTCCGCTGTTTTTACATAATCTTCTATGGCAGAACCCGAAACATTTACAATCATATTGGTTTCGATGTCCTTAATACGCGGATATATCTGTTCAACAAAGTAATTTACTCCCTTATTTTGCAGTCCCACAGCGTTTAACATACCTGACGGAGTCTCTGCCATACGCGGATATGGGTTACCTTCACGTTTGTGAAGAGTCGTGCCCTTTACAATTATACCACCTATTCGCGTAATATCAATGAAATCGGCAAACTCTTCACCATACCCAAATGTGCCGGAAGCCGTCATCACCGGATTCTTCATTTGTAATTCTCCAATATTTACACTTAAATCTGCCATAATAGTTTGTTTATATTAAAAACCGGACCTTCTTTACATACACATAAATGTCCTTCCGTTGTATTTTCCACACAACAGAGGCAAGCGCCTATACCACACGCCATTGTATTTTCCAATGATACTTCACAAGCTATATCTTTACTTTTGGCATATTTAGCCACCGCCATCATCATAGGCTTAGGACCACAAGTGTAAATCTGCTCGAATTGCACCTTATTCAATATGGAATGTTGTGTCACATATCCCTTTTCGCCATGACTACCGTCCTCGGTAGTCGTATATACATCACCATAAGCTGCAAACTGCTCCAGTTGCAACAAGTCCTTATCGCTTCTTGCTCCCAGAAGGAACGTCGGTTTACTGCCGTTTTTAGCTAATTGCTCGCCCAGATAAAGCATGGGAGCTATACCAACACCTCCACCTACTAACAGAAGCTTATCAGAAGCCTTTTCAAGCATTGTGAAGCCATTTCCCAAAGGAAGTACCACGTTGACCGTATCTCCGGCTTTTGCTTCGCCTAATTGCCTGGTTCCGTCTCCAATCAGTTGGATCAGAAACCACACTTCATTGCGTTGCCTATCTACATAATTAATGGAAATGGGGCGGCGCAAGAAAGTAGTTGGAGATCCGTCCACACGTATTTCTGCAAATTGTCCCGGAAGCATATCCGGAAGCGGAGACAGAGACGTCAGTTTCAACAGCACATAATTAGCGTGCAGTCGGACATTCTCAGTCACTGTCAAATCTAAAATGTATTTTTTCATTATCCTATATAAAAGAGGTGAATTTTATCTTTAGGGTACAAAGATAATGCAAATCGAATGCAGAACTTTCATGCTTGCATGAAAAAGTTCTGCATTCGATGCTTATCTTATCCAAAGATATGGGAAATTGTGCAAATAGTCGTTTATGAGCCTTACTTTTCGGGTTTAAACGTCTCGTACGTATTATCGTCGAAGAAAATTCTTATTTCAGTGATTTTTCTGGGAGGCCTTTCTTTATAGATAATCTCTTGTTTTACAATCTCTTTAGTGGCATTTACAGGCGTTTCTAATGCGATTTCCTTGCGATTTTCGGCCGGACCTGTCTCTTTGGACGGATTTACGGAATTCTCAGCGAATAATGGATAGTCGAATCCACTCTCGATAGAAGAGTCAGAATCGGAAGACGTATTACTCATTTCACCTTGTCCAGTAAGTAACCATTCCAAATTTATATCATTATATCTTTGATGTAGGCGAAGAATAACTTCTGTACTTGGATACTTATTACGCGGACCTAAAATATGTGAGATGGTAGCTTGAGCTACACCAATACTTTCGGCAAATGCGCCTGCGGTTAATTTTTCCCGATCCATGATCATTTTGAACCTATCTTTTATGCTCATAATTGTTGCGACATAGGTGATATTTACAATTGTATTAATTTTCTTTTAAATTACAAAAGTAAAAAAATGAAGTTACAAAAGCAAATTTAAAATGTGAATTCTTTCATATTACAATTGTATGTCAATTATTTCAAATGTTATTTATACAAATGTGATGATATATATTACCTAGATTTTTAACCCATATTTTTACTTTAATAAAACTATATATATTATTGGTTATTATGTGTATAAATTGAAGTTTTCTCCGTGATATATTCCATATTACAATTGTTTTCTCATTGATTTCTCTTTCTATAAACTCTTAGATCATATAAATTGTTATATGTATACTGATTATTAATATTTTAATTGTGATTTTATTCCTCGTTAACCCCTCTCCTATTACTTTTGTTATTTCATCATTATCTCATTAAAAACAGCTTTATTACAATTGTATATTATGCCTTTTGATTACGTTTGTTATATATATAATTGTTATATATCCAATTGTAAATATAGTGATATTACGTTTTTAATATTTCATAGTTGAAATAACAACTATTTCCTTTTCTAATTGCATTTATTCTTGATGATAGATTCGATATTGCAGAAAGAATTTGTTACACTAAAATAAGGAGAGTTCAATTGATATGTTCTAAAGTCTTCGTAATTGTAAATCCTTGCTTTATTTCTGTATAAATGATCGTGAACTTGGAATTTCTTAATTCTCAGGAGCTTATTTTAAACATATTTGATTGTAATACAGTGCATTATGCCCTATTTTTTAGTTCTAAAATTCTCTCATTCTAGAAAAATAATCTCTTTTTAAGTGAGAAATGACATAATGATAGTGAAAATAGCATTTTCTTCTCTATTACTGCTGATATAGTTAAAAGTATAATCTCTTCTAAAATAAGAAATAGATGATCTATTTCCATTGATCTGCTGACCACTTTCTAAATATAATTTTCCTTTTTCTAAGAAAAAGTATATTGTTTTCCTATAAAAATATGCCTGCTTTACTCGGGACAGGAGATTATATTATATAAAAACACATGGTCTATTTACATTAAACAGACCATGTGTTTATATCAGATAAATGGTCTGTTCATTGTATATAGACCATCTGTTTCAGCGAATATGTTGTATGTATTTCAGATACCCTTCCACACTCTATTACCTATGAACAGTACGTTTGAGAACAGTGGAAGGGGGTGAAGGAAAAGCTAAATTTCTTGTTTAATGAAGAGTGTATAGAAGAAAAAAGCTGTTAATGCAGAATCTTGAAGACCAGTTCGCGAAGAATATCCCCGTCACTTAAAGATGGATTTCCCACTCCTTTAGATTTTGCATCTGCATATCGTATTTCTCCGATAATTTGCATGGTCTTTACTCCATTATATCGGCGCATAGCTGCGAGATAGTCTTTGGCCTGCCAGGGGGTACGCAGTCCCAACATGTTGGCTATGCCTTGCTCCGATTTTTCAGGGGCATAATAGGCCAACATTAAGTTAGAAAAGAATCCAAAAAGTAAAGATAAAGTCATTTGAATTGGATTTGTCTTTGGATTTTCTTCAAAATATTTTATTATCTTATTAGCTTTCAGGACATCCTTTTCAACGAGGGCACTGCGTAATTCGAAGTTGTTATAATCCTTACTGATACCAATGTTCTTTTCTATCTGTTCGGGGGTAACGCGTGTATGACCTTTTGGAAGTGTAATGATCAGCTTTTCCAATTCTCCCGTGAGGCGACTGAGGTCGGCGCCAACGAAATCGGCCAGCATGGCAGTGGCTTTAGGTTCCACGTCAATACCTTTGCGTTTCATATAAGAAGTGATGAATGCAGGCAGTTGCGCATCCTTCACTTTTTTAGATTCAAACAGGACACCAGTCTTTTCGATTTCGGCAGCCAGCTTCTTCCTTCGATCTAGTACGCCATGTTTATGGCATATTACTAATATGGTAGAAAGCAGCGGTTTTTGGAGGTAATAAGAAAGCTCCTCCATATTACGGATATTCTGCGCTTCCTTTACCACCACCACCTGATGCTCGGACATCATCGGATAACGCTTGGCGGCATTAATAACGGTAGCTATATCCACATCTGCCCCGTAGACAACGGTCAGGTTGAACTCCTTTTCCGTTTCGGTCAGAATATTGTCTGTTATATAGTCGGCAATGAGGTCGATGTAATAGGGTTCCTCGCCCATGAGATAATAGACGGGACGGTATTGCTTCGCTCTCAGTTCCTTTAAGATGTCATCACACGTGATTTCCTGTTTTGCCATATTCGTTTTTACCAGTCGAATTTCAGATGTTTTACGGTTTTCTTCTCGTCGATAATCATACGCAGGGATGCGATGCCGATTTCAACGTGCTCGGTTACGTAATTTTGGGTAACCAGATTATCGCTTTTATCGGTTTTTACTCCTTCAGGAATCATTGGTTGGTCAGAAACCAGTAAGATGGCTCCGGTAGGGATGTGATTGGCAAAACCGCAGCTGAAGAGAGTCGCTGTTTCCATATCAACGGCCATGGCACGGGTTTTCTTCAGATATTCCTTGAATTCCTCATCATGCTCCCAAATACGGCGGTTGGTAGTGTATACGGTACCTGTCCAATAGTCGCGGGCATGGTCGCGAATGGATGAAGAAACGGCACGCTGCAACATAAATGCCGGCAGTGCCGGTACTTCGGGTGGGAAGTAGTCATTAGAAGTTCCTTCGCCACGGATGGCAGCAATGGGAAGGATGAGATCCCCTATTCTGTTTTTCTTATCAATACCACCGCACTTGCCCAAAAACAGGCAGGCTTTGGGCTGTATAGCACTTAGTAAATCCATGATAATTGCAGCGTTAGGGCTTCCCATACCAAAGTTGATGATGGTCATGCCTTCTGCTGAAGCAGACGTCATATTAGCGTCCTTACCAAGAACGGGCACGTTGAACTTCTCCGCAAAAATATCCACATACTTGTTGAAGTTAGTCAACAGAATATACTCTCCAAAGTCCTCAAGCTTACGTTTTGTGTAACGAGGCAGCCAGTTAGCTACGATTTCTTGCTTTGTTTTCATAAGATTTCATTAAATTTGTTCCCTAATACTTTAAGGAGCGATTATTTAACTCACAAAAGTACAATAAAAAAGTAGAATCAGGAAATTAAAACAGGATGAAACAGCATTTATTACTATTGCTATTTGGTTTGTTAAGTAGTGTTGTATGGGCACAGGAACAAGCACAGTGGCAGAATAATGACAGCCTGCGTTGGGAAGTTGCGGCCAGGGAACTGCAAGCGGGACATTATGAGAAAGCATGTAGTCTCTATATGGATGTGAATAGCCACATAATAGCTACTTATCAGGACATCAATTCTCGCAAAGTCGAAGATTTGCGAAACAAATACTCCATAGATGAAGTACAGTTGCAGAGAAATCTTCAGCAGAGTCGTTTGCTGCGTCTGATGTGGATTGCAGGAATCATTCTTATAGCCGTATTTATAGGCTGCGTTTTCTACATAAGAAAGCAAAACAGGCTATTGTCGCGTTCGCGTGAAGAACTGAATCGTGCGAAGACTTTGGCTGAAGAGTCTATCCGTAACAAAAGTCTGTTCCTTTCCAATATGAGCCATGAAATTAAAACGCCGTTGAATGCTCTTTCCGGATTTGCGGAGGTGCTCACGATGCCCGGTATTGATGAAGGGACGCGTGAACAGTGCAATGATATTATCCAGTTGAATTCGGAATTATTGTTGAAGCTGATTAATGATGTGATAGATATTTCGTGTCTGGATGTGGCGAATATGAAGTTCAATATCAAACATTGTGATGCTGTGTCTCTTTGCCGGAATGTGGTGAAGACCTTGAGTGCCATTAAGCAGACTGATGCGGAAATGATGTTTGAGACTGAACTAACTTCGTTGGAATTGCAGACCGATGCAGAACGCTTGCAACAGTTATTGATTAATTTGTTGGTGAATGCTACCAAATTCACGAAGGAAGGCAGTATCACATTGAAGCTGGAGCAGACAGATGATAATAAAGCGCAGTTTTCAGTGACCGATACCGGCTGTGGCATTCCTTTAGAGAAGCAGTCACGCATCTTCGGACGTTTTGAAAAGCTGAACGAGAAGGCGCAAGGAACGGGGCTTGGCTTGTCCATCTGCCAGTTGATAATCAAGCGTTTGAATGGTGACATCCGGATAGATTCAAGCTATACCGGAGGTTCCCGCTTTGTATTTATGCACCCTATAGTACAGGAGGTGCGGTCATGAAAAAGATAGGATTTATCATACTTTGCCTGTTGATGCCGGTGTTGATGCTGAAAGCGGAAGATACGCTGTCCGCCCGTGAGAAACTGGAAACAGAACAGCTCCTCTCCGCCCGGGATAAACAGTTGCGTGACAGCATTTTCTTTATCTATCACTCCATGTCGGGAGATACCGCAAGGCGTGTGAAGTTCATGCGTGACATGTTGCAGAAGAATATTGGTGAGAAATGGTCGGTAGAATTGCTCGATTCAGCATTAGTATTGGCTGTCGACAGCCAATATAGAGAAGAAGAAGTTGGTATTCGTTATGATTACTATCGTCATTATAAGTACCAGGTCGATACGGCACGGATGAACCAAGCGTTCAATACCTTGCGAACCGTCAGCCGGAAATATAAGATTTATGATCTTTATTTCACGGCATGGGGAGATATTCTTCAGTTCAGCACAGTGCGGGGAGATACGGAATATGTTCTTCTGGAGGCAGGACGTATGGAAGAAGAGGCCCGGAAATTGAATAATGTAACGGGCATTTACAACTCTGTGCTGACTACTGCCAGAGCTTTGAGAGCTTCTAAACAAGAGGATGAAGCAGTTAAGAGATACCGGGAAGCGTTGGAAATCCCCTATCTGCCTAAAGTGGATAAGGCAACGGTCTATAACGAAGTGGCCACTATTTATCAACTAAGAGGAGAATATGACAACATGCTTTCCGAGCTGAATATGGAGCGTGACATGATGGAGCAAGTATTGAAAGAATCACCTGAAAAGGCGGACAGTTATAGAGACAAAATGTTGGATATGGAACTATCGTACTGTGCCGTCTATCTGGATAATGCCGATCTTGGCAACCTGTTGAAGCATCTGCAACAAGCCCGGAAGTATTATTCATCAAACACTTTGTTCTCTTATAAGATAAAATACCGCATCATGTGGGGTGGATATTATTGCTTGAATGGAGACTGGGATAAGAGTTTCAATGAGTATGATACTGCTCTGGCTTCATTTGACGGCACGCAGCCATTGTATAAAATGTCGGTGTTTATCATAAAAGGAAACGCCCTTGAGATTGCGGGACGCTATAGGGAAGCTGCTGAGAACTACCTCCGTGGCGCAATCGAAATGGACTCCCTGAACCGGGATGTATTGCGTCTGCACGAAGAAGCGCATCAGGCTAACTACCTCATTCGCCAGGCTTTACTGGAACAGGCAGTGGCGGAGAGACATTATAATCTGCTGTTGGTGGGGTTGATTGTGTTGGTGATTGCACTCTTGGTAACATTGCTGGTTCGTGGCTTGCATGTGAATCGGATGCTGCTCAGTTCGGAAAAAGAAACGCGTGAAGCGTTGGAAACGGTGGAAGCTGCTAATAAAATGAAAGAGGTTTTCTTGCGCAATATCACCTACCAGATACGCGAACCGCTGAATATGGTGGTCGGTTTCTCCGAGGTGCTTTCTACTGAGAAAGGGTTGTCGCAGGAACAGATGGAGGAATACGCTGCTTTGGTGAAGAAGAGTGCCGGGCAGTTGTCTCAACTGATATTTGACGTGCTGGACCTTTCCCGTCTGGAATCCGGTATGATGAAGTTTAGTGTTGCGGAGTGTGATGCGGTGCAATTATGCCGCGATGCCAAGATGATGGTGGAGATGCAGGAAGGGAATGCGGTGCACTTACAATTCGATACAGAACTGGAGGTGTTAATGATACAAGCGGATAGCGGACGTTTCATGAAGCTGCTGTCGTCTGTGCTTTCTGCTTCTGAGGAGTACCAGGGGATAGCTTGGGTGGATTACACTTTAACCCGTGAAGATGAGTTCATGAAACTTGTCGTACATGGCAGCCCACTGCTGAAGGCAACGGAAGAAGAACAGCAACTCTGTCAGATACAGCATGACATCAACCGGCTTTATCTGGAAACTTTCAAGGGAAGTTATCAGATTGAGGTGGAAAATGGTAAGAAAGTAATTGTAATCACTTATCCTATATAATATAATGTTGTCACTAAACCTCCCTGTATTCGATGCCAAAGTGGTGAACCGTGAAGGAAAACCTGTCATTTTCGACGTGATACGCCGCCGTTATGTGGCGCTTACGCCCGAAGAATGGGTGCGCCAGCATTTTGTGCATTTCCTCTTGAATCATAAAGGATACCCGCAGGCATTGATGGCAAATGAAGTGCAGGTGCAGCTGAATGGTACAAAGAAGCGTTGCGACACTGTGCTTTACCGTCGCGACCTGACGGCAAGGATGATTGTGGAGTACAAAGCTCCGGATATAGAAATCACCCAAGCGGTGTTCAATCAGATTACGCGCTATAATATGGTGCTGAAAGTGGATTATCTGGTTGTGAGCAATGGGCTTCAACATTATTGCTGTCGCATGGATTACGAAAAAAATAGTTATACTTTCCTGCCAGATATACCTGATTATCAACTACTATAAGGTTAGCATTATCATGGCTGAAATGAGGTTGTGCCAGCGTTTTGACACAACCTCATCCTGAATTACTACTCTTTTTTCCTGCTGAATCGCTCCTGCAACTTCTGCATTAGCTCATAGAAATTCGGAATGTAGACTGTGGCAAGCAACGTATTCAGTGCCATACCGAATACTACTGCGGCTCCCAGTGCGATACGACTCTCCGCTCCCGCTCCTGAGGCAAAAAGCAATGGCATCACACCGAGTACAAACGCCAGCGATGTCATCAGGATAGGTCGCAAACGGATATGACCTGCTTGGAATGCTGCATCACGGATGGAGTTTCCCTCTGCGCGGAAATCGCGGGCGAACTCTACAATTAGAATACCATTCTTTGCGGACAGTGCCACAAGCAGGATAATACCGATTTGTGTATAGATGCTGACCGGTGTTCCCATTACCAGGCACCCGATCATTGCTCCCAGCAGTGCCACCGGCAGTCCCATAACCGCAGATACCGGACTCGTCCAACTCTCATATTGTGCTGCCAGTACCAGGAATGCAACCAGTAAGGCCATCAACAGTACAGTACTTGTGGTGGTTCCTGCCTGTGTTTCCTGATAGGCAACCGAAGTCCATTCGTAGCCAAATTCATCTCCTAATTGTTCGCGGAAGAGCTCTTCCATTTGCTGAATCGCTTCTCCCGAACTGCTTCCCGGCATCACGTTGCAGGTGATGGATGCGGTGGAGTACATATTGTACCGGTTTATCTGGTCCATCCCCAGTTGCTCTTCCACTTTGGTGAAAGCTGAGAACGGCACCATCTCTCCTGCCGCATTCGGTACGCTCAGTTTCAATACATCATCAATAACCCGCTGTGCATGGTCTCGCGCACCAAGTTTCACTTGATAAATACGTCCGAATTCCACGAAATCATTCACGTAGGCAGCTCCCATATAGTACCCCAATGTGGTGAAAACACTGTTTAACGGAATGCCCATCAACTGTACCTTATCACGGTCGACATTCAAGAAATACTGCGGCACGTTAGCTTGGTATTGGCTGCTGACACTGGCCAATGCAGACTTTGTGTGATATGTTTCCATCAGTGCCTCTACAGCGCGTTGCATCTCTGTCGCACCCAGATTTTTCCGATCTTCCAATTGCAACTGCAATCCTCCTGTGGCACCCAGTCCGGGAATGGCCGGGGGAACCATGGCGAACACTTCCGCCTCCTGTATGCCGTATGCCTGCGCATTGAAACGGTTGACGATAGCCTGTGCGGTGTGTTCTTTGCCTTTGCGTTCATCCCAGTTTTTTAGAATCACGAAATAGGTTCCGGAGTTGCTCTGTTCCCCTCCGCCCATCACGGAGAAGCCGGATATGCCGATGTAGTTTTTCACTTCGGGATAGCTGTTGAGGATTTCATTGATTTCCCGTCCTACGGTTTCCGTCCGTTCCAAACTTGAGGCGGGCGGCAACTGCACAACAGCGAGGAAATATCCGTCATCTTCTTCGGGGATAAATGTACTGGGCCACTTGATGAACAGAATAACTGCCAGAGCCGTAAACACTGCATAAGACAAAAGTGCGGCGCCCGGACGTCGGAGTAACCAGCCTACGGTCCTGTCGTATACTCCCTGTGTCTTGTCGTACACAAAGTTGAATCCCCGGAAAAGTGGAGATTTGGCAGGTTTGGTAGGTTGCAATATCAGAGCACACAGTGCCGGAGTCAGTGTCAGCGAGTTTATGCCACTCAATACGGTACTGGCGGCAATAGTCAGTGCAAATTGCTTGTAAAGTTGTCCCGAAATGCCGCTGATGAGCATTGTGGGGATGAATACGGCAAGCAACACCAGCACCACACCCACAATCGGGCCGGTAATCTCTCCCATCGCCTTGATGACTGCCTCCTGGGCACTGTATTGCCCGGTATCGAGCAATCGGCTCGAATTTTCTACCACCACAATGGCATCGTCCACCACAATGGCTACGGCAAGTATCAGTCCGAAAAGCGTCAGCGTGTTGATGGAGAATCCGAAGAGTGCCATCACTGCCAGAGTACCGATGAGTGATACGGGAATGGTGATACACGGAATGATGACTGCTCGCCAGTTTTGCAGGAAGAGGAAAATAACGAGTACCACAAGTAAGGTCGTTTCCAGGAAAGTCACCAGCACTTCGTCCACCGAAGCATGAATGACATCTGTCGTATCCAGCGTCACACTATAATCTATACCTTGCGGAAAGGATTGCGACAGTTCCTGCATCTTGGCACGCACCCCTTTGGAGACATCCAGTGAGTTGGAACCGGGCTGCTGGTAGATGGCAATGGCGGCAGTTGGCTGTCCGTTCAGGCGTGAAACGACGTTGTAGGATGCCGAGCCGAGGTCGATGTGCGCCACATCTCTCAAGCGAAGCACCCGTCCGCCTGTTTCGGTGCGCAGAATGATATTGCCGAACTCTTCGGGAGAAGAAAGTCGCCCTTTCACCGTAAGAGTGTATTGATAGGCGGGCGAACCACTGTTGCCGGAGGTTCCGGTTGCCGGCAGAGGTTGCCCGACGGTTCCGGCGCTGACTTCCACATTTTGCGCCTGTATGGCTTGGTACACATCGGATGCGGAAAGGTTACGGATACGCAGTGCTGCCGGGTCCAGCCAGATACGCATGGAGTAGTCGCCTGCTCCCATTACATTGACGGCGCCTACACCGGGCACGCGTGTCAACTGGTCGGCCAGGTTCAGTGTGGCATAATTACTGAGGTAAAGTCCGTCGTACTCCTTATTATCTGACGTCATTGTGAGGAACATGACGATGTTCGATGACTGTTTCTGCACCGTCACTCCCTGTACTACCACCGGTGTCGGCAAGGAAGCCTGCGCCACACTGACACGGTTCTGCACCTGTACGGTCGCCATGTCGATATCTGTTCCAACAGCGAAGGTGATGGTCAGCGAATAAGCACCGGATGAAGAAGAATTGGATGACATATAAAGCATGCCGTCTACACCGTTTACCTGCTGTTCGATAGGAATACCTACGGTTTGTGCCACCGTCTGAGCATTGGCTCCCGGATATACGGCGCTGACCTGTACGGTTGGCGGAGTAATTTCTGGATACTGCGCGATAGGCAGTATGCCCAGAGTGACCAATCCTGCCACTACAATCAGTAGCGCCAACACAGTAGCGAAAATGGGGCGGTTTATGAAGAATTTTGAAAACATGAATGTTAGGGTTTAGTTGTTAACTATTTAGTTGTTAATTATTTGCTGATAGGTTTAACCCTCATCCCTTCCCGCACTTTCATCAGCGCTTTAGTCACGTAACGTTCTTTAGGAGAGAGTCCGCCGGTCACTTGCCGGAGAGTGTCATCTATCAGTTGTCCCACCTCGATGTGGCGATAACGAACCATATCGGAGTCATTCACTATGTACACGTATTTTCCTAATTGGTCGGTGCCGATGGAGGCTTCTGAAACGAGTACCGCCTGACTTTCTTTGCCGTATGGCAAAGTGATGCTGACATAGAGTCCGCTTTTCAATAATCCTTTTGGGTTATCCAGCCGGGCACGCAGGTTTAAGGTTCCGGTGTTCAGGTCTACATTGGGTGCAAAGTAATCTAATGTAGCGGGATAAGGCTGTATACCGTTCTCACCAAGGTTGACGGTGACTTGTCCCGGTAGTGTGTCCTTTTGTTGGGATTCTCCTTGTTGCATCAGCATGGCAAGCCATTGATTGTCAGCAATATTAAAGTAGGTATACAACTGGTCATCCTTATAGATCGTGGCAAGCGTGACGGGTTGCACACTGCCACCTACATAACTGCCCACATCGACTTGATTCCGGCTGACAGTTCCGTCAAACGGCGCCCGGACTGTGCAGTAACCCAGATTCGTGCGTGCCGTATTCAGCGCAGCTTCGGCATTGCTGACTGCCGCTTGCGAAGTGGCGACATTCGATTTTGACTGTAACACCTGTATCTGGCTTACAGCATCGCTTTTCACAGCTTCCAGCATACGGGCATAGTTGTTCTGGGCATATTCCAGATTGGCTCGGGCGGTGTTCAGTTCCGCTTCCGCCTGTTCCACATTGTCCTGGTAAATAGTGGGTTCGATGACAAACAACACCTGCCCTTTCCGGACTCTGCTTCCCGGAGCATAGGCGATAGTTTGCAGGGTCCCGTTCACCCGTGCCACCAGGTCAACGGTCTTTTCCGAACTCAGATAGCCCGGATACTCTTTAGTCAGTGTGATGTCTTTCACCACCGGACTGGCTACGCTTATCTCCGGAACGGGCATCGCTCCGCGCGCTGCTTCTTTTTTGTCCCCACACCCCGTCAGCAACGGAATCAGCGTGAGGATGATGTACATTTTATTTTTCATATATGGTTATGGTTTAGGAATTATTACTCAGTTCTCTTTATATCCTCCTCCCAGTGCCTGGTACAATGACACCAGATACAGCAGTGAACTACCCTCCGCCTGCGTCAACTGGTTTTCGTACGTCAGTAGCGAACGGAGTGCATCCAGTACATTCTGGAAAGGGCTAAGTCCCTGTTTATAAAGCTCCAGAGAGAGTTTCAGCGTCTCTTGTCCCTGATTTCGTACTTCCCGGAGGGCGACAATCTGCTTGATGGAATTCCGGTAATTATTCATCGCATTATCCGTTTCCTGTACGGCGGTGAGCACGGTTTCGTTGAAGTTATGCACCGCTTCATCCAGTTGCGCACGTGCCTGTTTGGTAGCATTCACCAGCTTTGTTCCGCTGAACAGTGTCCAACTGAGGGTTGGGGCAATTTCAAACGTCATGCTTTTCCGCCTGGTCAGGTCTTTCAGATCCCGGGCGGCATATCCTACAGATCCTTTCAGGAATACTTGTGGCAGCCAGTCGCTTTTGCTGGCTCCCAATAGTGCAGCTTGTGCGTTAACCAGTCTCTCAGCCTGACGCACATCCGGACGACGGAGCAATAAATCAGCGGGTAATCCTACTCCGACGGGTTCCATGTAGTCGGGCAACTTTCCGATTCTTTCCAATGTAGGGCGTATTTCCTGCGGATAGGTTCCCAGCAGAATAGCCAGTGAGTTGATGTATTGGCTGATTCCGGATTCCAGTTGCGGAACAGATGCTTTAGTGCTGAAATACACCGACTTAGCCTGTGCTACATCTAGTTTCGATACAAGTCCCGTGTTGTAGCGTACTTCGGTGATGTTGAGCACTTCCTCCTGCGTTCGGCAGTTATGCATTACCACTTGCAGTTCCTGCTGTAGCTCCCGCAAGTTGATGTAGGCCGAAGCGACTTGTGCACATAGGGATATCTGTACGGAGATGTACTCTTCACGGCTGGCTTGGAATGTTTCCCGTTGTGCCTTCACCCGTTGCCGGATGCTTCCGAATATATCCAGTTCCCAACTGGCATTGAGCGACGCATCATAATAATGCGTGATGGATTGGGGCAATTCGGTAGTGTTGCCACTGCTTTGCTGGCGGAGCCATCCGCCATTTAAAGTAATAGAAGGGAAAAAATAACTGCGCTCCATCCGTAGGCTGGCACGTGCCTGTTCCATGCGGTCTATAGCTGCAAGTACGGAATAGTTTTCGCCGGATGCCACGCTGATAAGCGAGTCCAGCACCGGGTCGTTGAATGCTTTCCACCACTGGTCGTCTACCGGTAATATTTGTCCGCTGAATAAGTTGTCATTCGCGGATGCCATGGTAGAATTAGCGGTTCCTGCGGAAGTAGGGACCGTTTTAGAGTTCGGAACCACCGTATTCCCCCAGCCTCGGGGCAACGGTTTTTCCAGATAACGGTTGCCATTCTGTGCCGTGACGGCGGAACATAGGCACGATAAGAGCAGCACGCTGCCCCAAGCTTTAATCTTCATAGGTTTAGGTTGTTTTTGTGATACAGGCTTCATAACAACCTGGAACTCTATTTGTTTAGAGAAGATTAGGGAGGTATAATGGGATTCTGGCAGATGAATGTGGGTTGGTGTGGGTGATCTATAATTGAAGAAATGAATTAAAGATTGCTGATAAACTTTTGATAGATTATTGGTAATCAATAGATTGTATTTACCGAGTATTTACTACAGAGTGTAAAAGCATTTACTTCAGGATGTAACGACCTTTACCGCCTATTGTAACGACTTTTACCTCCTATTGTAACGACCTTTACCTCGGCATGTAAATGGAGTTACCGTGCGGGGTTAACAAAGTTACCATTTGGGGTAAACAGAATTTTCATGAAGGGAAACGATTGTGTACTTGTATAGTGTGTCTTTTCCTAATTTAGCTAGACGCTTTTTCTGTTTATAAACGATATCAGTAGACGGTTCTTTAGAATATTGTACTGATCCAGTAGTCACTTCTTCCGAAGTCATGCTGATATAGTATACACAGCAAAGTTCTTTTTTACCAATAGGAGAAAAATAATTTAGTAATAGGCTAATAATAAATTGGAAAATAAATTATCATTTATTTGTATATTGAAAACATAAAAAGCCCCTGCAAATAAAAACTTACAGGGGCAGACATTTCTTTTTGAGTAACTTATGGATTATTCCGCAGTCTTTCTTCTTCTCGTTGTCTTTTCCTTTACCTCTTCCTTGTGTTCGAGGGTTACACCAGCCAATTCCGGGTCAATCATGATACGTCCGCAATATTCGCAAACGATGATTTTCTTACGAGAACGGATATCCAATTGTCTCTGGGGCGGGATTTTGTTGAAGCAACCACCACAAGCGTCACGTTGTACATATACAATACCCAATCCGTTGCGAGAGTTCTTACGAATACGCTTGAAAGATTGGAGCAAGCGCGGTTCGATCTTAGTTTCAAGTTCTTTGGCTTTGTCTCTCAGCTTTTCTTCTTCTTGCTTAGTTTCAGAAATGATTTCGTCCAGTTCGTTCTTCTTAACGTCCAGGTCTTTCTGTCTTTCATCCAACGCTTCTGTGCTCTTTGCAGCTTCAGCAGATTTCTCCTGTTCCTGTGCAGCAAACTCTTTGATTCTCTTATCGCAAAGCTCCATTTCCAGAGTCTGGAATTCGATTTCTTTGCTCAGGAAGTCGTACTCACGGTTGTTGCGTACATTCTCCTGTTGTTCCTTGTATTTTGCGATAGAAGCTTTTGAAGTTTCAATCTCCACTCTCTTGGTAGCGATAGCCGATTTCAGTTCGGCTACTTCTGCCTTAATTCTGTCGATACGAGTGCTCAGACCGGCGATTTCATCTTCCAAGTCCTGTACTTCCAGCGGAAGTTCACCTCTTAAAGTCTTGATTTCATCAATCTTAGACAACATAGTCTGCAACTGGAACAGGGCTTTCAACTTCTGTTCCACGGTCAATTCCTGAGGATCTTTTTTTGCTTCTTTAGCCATTTTACTTATAAATATTTTATGGGGTTGGTATTCACTTTACACTGTTGCAGCGCAAGGTTAGGAAACAACTCCCGGATTATTGTATAGAATATTTCTTTTGTATATTGTTCGCTTTCGTAATGTCCTATCTCTGCCAACAGAATATCCATATCGTGTCCGAAGTAATCGTGATACTTGATTTCTCCGGTGATGAACACGTCTGCGCCGTTGCGTATGGCAAGCGGCATCAGGAATGCTCCGGCTCCTCCACACAGTGCCACGGTCTGTATTTCACGCCCGGTCAGCTTGTTATGCTTCAGACAGCCCACTTCAAAGGTCTTCTTGATGCGTTTCAGGAACTCCAACTCCGTTTCCGGTGTTTCCAGTTCTCCGATAACTCCTGCCCCAGCCTGTGTCCAGCTATTCTGCAAAGGATATAAGTCGAATGCAGGTTCCTCATACGGATGGGCACTCAGTAGAGCTTTGATAACTTCCGATTTCTTGTAGGCAGGTAATACGGTTTCTACCCGCACTTCCTTTTCCGTATGCAACTCTCCGATGCTTCCACAGAACGGGTGGCTACCCTCCTGAGCGCGGAAAGTTCCCTCTCCTTCTACATTGTAGCTGCATGCGTCGTAGTTTCCTATGCAACCGCATCCGGCTGCAAACAAAGCTTTACGAACATCTTCCGCCTGTGCTGTGGGTACAAAAGTCACCAATTTTACCAAAGCATTCTCTTTGGCTTCCAGCACGCGTACATCACTCAATCCTATTTTCTCGGCAATCTTGAAGTTCACACCTCCCGGAGCATTGTCCAGATTGGTATGTGCTGAGTAGATCACGATATCATTCTTGATTGCTTTCATGATACAACGCTCTACATAGTCCCTGCCCGTGATGGATTTATACCCTTTGAATATCAGCGGATGATGGGATATGACAAGATTGTACCCTAACGCAATCGCCTCGTCCAGCACGGCTTCAGTGACGTCAAGACACAACAAAGCCCCTGTTGCTTCCGCTTCTGTCAATCCGATTTGCAGGCCGGCATTATCAAATCCGTCTTGCAATGGCAGAGGCGCGAACCGTTCAAGGGCGCTTACTATCTCCTTAATTCTCATTATGTGAATAGAAAATTTCGGTGCAAATATAGTAAAAATGCACTGAATAACTGTTTGTTTTACTCTTTTTTTATATATTTGTTCGGATAATTGTAAAACTCTATACCATGAAAGCATTACTTTTCCCGTTTTTCGCTTTATTATGCATTCTTTTCTCGTGCCAACCCTCACCCAAAGCCCAGGATGGCGGTGAAGAGGATGCACAAGAGGAATTTGTGGATACTACTCCGAAGGCTACGGCTATCTTTTGGATAGATAAAAATAAGAAACTACCCAGTTATATGTCTGGTAAACCGGTTCCTATACGTACCTTAAAGGCTCAAGTTGAAATAGATACGGTAGGAAGTGTTGAGGTACTTTCTTATGTGAAGTCGCAGACAAAATCTGTAGAAAGGCATGTCAATTGGTGTCTTGAGACGTTTAAAGTAAAGAAAGTACTGATGGATAGTGCTTATATTAAGCCGGGTATACAGTATGTACAGCTTCGTTACACTCCGTCCAAAATGAAAGATTAACGTTTTTTCTTCTTTTCCTTTTTCTCTACCATAACTTCCAACAATTTTCCGTTGGCATCGAACGACTTACGCGATGCCAGCGAGATGGTAATCATCAGCGAAAGCATGGATGCCGTGAAGGTTATCACCATAATCATCATCTGATATTTGATGGCGACATTCGGGCTACTACCTCCCAGGATTTGTCCGATCATTGTGCCGGGCAGTGCCACCAGGCCCATAACGGCAATGTTGGCAATCAACGGGCTAAAGGATTTAATGATAGCCTGTTTGATGAAAGGCGCCTGCGCTTCCGCCCTTGTTGCGCCATTGCCAAGCAGGTAGCGATACAATTGCTGTTCCCGTTTCAATCCGCTGTAATAGGCATTCAGCGCAACGACATTACTGGATAACATGTTTCCCATCAAGATACCGAATATCGGAATAAAATACTGGGCACTGAACACATTTTCCAGCCGTAATACGATGGCAATGAAGTACATGCCGATGCAAACAACGCTACATAAAAAGCCGATGGAGATAGGAATGAACAGTATTTTCCGTTTCAGTTGGGTGCGTGCCAAGGCAGTTTGTGCGGCAACGAATATCATAATAATCACCCACAGAAAGTTGATCCACGGGTTATTCCAAAGAAACAAGTATTTCAGGTAGATGCCGATAAAGAAAAGTTGCACAATCATCCGTGCGATACCAATCACGGTAACCCACAATAGCCCTGTCCTGAACTTCCACAAGTAGAACAGCGGAATAAGCAACAGCAGTAATCCGATGGCTAAACTGGTATATGATATGTCGATAGTTCCCACTTTATTAATCTCTTAGTTATAGCGTTATCATCTGATTGCATCCTTGCGCAAATCCCTGGTCGTGGGAGACGGCGAGGATGGCACTTCCCTCCCTCATTCGTTTCCGGAAGAAAGCAAGTACTCTATCCGTAGAGTCCGAATCCAATGCAGAAGTCGGTTCATCCACGATCAGCAGCGGCTTTTGCATCAGGGTGGCTACGGCAATCATGATACGTTGCCGCTGTCCTCCGGAGATCTCATTCACACGTTTATCGTACAATTCCTCTTCCAGGCCCAATTCATCGAAGCAGGCAAATAGTTTGTCCAGTGAAAAGGGGGTATTCCGGTTAGCTTTCAGATTGAAAGGGAGCTGTACCATTTCCTTCACCCATTCCGATGGAAGCGCCAGTTCTTGCGGTATCCATGCCACTTGCCTGCGAATTTGGTCGATAGTTCCTTTTTCTAGTAAAATGCCGTTAACGGTGATACTCCCTGCTTTGAGGGGTACAAATCCTAAAACTGCATTCAGCAAGGAGGTTTTTCCCCGCCCCGATTGTCCGGAAATGCAGGCGATTTCCCCTTCGTGCAGTTGTAAGCAAAAACCGGAAAAAAGTGTATCAGCTCCGAAAGCGATGCATGCGTTGTCTATTTGAAGTATAGTCCTGGTCTCCATTTGAAAGCAAATATAGAAAGGAATTCTGAGAAAACGACGGATTATTGGCTGAAATCAGTATCTTTAAATAAGATAAGCTGCATTTCGGCATAACTTTTTCATGCAAGCATGAAAGTTCTGCACTCAATTTGCATTATCTTTGCTATCAGTTTTTAATAAAAGTGAGAATTATGATACAGAACGAACGTGCAAGCCGCCACGAACATGTGTTGGACGTGGCAAGGCAGATGATGACTGCTGCCCGTACCGCTCCGAAGGGAAAAGGTGTAGATATAATTGAAATAGCTATGGTCACCGGAGATGATTTAAAAGTATTGTCGGACAAGATGGTTGCCATGGTAGAAGAACACGGAATGAAGTTCTTTTTGCGGGATGCCGCCAACATTTTGCAGGCTGAATGTGTAATTATAATAGGTACGCGCGAGCAGGTGCAAGGATTGAACTGCGGCCATTGTGGTTATCCCACTTGTGCGGGACGCCCTGAAGGTGTGCCTTGTGCCGTGAATTCGGTCGATGTAGGTATAGCTATCGGTTCGGCTTGTGCCACGGCGGCCGATTTGCGTGTGGATACCCGTGTGATGTTCTCTGCCGGACTTGCTGCGCAGCAATTGGAGTGGTTGCCGGGATGCAGATCCGTGTATGCTATTCCGGTCAGTGCTTCGACCAAGAATCCGTTCTTTGACCGCAAGCCGAAAGAAGAAAAGAAAGAATGATAAATATGAGTGATACGTTCAATGCTGTTTTACCTGCCGAATGGGCGCCGCAAAGCGGAATACAGCTGACTTGGCCCCATGCCGGAACTGACTGGGCGCATATGCTTACGGAAGTACAAGCCTGCTTTGCCGCTATCGCACGCGAAATAGCCCAACGGGAATTGCTTCTGATCGTAACTCCCGAACCGGAGGAGGTCAAAAAGCAGATTTCAGCTACCGTCAATATGCAGAATGTCCGTTTCATGGAGTGTGAAACGAATGATACCTGGGCGCGTGATCATGGTGCAATTACCATGCTGGATGCAGAAGGTGCTTTGCTTCTTGATTTCATGTTCAATGGCTGGGGGCTGAAATTCGCTTCAGATAAAGACAATCTGATTACCCGTCAGGCTGTGGAAGCCGGTTTCCTGAATGGGCGGTATGTTAATCGTTTGGGGTTTGTCTTGGAAGGCGGTTCCATTGAGAGCGATGGTTTGGGAACATTGCTCACCACGTCCGAGTGTTTGCTTTCTCCCAATCGTAACGGACAGATGAGCCGCGATGAAATCGAAGAATATCTTTGTTCTGTATTTCATCTGAAACAGGTACTTTGGCTCGATCATGGGTATTTGGCAGGAGATGATACGGATAGTCATGTCGATACGCTCGCTCGTCTTTGCTCACCGGATACTATTGCCTATGTGCAATGCACCGATACGCAGGATGAACATTACGAAGCCCTACATCAAATGGAAGAGCAACTGAAAACCTTCCGTACTTTGAATGGAAAACCCTATCGTCTGTTGGCATTGCCTATGGTGGACAAGATTGATGAAGAGGGCGAACGCCTCCCCGCGACGTATGCCAATTTCTTGATAATGAATGATGCGGTGCTTTATCCTACTTATCGTCAGCCAGAAAATGACCAGCGTGCTAAAGAAGTCTTGCAGGAAGCATTCCCGCATCACGAGATAGTGAGCGTGGATTGCTGTGCATTGATAAAGCAACATGGATCGTTGCATTGCGTGACGATGCAATATCCAGTGGGATTGATGTAAGCGAAAGCTAAGTACCCTAATAATTTAGAATAAGATATAAAAGTACTAACAAATGAGAGACGCAACAAAAATAAACGATTACTTCTATGGCGCAAAGACATTATTTATTATTCCTTTGTACCAGAGGAAATATGCATGGCAACAAAAACACTGCTTGCGACTTTTTGAAGACTTAAAAAAAATTCATCGAGATCATTTGCATAGCCATTTTTTTGGAAGTATTGTTTCAACAAAAGCAAGCGAGACAGAAGATGACTTATTAATTATTGATGGTCAACAACGTATTACGACACTATCCTTATTGATATTGGCAGGTATAAATGCTGTAGTTAATGGAGATATGTTGAAAGGTAACGAAGATTTGGAAGAGGTTAAGAAGAATTACCTCTATGCAATCAGAAGGCGTATAGACCGACAAATAAAACTTCGTCCTATTGAAGATGATATGAAGGCATATGATGCACTTTTTACAAACAACGTTGAAGAATTTATATCTGACTCCGGCGTTACAGCCAACTATCGCCTTTTCTATCAACTTATCAAAGTGAGTGAACTTACCTTTGCTGAGTTGATTGAATCAATAGAACGTCTTACTATCATTGATATCTGTCTAGATTCGAGAGATAATCCTCAGTTAATTTTTGAGTCTCTCAATTCTTGTGGGAAGGATTTGGAAGAAGCTGACAAAGTTAGAAATTACTTGTTGATGTCTTTGACGGCGGAAGAACAAGAAAACTATTATCATACTTATTGGAGTAAGATTGAGAAGTTGACTGATGGAGAACCAACCATGTTTATTCGTGATTATCTTACCGTAAAGAAAAATGAAATTAGCAATATTCAAGAGTTATATTTTGATTTCAAGACTTACGATGAAAGAAGTGGGCTTGAAAGAGAAGCCTTGTTGAGTGATATGCTCAAATTTGCACGTTATTATCGCCAACTTAAAGGTGAGACTGGAAAGCCACGTATAGATAGAAAGTTAAAGCAGATAGTTAATATCGGTACAACAGTACACTTACCGTTTATGTTGGCGTTCTTGAACTATGCGACAGAGAACGACTTTGTGGAGGTTGAAATATATACTGTGCTTGACACAATCGAGAATTATTGGGCAAGACGTATCATTTGTAACTATCCAGCTAATGCTATGCAGAAACTTTTTGCATTGTTGCACTCGGACATTATGAAAATATATAAGCGGCATGAAAATAGAAGAAATGAACTAACAAGTTCTTATTCGCAGATAATGAACTATATTTTGCTAAATAAGCAAGGAACGGCTAAATTTCCATTGGATAATGAAGTAAAAGAATATTTTAGCAAGCGCCAAATTTATAGAATACCAAGTGATTATCGATTTTTCCTTTTTGAGAGAATGGAGAATGAGAATAGTCCGGAAGCAGATGACCAAATTGTTGAAAAAATGAAAGAAGGGCGAATAACCATTGAACATATCATGCCTCAAACATTGACCCCTCAATGGAAACAAGCCTTAGGCGAACAATGGCAGCAAATCTACGATGATTATTTGCATACATTTGCCAATTTGACATTGACCGGATTTAATATTGCTTATAGCAATCATTCATTTCAAGACAAGAAAGATGGATATATTGACAGAAAGGGGAATAAAGTAAATGGATATAAGGATTCTGCTTTCTGTTTGTCTAATTTTCTTAAACAATGTACCCAATGGACATTAACAGAGATAAAGGAAAGAGAGAAATTGCTTCTTTCCAACTTCATGAGATTATGGCCTATGATTACAAGTAATTATGTACCATTGGAAAAAGAGTATGAATTGGTATCTTTTGACGATGATGAATATGAACTGACCGGCCGGACTATCATTGGCTTTAGATATAGGGATGAACGCCATCCTGTCTATACTTGGAAAAATATGCTCATTCAGGTATGCACCCTTATATATAACGAAAATCCATCTGCTATGGCATATTTAGCAACCAAAAATTACTGGATATATGAAGCAGATGGCAAAGAAAGAACCAAAATTGCGGAAGGATGTTATGTACTTAGTTCATCAAGTACCAACACTAAACGCTCTATTCTTAATTTCCTTTTTAAGAGTTGTGAAATACCTTCTGGTGTGCTCGAATTAGAGTTAACCCCACTTGCGGACAAACTAGTAGAGGGAATAGAAGAATAGTAAGAAATGAATCCCATGGGAGTATCTACTTATAAGACTGCTTCGGATATGCCAGAACGATTAAGAAATGCACTACCCGATATAGAGGAACTTAAAAAGTTATTATAAAATGCTCTCTCTTATATGATACTAAAACTGATCTCTTTGTCAAGTTGTCTCTCCAAAAAATGAAAATAAACAAAAAACGAATATGAGTATGAGAAAAATAAAAGTCGGAATTATTCAGCAAGCCAATACAGCAGATCTTCGTACGAACCTGATGAACCTGGCTAAAAGCATAGAAGCCTGTGCTGCGCATGGTGCGCAACTGGTTGTATTACAGGAACTGCACAACTCCCTGTATTTCTGTCAGACTGAAAACACGCAACTGTTTGATCTGGCGGAAACCATTCCCGGTCCTTCCACCGGATTTTATTCCGAACTGGCCGCTGCCAATAAAATCGTATTGGTAACCTCCCTGTTTGAGAAACGTGCCCCGGGACTCTATCATAACACCGCCGTTGTTTTTGATCGTGACGGAAGCATTGCCGGAAAATATCGCAAGATGCATATCCCCGACGATCCGGCCTATTATGAAAAGTTCTACTTCACCCCTGGAGATATAGGTTTCGAACCTATCCAAACCTCTCTCGGAAAGCTGGGTGTACTTGTTTGCTGGGATCAGTGGTACCCCGAAGCTGCCCGCCTGATGGCATTGAAAGGTGCCGAATTATTAATCTACCCCACCGCCATCGGTTGGGAAAGCAGTGACGCCGATGATGAAAAGGCACGCCAGCTCAACGCCTGGATTATCTCCCAGCGTGCCCATGCCGTAGCCAACGGACTTCCTGTTATCTCCGTTAACCGTGTCGGTCACGAACCCGATCCGTCCATGCAGACAAATGGCATCCAATTCTGGGGAAATAGTTTTGTAGCAGGTCCGCAAGGAGAATTCCTTGCACAAGCCGGAAACGACCGTCCGGAAAATATAGTAGTGGAAATAGATATGGAACGCTCGGAAAATGTACGCCGTTGGTGGCCTTTCCTGCGCGACCGTCGTATCGATGAATACGGTGGATTGACGAAACGCTTCCTCGATTAAAATGCAATTCAATAAAAGTGCGATAAAGCGCAGCAAAACGCAGTTTGATAAAGTGTTAACGGAATGTGATTCTCCTGTTCATTATAAAATTCACGCCTCCGTAGATAAATAGTCCTAGGAACTGAGCCAGGTATTCATCACAATTCAGTGCTTCGACCAACACTACCAAGAATAGGAATTGCGCCAGATACGCCATTCCGAAAGCGATAGAAAAGAGCAACACCTGCCTCCAGGTGTTGCTCTTCTTTTCTTTATCATCCAAAGGAAATATCCAGTGCTTGCACCAGATAAAATTATGAGTCTGCGCAATGACGTAAGCAGTTATGTTAGAGAGCATATAGTCGATGTCCAGTTCATCCATCATCAGCCAGATGACTGCTGCTATAATCAGGGCATTCAGCGTACCAATTACCGCAAAACGGAAGATGCGTCTCGACTCTCTCACAACAAACTAACCTACTCTTATTCTTTGATATCTACGATCAGATTCAGTTCGTCCAACTGAGACGGGTCAAGTGCTGCGGGAGCATCCAGCATCACGTCGCGTCCACTGTTATTCTTCGGGAATGCGATGCAGTCACGAATACTATCCAATCCAGCAAAGAGAGATACCCAACGATCAAGACCATATGCCAGACCGCCATGAGGAGGTGCACCGTATTTGAATGCATTCATCAGGAAACCAAATTGTTCTTCTGCTTTTTCGGGAGTGAATCCCAGGATTTCGAACATCTTTGCCTGCAACTTCGGATCGTGGATACGGATTGAACCGCCACCAACTTCCACACCATTGATTACCATATCATAAGCATCGGCACGTACTGCTGCCGGATCAGTATCCAGTAAATCAATGTCCTCGTCTTTCGGATGGGTGAACGGATGGTGCATAGCCATCAAGCGGTTTTCTTGCTCGCTCCATTCAAACATCGGGAAGTCTACCACCCACAGGCATGCGAATGTGTTCTTATCACGTAATCCCAGTTGGCTACCCATTTCCAGACGAAGCTCGCAAAGCTGCTTGCGCGTCTTCATGGTGTCGTCGCCGCTCAAAATCAGAATCAAGTCACCCGGTTTGGCGCCGAAAGCTTCTTTCACCTGTTGCAGTACTTCCTGCGTATAAAATTTGTCAACGCTCGATTTTACATTTCCGTCTTCCTCTACACGGGCGTAAACCATACCTTTTGCACCAATCTGCGGTCTCTTCACGAATTCCGTCAGTGCATCCAGTTGTTTGCGGGTGTAGTGTGCGGCACCTTCGGCACAGATACCACCGATGTATTCGGCACTATCAAATACAGAGAAGCCATGACCTTTCAGTATATCCATCAGCTCCACGAATTTCATACCGAAACGCAAGTCGGGTTTGTCGCTACCATAATATTTCATGGCGTCCGCCCATGCCATGCGCTGGAACTGACCTTCCAATTCCACACCGCGGATTTCTTTGAACAGATATTTCGTCATACCTTCAAACAGGTTGATGATGTCGTCCTGTTCCACGAAAGACATTTCACAGTCTATCTGAGTAAATTCCGGCTGACGGTCGGCGCGAAGGTCCTCGTCACGGAAACACTTGGCAATCTGGAAGTAACGGTCGAAACCGGATACCATCAGCAATTGCTTCAAGGTTTGCGGGCTTTGCGGCAAAGCGTAGAACTGTCCAGGATTCATGCGTGAGGGTACCACGAAGTCACGTGCACCTTCCGGAGTAGAGCCTACCAGTACAGGAGTTTCCACTTCGATGAAACCCTGGCTGTCCAGGTAGCGGCGTACCTCAATGGTCATTCTATGGCGGAGTTCCAGATTTCTGCGTACCGACGGACGGCGCAAATCCAGATAACGGTATTTCATGCGGATATCGTCGCCACCATCCGTATTATCTTCGATGGTGAACGGAGGTGTCAGGGCTGCATTCAGCACATTCAGTTCCGATACGATGATTTCAATATCTCCGGTCGGGATATTGGCATTCTTGCTGAAGCGTTCGTTCACCGTTCCTGTAATCTGAATGACGAATTCGCGTCCCAGGCGGTTGGCGTTCTCGCAAAGTGCGGCATCCACCTCTTCGTTGAAAACTAACTGGGTGATACCGTAACGGTCGCGGAGGTCAATGAATGTCATGCCTCCCATTTTGCGGCTGCGCTGCACCCAACCTGCCAGCGTTACTTGCTTATTGACATCGGAGATACGAAGTTCTCCGCAGGTGTGTGATCTAAACATCTTAATTTACGTTTTACGATTTACATTCTACTATACTCGGCTGCATTGCCAGAATGCATGCACGCTATAAATAGCC
Organism: Bacteroides cellulosilyticus; assembly: GCF_020091405.1. Lineage (NCBI taxonomy): Bacteria > Pseudomonadati > Bacteroidota > Bacteroidia > Bacteroidales > Bacteroidaceae > Bacteroides > Bacteroides cellulosilyticus. Next base: position 5,033,696 of record NZ_CP081903.1, read on the forward strand.
TGCAAAAATACAGATTTATTTTATAAAAACTCAGATTTTCGTTAACTTCTTAATCTGCTCTTTACTCTTATCCAATATCATCTTATTCTTATGCACAATCTCCTCATTGATCTGCTTCAGACCATTTATATAATCCTGTGCCCGTTGCAATACATTCGAAGAGTCTTTTTCGGCATACCGGGGGATGATTACCTGCAATCCTTCTTTGATTACCTTCACGTCGATGTTTTCCCCCATCATCATCGGATCCCCGTCAAAGTGCACTACCCCCGGTTTGGTACGGTGGATGCGCAGCGTCTGGCAGCGGAAAGTTTTGATGCGGCTATTTTGGTCTATAGTCTTATTAAACAGTTGGAAAGAAAGGGAGGGCACATCCAGCACCGTGAAAGGTTCAAGGATGGTCACGTCCAGTAATCCGTCCGTCAGCATGGCCTGTGGAGCTATGTACGCATTGTTTCCGTATTGCGAAGCGTTGCCGCAGGCTATCAGGAAAGCTTTATACTTTAAGGTACCGTCTTCCGTTTCCAGTTCGTAAGTTTCGGGCTGATACTTCAGGCTCTCCAGCAGAGTCTTCTCTAAATAGGTAAGAGGGCCTCTCCTGCCCGCCTTTGCAAATTTCAGGCTGACAAAAGCATCAAAACCCACACCACAGGTACAGAAGAAAGGCACTTCATTGATTTTTCCGTAATCGATGACGTCTATAATTCCTTCGTTGATGATTTCTATTGCCTTTTTGGGCTCCATTGAAATTTGCAGGTGGCGTGCGAGTCCGTTTCCCGAACCACACGGAATGATGCCCAATGCAGTTTTTGTATGCACCAGCGAACGGGCTATTTCGTTGATCGTACCGTCACCGCCAATAGCTACTACAGCATGCACATTTTCCTTTGCTTTTTGTGCAGCAATTTCAACAGCATGTCCGGCATATTCGGTATAGATTACCTCTTGGGCATACTTTGCCTTATCCAGCTTTTCATCGAGCAAATGGAGGATTTGCTCTTTGCTCTGCGTGCCGGATTTCGGATTTATAATGAATGATATTTTCTTTTTTTCTTCGTCCATGCAAGGGTTGTTTCACTATGCAATTTTATAAATGGCAAAAGTAATACAAATACTTGAATTTTTAACCATAGAGTGGGCTTTAATCCATAGGCAAATATATTTTTTAGTAAAAAAAGAACAGATAAGCACATATTTTGCTATCTTTGCCCCCTGTTTTCAAAAGGCTTGTAATTAAGAGTTAAATATTTCATATTATATAATAAACATTTCATGGGATTACTACAAGACAAATTGGCGAAATACGACCTGCCACAACAATATATGGCAATGGGCGTATACCCCTATTTCCGCACAATTGACAGCCATCAGGATACTGAGGTGTTGATGGATGGTAAAAAAGTCCTGATGTTCGGTTCGAATGCTTATACGGGACTGACTTACGATAAAAGAATAATAGAAGCCGCAAAAGCTGCCACAGATAAATACGGTACAGGTTGTGCAGGTTCCCGTTTATTAAATGGAACTCTTGATATACATGTAGAGTTGGAAAAAGAACTGGCTGAGTTTGTCGGAAAAGACGATGCACTCTGTTTTTCCACCGGATTTACTGTAAATGAGGGTGTCATTCCGCAATTGACGGGACGTAACGATTACATTATCTGTGACGACCGCGTGCACGCTTCCATCGTAGATGGTCGCCGCCTCTCCTTTTCTACTCAATTAAAGTACAAACATAACGATATGGCCGATCTGGAAAAAGAACTCCAGAAATGCGAGCCGGATGCTATCAAACTGATCGTGGTGGATAGTGTTTTCTCTATGGAAGGCGACCTTGCCAACCTCCCCGAAATCGTACGTTTGAAGAAAAAATACAATGCCAGCATCATGGTGGACGAAGCACACGGATTGGGTGTATTCGGAAAACAGGGACGCGGTGTTTGCGATCATTTCGGTGTGACGGATGATATCGACTTGATTATGGGTACGTTCAGCAAGTCACTGGCTTCTATCGGTGGTTTCGTTGCCGGAGATGCTTCGGTAATCAACTGGTTGCGCCACAATGCCCGTTCTTATATATTCCAGGCAAGTAACACGCCTGCAGCTACGGCTGCTGCCCGTGAAGCTCTTCACATCATTATGAACGAACCGGAACGTCAGCAACGTTTGTGGGACATCACCAACTATGCATTGAAGAAATTCCGTGATGCCGGTTTCGAAATCGGTGAAACTGAATCTCCTATCATTCCATTGTATGTGCGTGATGCGGAAAAGACATTTATCGTAACTAAGATGGCGTTTGATGAAGGCATCTTCATTAATCCGGTTATTCCGCCCGCTTGTGCACCGCAAGATACGCTGGTACGCGTAGCATTGATGGCTACTCACACCAAAGAGCAGGTAGACTATGCTGTTGAGAAGTTGACGAAATGTTTCCGTGAACTCGGAGTGATTGAATAAGGATTTTCCTGAAATCAGATAAAATGAAAAGAGACTGTCTTCAAAAGGCAGTCTCTTTTTTTTAGGAATTGATAAAATTATGTAAGTTTGTAGCAGAATACTGAATTCCTATTCAATGAAAAACATCATTAACAAGATCAGGCAAGTTTATTCGGTTTCCGATGAAGCACTTCAGGCATTGCAGGCAGATATGCAGGTAAGATACTATCCCAAAAATACTTATATAGTGCACTCGGGGGTAACGGACCGTCTGGTTTATTTCATTGAAGAGGGAGTTGCCCGTTCCGTGTTCCACCACAACGGACAGGATACCACCACCTGGTTCAGCCAGGAAGGTGACATTACTTTCGGTATGGATTCGTTGTATTACAAACAGCCGTCAGTAGAGAGCATTGAAGCTCTTTCGGATTGCAAAATCTATGTCATCCATATAGACAAGCTGAATCTTCTTTACGAAACGTACATCGATATAGCCAACTGGGGAAGAATCCTGCATCAGAATGTAAATAAGGAGCTTAGCCACATGTTTGTGGAGCGTCTTCAGCTTTCGCCCAAGGAGCGGTACGAACAGTTTAACCGGCGCTATCCCGGATTGATAAACCGGGTGAAGTTGAAGTATGTGGCTGCTTTTCTGGGTATTTCCATTTATACACTCAGCCGGGTGCGTGCCCAAAAATAAGTATTCGCCAGTCTTTTTTGCTTTTGAGCAAAAAAACTTCAGATGGCAAGCTGTATCTTTGCCATCTGAAAATATTAACTTAATACTAAGAAACAAATGTCTAATACCCCCTCAGCAGCATTTTCGGATACCAAGGCGCATTACGATCTTCTGGACGGACTTCGTGGTGTAGCGGCTCTTATGGTAATATGGTATCATATATTCGAAGGCTATGCTTTTGCAAGCGATACCATGATTACAACGTTCAATCATGGATATTTAGCCGTGGATTTTTTCTTTATCCTTTCAGGTTTCGTTATCGGCTATGCCTATGATGATCGTTGGGATAAGAGTCTTACAATGAAAGATTTCTTTAAGCGTCGTTTGATACGTCTTCATCCTATGGTGATAATGGGGGCTGTTCTGGGTGCTATTACATTCTGTATTCAGGGCTCCGTGCAATGGGATGGAACGCATATCGGCATCTCCATGATAATGCTGTCTCTGCTCTGCACGATATTCTTTATTCCCGCAATGCCGGGCGTAGGTTATGAAGTTCGTGGCAACGGTGAGATGTTTCCGTTGAACGGGCCTTGCTGGTCGTTGTTCTTCGAGTATGTAGGTAATATTCTATATGCCTTGTTTATCCGTCGTTTATCCAATAAGGCGCTGACTGTGCTCGTTGTATTGTTAGGAGTGGCATTGGCGCTATTCGCAGTCTTCGATGTTTCCGGTTATGGAAATATAGGTGTGGGCTGGACGTTGGACGGTGTAAATTTTGGTGGCGGATTATTGAGAATGTTGTTCCCGTTTTCTGTGGGTATGCTTATGTCGCGTAACTTCAAGCCTATGAAGGTGAAAGGCGCGTTCTGGATATGTACCATTGTATTGATTGCTTTGTTCTCAGTACCCTATCTGGAAGGTGCGGAGCCGATTTGCACAAATGGTGCTTATGAAGCATTTTGTATTATCGTAGCTTTCCCCGCCCTTGTATGGATAGGAGCATCGGGAACTACGACGGATAAAAAGTCAACTCAGATATGTAAGTTTCTGGGAGATATCTCTTATCCGATTTATGTGATACATTATCCGTTCATGTATCTGTTCTATGCATGGCTGATTAAAAATCAACTCTTTACTTTGGGAGAGACCTGGCAGGTTGCTTTATGTGTTTATGCCTTGAATATAGTGTTGGCTTACCTGTGCTTGAAACTGTATGATGAGCCTATACGAAAATATTTGGCAAAACGGTTTTTAAAGAAGAAGTGATTACGCCCTTTCAGGGTGCAGACACGAGGTTATATACTTATGTAGGGCGATGGGCCCTACGCTATATAATTTCAGGCTTTCAGCCTTCCTTTTATAGGTCGTGCCATATCTAATTCTTCTTTCTTTATTAAAGAAATGTAAAGGTACGTATTATTTTCCATAGCCTTTCATTTTTGTCAGGTTCTGAATAAAATGGGTACGCGGACGACGCGGATAATACGGATGAACGCGGACTTTAATTTATTAATAGTATAGCGCAGCTTTTTAAATCCGCGTTCATCCGTATTATCCGCGTCGTCCGCGTATCTATTGATTCATTTCTGTGCAGTTATGAGTTAAATTATATAATCTTTAAGAAAGGAAATATTATTATAGTATAAACTGAAATCTTGCCTGCAATACACTAAAATTCTTGTCGCTTATCTCCCGGATATGTTTTCCGGGGATTACATAACTGTAGTTTACTTTAACCCCTATATGCTTGTTTATGTAGTAATTCAATCCCAAAGAAAAATCTTTTTGTGCTCCGCCTAATACTTCCGCAGTCCGGTCGTTCATATCTACGATATTGAAACGTCCGCAGAGTTCGAGTGCACGGCCTACAGGACGGGCAGGACATGCCAGAGCTGTATCATAGGCATAAGTATCTCCTATCAGGAGCCATGAACATTGTGCATATCCACCCTGTCCGGTATAGTCGGCAAGAGCATTCCTGCGTTTCACTTGAGTACGGATATATTCGCTTTGAAGGAAGAATTTTCCGTAATAGATCAACAGTTCAGTACCCAGCTTCACTTGATGGCGGGCATTATCCACTTCCGCATAAATCAGGTTACGATTATCGATAGTACTTACTCCGGCAGATTTATAGACAAAGGTATTCCTGTTATCATCATCCGGCAAAGCACCATCGGGAGTGCGATAGATAGCGGCAATACCGAGATGCAATAGCTTTCCAGCTTCATTTACAGGTCGGTAAACAAAACGTCCGTCTATGGCATAACCTTGCGAGGTATTCTTTAAGTTACTGATATCGTTGTCGGTAAACAATCCTCCGCAAGCATAATAATGCGTAGCATTGTAAGTGTAGGCAACTCCCAGACGCCGACTGTTGGTCATGGCAAGCACAGAACCGGGTGACTGATGGAAACGTAGGTCGAAAGTGCTGCAAAGCATATCCATGGTGAAAGGTTCGTAGAATTGCCCTACCTGGATGATATGCTTACCGGAAGTGTAAGTGGCGAAAGCATCTTTGATAGAAACCTTGCTGCCTACATAGCCTATTTCCACTTTCATGTCCCAGCGCTGGTAAGTGGCCTTCATGCCTATGCGCAGATCATTGAATTCCGTACCGTTACCGAAATGATTGTCATTTCTGAGATAAACACCGCCATCCATAAGCATGCGGCCGATTACTTTATACTGTAATTTGTCGGAGAGAGTTTCCTGTGCTGTGGCGGTCAGAGAAGTGACGACCGCCAGCAGGCACAGGGAGGATTTAGAAAGGTAATTCATTAGTAAGAAGTTTGTTGGACTACTTCTATCAGACGTGCGAAATCTTCAGGATGTACATCTCCGATGTTGCCGATGCGGAAAGTATCTGCCTGGGATATCTTGCCCGGATAGATGACGAAACCTTTTTCTTTCAGTTGGGTGTAGAAAGAGTTGAAATCGAAACCTGCTTTCGGATAAAGGAAAGAGGTGATGATGGGCGACTGGAATTCGTCCGGCAGCAAGGTTTTGAAGCCGAGTGCGCGCATTCCTTCTACCAATATGCGGTGGTTTTCGCAATATCTCTTGTGGCGGGCGGCTACTCCCCCCTCTTCTTCCAATTCGGCAAGTGCCTGCTTGAAGGCTCTTACTACATGGGTAGGTGAAGTAAACCTCCATTTGCCATGTCCTTTTTCCATCGTCTCCCATTGGTCGTAAATATCGAGTGAGAGTGAGCGGGAAACACCTTTGCAGTGTAACAGTTCGGATTGGCGAGCTATGATAAAACCGAAGCCGGGAACACCCTGAATGCATTTGTTGGCACTGCTGATCATGAAGTCGATACCTAATTCATACATATCCAAAGGCACACCGCCGAAGCTGCTCATAGCGTCTACAATCAGCTTTTTGTTGTGAAGCTTCACAATGTGAGCAATCTCTTTGAGAGGATTCAGGATACCGGTAGTGGTTTCGCAATGTACTACGGCTACATGGGTGATATCTGAATTGTTGGACAGGTAATCGTCTACATAGTCAACGGAAACCTGTTCGGTTTCTTCGAAAGCAAGCATATCGTAGTTGATGCCGTGATATTCGGCAATGTGGCCCATACGGTCACCATAAGCGCCATTGCTGAGGATAAGTAGTTTGTGCTTGGGAGTGATAACACTGCCGATAACAGCTTCCACGCAATAAGTGCCGCTTCCCTGCAAGAGTACGGAAGTGTATTCATCGGTGGCTGTGGTGGCAAGGGCTACAAGAGATTTGCGGATTTCTTCTACAATGTGTACGTTATAGTCGGCGTCCCATGTGCACCAATCGGTCATCATGGCTTCTTTTACGGTTTCTGACGTGGTTAATGGGCCGGGAGTTAATAATAAATAGGGTTTCATATTGGTTTGATATTTAAAAGGATTAATGATTCGTATTCAGTTTATGATTGATAAGTTCTATGATTTGGGGAAGCTCTTCGATGCTGTCCACCACATAGTGGGCGCCTGCCAGAAGCATACGCTGTCTGACTTCTGCTTTCCGGGCAGTGAGCGTTGCGGGAGACATTTGCTCTACTTCTTCTTGGGTTAGTCCCAGTTCGTTACTGCCGAGTATGACGCCGACGGTCCAGACTTTAGCATTGATACCCTCTTTGATGTCGGCAATGGTATCACCGTACTTCAGAACACAGTCTGTTGAAGGGATGGCAAGATCGATCATGTTTTGGTAAATCATATAAGGGAAAGGACGTCCGGCAGGCAGGTCGTTGGGAGTGACACACTTGTCGGTGGTGTAACCTTTGCGGGCTGCATTGGGGAGCACTACGTCCATCATGGCTTGGGTGTAGCCGGTGGTGGAACCTATTTTGATGCCTTGTTTTCTCAGTTCATTCAGGGTATCAATGACTCCGGGAATGGGGTCGGTGTAGTTTGCCAGGGAAGCAAAAAGGTATTCCTCGAATTTGGCGCTCATATCTATTACGTCCTGTTCGTTCCAGGGGCGGTGATAGAGTTTCTCAAACTCCTCGCCTACTCCGTCCATCTTGAACAGTTCGCGGATGTGGTCTATCTTGGCCATTCCCATAGGGCGGCGGGCTTGTTCCATCGTGATGTTGATGCCTATTTCATTGAAGGCTTTCAGGAAGGCGGCTACCGGAGCGAAACATCCGTAATCGACTGCAGAGCCTGCCCAGTCCATAATGATACATTCTATTCTTTTCATGTTTACTTGTTATTTTATAATGAGTTGTTATTTACCTGTTTAGATTTTTAAGTGCGGATTACGCACCCGGGAAACTGAATACAACCCGCTAAATTATCATTTATTACAACAAGGTGTTCCATTTTCCTTGTTTTTTTAGCTGGGCATCACAGAAAATGCAGATTGTAGCATTTCCGGTTTCTCTTCTACCGCACGCCCAGTGCGCAGGAGTTCTTCTTTCTTATGTCTCTGCACCAGGTAAACAATAGAACAGCTGAATGCTACGGTACAGATTATTCCTACATAACCGGACATCTGGTTGTAAAAATCGAGCCAATTGATATCTGTATTAAAGAATTCCTTGAACATCAGGACGAGTACGGTACCGGTATATCCGATGAAATCAATCGTCACAATAAAGAATCCTACATTGCCTTTTATCTTGAAACATGCTATGAAGCGGTCGAAAAATATGCTTTGAAAACAAAGGTAGGCAATGTAAAGGCTCAGACTCTGGATGAACAACCAAGTCACGGTGCTGAGTTGAAGCGTATCGTAATTGAGTGATACGAAACTCATGGTAGCCGTTCCGGCAACCACCATACTCAGGAGGATGACCAATACTTTGATATTGCTCTTTACAAAGACCATCATTCCGAAAAGTGCCAGGATGATAAGAGTAACAACACTGTCGATCTGTGCAAACAGCCAGGAAGAATGTCCGCTCATGTCGATAATCTTCACCAGGAAATCTTCTTTAATATCCCGGAGGATAACCAACAGCAGGTTGGCTACGAACAGGAGGATCAATACAGGCATGAAGTTGCGGAACAGTTCTTTGCGTTGTTTTCCGTTGAGAGTGACACGCTGGCTCTTTTCGGCAATGTCCTGTTGGGTGGGTTGCGGCAGGCGATTCAGGGTGTACCCCAGCAAGGCAAGCAATGGCAGGGCAAAGGCGCCGATGAGAGCGGGCATCCAGAACTCTCCTACATGCAGGGTGTTCATAACGAACAGTCCGATAGATTTTGCCACGCCGGAGCTGATGACAATGCTGATACCCAAAAGGCTGGCAAGAATATCGGTGGTGCGTCTGCCCTCGATGAAGCTGAATATCACGCCCCACATGCAACCCAGTGACAAACCGTTGAAGAACATGGCGAAGATATTATAAGGAGCGGGCAAGAGTCCGAAGAGAAACAGGGAGAGTTCCGCTACCAGAATGGAAGCCAGGATGAACTTCATGCGGTGCTCCTTCTTTAATTCGGAGATCAACTTGATACCGACAAACTTGGCGATGAGGTAGCCCAGAATCTGGACGATGGTAACCAGTACTTTATAATCCAATCCGAAGGCATCCAGTCCGTCGAAGGTAGCAGCGGTGAAAGGTTTGCGAAGCGCATATACTAAGGAGTACGAAAGAAGCGCTGCACCTCCTGCCCAAAGTATGAATACAAGATCGGATATTTTCTTGTTTGAAAGTAGTTCCGTTTTAATGTCGGTAATTGTTTTCATTTTATTCTCTTTTGATTTCGAGGGCAAAAGTAGAAGGATGATGTTACAGAAAAAATGAATATTTATTATTAATACATTTAATTATCGGATAGAAAATAAAGTAACGTTAATGTAACATTTATGCAACCGGAATATAACACAAGTGGGTGTTCTTTGCAAATTAAAAACCAAAAACACTTACAAAATATGGAGGAATTATTAGAGATATATAAGCGGATAGAAGATCTGCGTAATAAAGGGGTGAAAATGAAAGATATAGCTGACAAAACGAATATGCCTGCCAGTGTGCTGTCTTCTCTCTATTCAAGTGTGCTGCCCACCTTTGCAAGATCGGTAAAGAAAGGAATGACGGAAGAAGAAGCATTGGACTATGCCCTGTCTCAGGTGAATAATGTTTCGAAGAAACGTTTGCTCGGTAACCTTACTGAAATGAAAGGGCAGTTGCTGGAACTGGAACCCGTGACAACCGGTAACCAGAAGGAAATTCCATTCGTCAGAATGTTGACCGAAGAGATGAATCATTCGGCACAGGAAGTGTATAATTATAGTGGTATATATATAAGTTATAGTCTTTCGTCTTCGAGCGATTGTCTGAAGATGGAACCGTATCTGATTAGTGCCTCCGAAAACAATGACTATGTACAGGTGACTCATATGAGCGCTTACAACACAACGCACCGGGGGATCGGGTTATTAAATAATCATCAGAATGCATATATCATCTTCAACGAAAGGGAGGTTCCGCAGCTTGCATTATTCACCATCTATCTGCAACTGCCCATGTACGACTATCCGTCTATGCTGAAAGGGCTTTACCTGAGTCTGGACTATAACCGGAATCCGATAGCCCGGCGGATTGTTTTCGTGAAATATTCCGATAGCACCAGCATGGATGATTTTATAGAACTGAAAGGCGGACTGCTGACCGAGGAAGAACTGACATCGGAGCAAAAGGTCTATTTTGAATATACATGCCGGGGCGGGGATTATATAAAAACGTGTACGGTGCCCTCCCCTCACCTGAATGGTGACGATCTGGAAAGGGAGAAGAAGATGCTGAAACTGTGATTCTGCTAATAAGAATAGATCGGCGATGTGTCTTTTGTTACAAATTTACAGTTTTTCTTATCATCTTGCTTTGATATTGAAAGTTTTTTAGTATGTTTGCCGCATTATTAATGAAAAACACGTCTTTTCAATGAAAAAGCAAGATTTCCTGTTTATTATTCTGGTGGTGGTAGTCTTTCTACCCTTCTTTTTGAGTGACGCGGTTTATGACTGGTATAAGTCGTTCAATGCTGCACACGGCATGGTGATGAGTTTTCTGAAGTTTGCCATTCTGTCTTCGTTGGGCGAAGTGCTGGGATTACGAATCAGTGCGGGAGTGTACAACCGGAAGGGTTTCGGTATTATTCCGCGCATGGTGGTATGGGGCATACTCGGTATGGGTATCAATGCCGCTATGATTATCTTTTCAAAAGGTGTGCCGCAGTTCATGGAGTATATGGGAATGGCAAATGCTGTCGCAACGTTTACAAGTGAGGCGATGTCTCTCGATAAGGTGCTGGTGGCGCTGGCCATATCGGTAACGATGAACACAATCTTTGCTCCGGTATTCATGACTTTCCATAAAATAACAGATACGCATATCCTGATGTGCGGCGGTTCTATTAAGAGTCTTATCACTCCTATCCCGATGACGAAAATCATCACCGGACTGAACTGGAACGTTCAATGGAACTTCGTTTTTAAGAAGACAATCCCGTTCTTCTGGTATCCTGCACACACCATTACTTTCATGCTTCCGCCGGATATGCGCGTATTGTTTGCGGCATTGCTGGGCATTGTGCTGGGAGTATTGCTGGCAGTGGCGGCACGGAAATAGTTTTTTTATTACCTTTGCTTCCTGCTAAACGAAAATAGATGTATGAAACTATATAGTAAGCAGGAAGCAATCGCACGCATGAATATGCTGGCAGGCTGTTCAAAGTCGTTTGTCTTTCTGATTGATTATTCGCAGGAACAGGTTTATGTGGAAGAGACGGCAGAGGTCTCACCGGAGGAGTTGATATATAACCTGAATGGATTTACGAATGAAGCAGTTGCCGGTTTAACGGATGAATTGCTTCCGGAGAGTTTGCCGGAACAGATAGAATGGATCTCCCAGCCTGTTTCTTTCCGGGAATATAGTCGTGCTTTCGGACATGTGAAAAAGAATATTCTTGCCGGAAACAGCTTTCTTACGAATTTAACTTGCCGGACTCCGGTACAAACCAATCTGACTTTAAAGGATATATATTGCAACTCCCGTGCTTTATATAAAGTATGGGTAAAGAATCGTTTTGTAGTTTTCTCTCCGGAGATTTTTGTTCGGATAAAGAAAGGGATTATCAGCTCTTATCCCATGAAAGGTACGATAGACGCTACCCTGCCCGATGCCGTACAAACCTTGATGAACGACGGGAAAGAAGCGGCGGAACATGCTACGATTGTGGATCTGATCAGGAATGATCTGAGTATTGTGGCATCTCATGTCCGGGTGGAGCGTTATCGCTATATAGATGTGTTGCAGACAAATCGGGGACCGATATTGCAGACCAGTTCGGAGATATGCGGTAAACTTCCAGAAGATTACAAACGGCAGTTAGGTGATATTCTTTTCAGTATGTTGCCTGCCGGTTCTATTACCGGTGCACCCAAAAAGAAGACGATGCAGATTATTCGTGAAGCTGAAGGATATGAACGGGGATTCTATACGGGAATAACCGGATATTTCGATGGAGACAATATGGATAGTGCCGTGATGATACGTTTTGTGGAGCAAGAGGCGGACGGAATGTATTTTAAAAGCGGTGGTGGCATTACTTTCAAGAGTGACGCCCGCAGTGAATATGAAGAAATGAAACAGAAAATATATGTGCCGATTTATTGAAACGATACAAGTACGTGACGGTAAGTTGCAGAACCTTGCCCATCACAACCGTAGGATGAATGAAACGAGACAGGCGGTTTTCGGAATGGCGGATCAACTGGATATTCTGGATTATACAGGGGATTGTCCTGAAAGCGGTTTTTATAAATGCCGGGTAGTTTATGGCAGAGAAGTATGTGAAGTGGCATTTTCCGCTTATACAATGAGGACTGTACGTTCACTCCGGTTGGTCGGTTCGGATACGATTGATTATCGCTACAAAAGTACGGACCGGAAGGAACTGGAAGCATTGTATGCCCTGCGCGGCAATCAGGATGATGTATTGATTGTCAGAAACAATCTTTTGACGGATACTTCCATTGCTAATGTGGCGTTAGAAAAAGAGGGAGTCTGGTATACGCCGAGGACTCCCTTATTGAAAGGCACAAAACGTGCATTGCTGTTGGAACAGGGGGTACTGACGGAATGTGATATTCCGTCAGATGAGATTTCCTCCTATTCACATATCGCTTTATTTAATGCGATGATTGATTTTCAGTCTCTGGTTCTGGAGATTAACCGGGATACGGTTATTCGTATTTGATACTATCTACCGGATTATTTCTTGCTGCCCGATAACTGTTCAGGCATACTGTGAGCAGGGTGATGCAGACAGTGAAGAACAAAGGAAGCAGGAAATGAAGAATACCAATGTGTACATGGTAAGCAAATTGTTGCAGCCAATAATTCATCAGATAGCAGGCCAGGGGTACAATGAGTATAAACGCTATGCCTATGTAGTACAGGAACGGGCGATTGACAAGCCATAATATTTGCCCGAATGATGCACCGTGAATCTTCCGAATTCCTATTTCGCGTATACGTTGCTGGATAGCATAATGGGTGATGCCGAACAACGTGAGGAATAAACTGATTGATGCATACATCAGCAGGATGCGGGAAAAGTCGGTGACTTCCTGATTATTGGAGATCAGTACCTGATAAGGGGCTTCATAATTGAATGGAGTACCGGGGTATTTCTTCTCCCATAATCCGCGAAGATGATTGATAACTGCTGTGCGATCTTGTTCGTCAAACCGTAAGGTCAATGTGGTATAGTTATCTTGTGGCATTTCGTGCAGAATCATTCTCAGTGGAAACACATTGTTTGTGAGCGAATATTTCTTGAAATCTTTCATGACACCGATAATAGTACCTTTCTCACTCTTTTCGGGCACGTATTTAGAGATCGGTTGTCCCACCGGGTCTTCTCCTTCGGGCACAAGATAGCGAATGAAGGACTCGTTGATGATGACCGGCACAGAGGTACGGAGTAATAAATGGAATGTTTGTTTGGCATCCAGCAAGTCGAAATCGTATATATCCAGGAAGTCCGGACAGTTTTCATAAAGTTCAAGCATCAGAAGGTCATTCTTCTCACCATTTTGGCGGGGAACGGCCATACTCATGGTATAAAGACCCGATTGGGACGGTACAACGGCCTTCACTCCGGAGATGGATTTAATGTCTTCTATCCAAGCAGATAAAGGGGATTGCCGGGAGTCACCGATTCCAAACTCAACGATTCCTTTGTAGCGGCTTCCCTCCTGCTCTATCAGGTCCATTTGGCTACGGATTATCATAAAAGCACTTAGCAGTCCGATGGAAATCATGAATTGTAAGGTAACCAGTGCTGCTACAATGCGCTGTTTCTTACGCCCTGTAAAGAAGCTGCGGTAACGGCTTTCGGACAAGGTCTGTATCTTCCGGCTCATGTATTCTGCCGGAACAACGGATAGAATGATGACAAACAGCAAGATAACAGGGAATACCTGAGCGGAGAAAAGATAGGAGAACGACAGATGTGCGGATATGGTTGCATTGAATACAGCTAACAGGTCGCTCATCAACAGAATGGATAACAAGAACGCCGTAATCACCATCAGGAAAGTATCGGCAAAGAGTTGCCAACGGATTTGACGGTGGCTTGCACCTAAAAGGCTTTCAATGTGCAAGGTGCGTATTTGCTTCAATAAGCGTGAAAAACTGAGGTTGATATAGTTGAAGCAACCGATGAACAAGATTAATAAAGCAGATAGCAGTCCGACGCTTAACAGGGCCTTTTGCCGATGCTCGATACACTGGTTGCTATCTTGTGTGATAGTGGTAAAATAGGATTCCTGTAAAGTCTGGGTACGATAATACCCTTTGCCTAATAAAGTAGGAAGCTCGGTTGTCTCGAAGCGTTGGCGAAAGGCGTTGAGATCTGTTCCTTTTTTGAGAAGTATCGAACAGGTGGTTCCTTCGGGACTGTTTAGATGCGTGAGCAAGTCTGCCTGCAACATGCTTTGCGGTGGCAGGCGGAAGACGGCGGCGATACGGTAGGCACTTTCACCGGATTGTGGGATATCCAGCAGCTTGCCGAGACAGTCGGTGGTACCGAAACAACGTTCGGCCAGAGCTTGGCTGATGGCAATGGTTCCCGGGTGAGTCAATGCTTCTTCTACTTTTCCTGCAAGGGTTTCGATGGGGATAAACTTGGGCAATGTGCTGTCTGCCGATAGCAGGTTCAGTTCGGAATATTCTTGGTCGTCCACACGGATTTTTGTGTGAGTGATGGCTTGCGTGCGTAGTGAAGCTTCTATCTCAGGGAATTGTGAGATAATTTCGGGGACAGATTCATGATATACGAATGTTCCCTGCATTTCTTGTTGTGCAAATGGTAGTGTTTGTGTCAGCCGGAGGATGCGGTCACGGTTGGGGTTGTTATACTCGATGTTGTATTCGTATAGGACGAAGGCTGTCAGTAGATTGGTACAGGCGATACCGATAACCAAGCTGACAAGAGAAATAGTGACGAACAATTTATTTCGCCACCAGCTACGCAGGACAAACTTCAGAATGTACATGTTTTTTGATGATAATGTTAGTAGGGTACTTCGGGGTTGTCAAGGTACTACTTTGAGGAGGTCAATGCAGTACTTTGACGTCCCCGAAGTACTACATTGACCTCCTCAAAGTGACTCCTTTTGAAACCTTCTGATGTACAGATAGTTACGGAAAGAGATGTAACTGTCTGTTTTATTTACAAACTCACTTCCGTCACTACCTGTCCGTCGAACAGATTAATGATACGTCCTGCAAAACCGGCATCGTGCTGTGAGTGGGTTACCATGACGATGGTCGTTCCTTCTTTGTTCAGTTCATTCAGCAGTTCCATCACTTCCTTACCGTTCTTAGAGTCCAGATTACCGGTAGGCTCATCGGCAAGGATCAGCTTTGGATTGGCTACTACGGCACGGGCAATGGCTACACGTTGCTGTTGGCCACCGGAGAGTTGTTGCGGAAAGTGTTTGCTCCGGTGTGTAATGGCCATGCGTTCCATTGCTGTCTCTACGCGGCGTTTGCGTTCGGCTGCCGGGATGCCCATGTAGAGCAACGGCAGTTCGATGTTTTCGTATACGTTCAGTTCATCAATCAGGTTGAAGCTTTGGAACACGAAACCGATGACACCTTTACGCAGGCTGGTGCGTTGTGCTTCGGTGTATTTGGATACTTCCTTTCCATTGAGGTAGTATTCTCCGCCCGAAGGGTTATCGAGCAAGCCGAGGATATTCAGCAATGTAGATTTACCGCAACCGGAAGGTCCCATAATTGCGACGAACTCGCCTTCTTTCACTTCGATGTTCACATTGTTCAAAGCCCATGTCTGCACTTCTTCTGTCTTGAAGATTTTTTGCAGGTTTACTGTTTTAATCATAATGCTGATAATTTTAATTAGTAATATTGTTTATTCATTCTTTATTATCTCGGCCGGATTGATATGCATGATCCGGTAAATTTTGTATGCGGTGGTGAGGAATATCATGAAGGCTACGCTGAAGAATAACAGAATCCCCCAATCCCAACCCTGTATACATTTCACTGTACCTTCGCCTATTGATAGCAGCATCAGTCGTACCAAAGGATAAGCAACCGCAAAAGCCAGCAGGAAAATCACCAGATAAGCTTTGCCGAATATACCGGCAATGATCCGTGGGGTAGCTCCGTTGATTTTACGAATGGCTATTTCCTTCTGTCGGCTGACTGTGTCCATGGAGATGGCCGAATAGATGCTCAGTACAACCAATAATATACTTACAACAGCCAGGATTGTCATCGCCACTTGTGTCATATACATCGATCCCATCATCGTTTGTTTATTATCAGATAGGGAGCGGATTTCAAGAGGCAAGGTTGTGGGTACGTAGTTACGACAAATTTCAGTGATGCGCCGGATACTTTTGGTAGCGTTTGCACTCGGTGCCAGCTTGACATAGAAATACCTGAAATGGTTGCTGGGGAAAAAGACTGAACCAATGGTTACTCTTCCCTGAGTTTCTTTATAGAGTTCTTTGAAAGTACCGATGATGCGGTAACTCTGGCCCTCAATCTCTACTCTGTCTTGCACGTTGTCCTTATCCAGTTGCTGTCTGAAGGCCTCGCTGACATAAACGGTACCTTCTGCATCTCCATTCACTTCTTTTCCTTGCAATGGAATGTTCAGGAATTTGAAGTAACCCGGAGCCCCCTCTGCTATGGCAATCATGACCTCCGATTGGTCAGCTTTCTTATAGGTACGCATAAAATGATTTCCACTTTGCAAATCATCTGCCATGGTTAGTGTCTCTATACACTCCGGCAATGCCTGAATATCAGATAATATAGGGTTTATGTGCTGCCACATACGTTGGGTGTTCACTTTCAGGGAAATGATATTTTCTTCTTCTTCGGATGTAAGCGGATTGTATGCCTGACCGAACACTTCGTGCCACACCATATTGACGCCGAGTGTGCTACCCACAAAGAAAATGGCAATGCCTAACTGCAACCACATCATGACCGAACGGAAGATATGACGGCTGCGGTTATTGCTAATTTGGCTGATTATGCTCACTTGCCGTAAACGACGGATAGGAAACCATATTACGAGCATGCAGATCATCAGAAGTGCAATATATATTTGGAACTGTACGACATAGATAGATGACAAGGGTAAATCAGGCATATCATGGCTTGGAATGTATATTTCCGCAAGATTTATCATGAGTTCCGTTAAAAACAAAGATAACAGAAATGCGGTGGACATCATCCAAAATACTTCAGCAAAAAGGAGCAGGAACAGTCCTTTTATCTCGGACCCCATACACTTGCGAAGCGCCACTTCACGCTGACGATTATAGAACATCTGAATGATGAACTTAAGGAAATTAATCAGCCCTGAAACCAGGATAAGTGAGGCTATGAATAGTATCAGATACTGCACCATTGTCAGTTCTTTGTCCTGCCGCATACTGAACGCGGCGTAAGGGTGTACGGTGTCCTCATTCCGTTGCCACGTTATGGACTGTAGACTATTATTTAGCATTTCCATGGTTGCCTTAGGCGATAGATAACCTTTTACACTCAAGGCGTCATAAGTCATGATTTCATAGGAGAAATAACAATCGATTTTGGGGTCTTGCAGGCCGTTATCTTCCACTACATTCACGACTTTAAAGCTCTGTATTGTATTTTCCGCTATACTTTGTGGGTTAGCAAGGCGTATGGTTGTTCCAATGGGATTTGCAGTGCCGTACGCTTTGCTCGCAAATTTATGGGATAATACCACTTCATCAGGTGCTTCGGGAAGTCGGCTGCCATGTAGCAATTTTCTGTTGTTATAGGAGAAAAAGTTACTGTTAACCCCTCTATAGCCTATCAGAAAAGGTAAGTTACGTTGCTCGTTATCAATGACTTCTATTTCCGTAGAATTGTTAAAGGATTGTATGGTCAGGCATTCTAAACCACTGATAGATTGCTCTTCCAGTCGCTTTATTTCACTGGTTCGAAAAAGAGAATTTTGTTTCTGGTTGACTGTTATTCTTATCCGTCGCTCGCTGTCAGGTAAGTTTTCAAGTTTGGCCCATTCCTGCATGAAAAAGCATACAATGGTATAGCATACGATTCCCACTGCCAGGCAAAGGGCGGAAATGAAACTGTGAGTCTTGTACTTCAGCAGATTTCGTAGAGCAACTTTCAAATAATGTAATATCATTGTTCTTATTCGTTTTTAATCACTTCCGCCGGATTGGTTCTTGCTATTCGCAAGATACGGAAAAGTATTGTAAAGCCTGTAATAAAAGTAACAATCAGGAATATACAGAGCCAGAAAAGCAGACCGCAGTCAAAGAATACCGTATACATTTGTTTCCATAACATCAATACAACATATACAAGCGGGAATGCAACGATGGCACTACACAATAACAAGATAATATAAAGACGGGCAAACAACAGGATAATCTGCGGAACATCCGCCCCATTTACTTTACGGATAGCAACTTCTTTCTGACGTCGTTCTGTATCGAGCGTGATACTGGAGTATACACCTAATAGTGTGATAATAATGCTGATAACAGCAAAGAACAAAATGATGTCCTTCAGATTGTACTCAAGAGCTTGCAAAACATGGATATCATCCAGGAATGTTTTAGCCTGATAAGTTATATTTTCAGGAAGCATCTCACGGTAGGCTTTTTCAATCCATCGGGCTACTTCCTTTTGCCGGCCCGGATGACTCTTTATGTAGCAGTGGCCTATGTAGACTGAAGAATCATAAGGCAGGAAAGCATATCCACTACTTCGGTTATATACATTGGCCTGAAAAGGTGCGGATATTCCACAGATTGTGTAATCGGTATTACCGCTATACAAGTTCATACCGATTACATCTTTCTTCTGCATCTCCTGCCAGACATTGTCTACCACAATATCTTTTTCCGTTTGAGGAAGTCTTCCTTGTTCTATGGGAATATTCATGAAAGAGAAGAAATTGGCGGGTACAGCCATGACACTAATATCAATCCAGGAGTTCTCATTTCCCTTTTCGGTCGTTAATCCATTGCCCGACATCCCTTGCATATAACCGACATCTGATAACAGAATTTCTTTCACTCCGGCATGTTGTTTAAAACGCTCTATCAACGCCAACTT